>SSMV01000069.1 GCA_004799435.1 Bradyrhizobium sp.
GGCTCGCTGGATGGCCCGGCGTCAAGCCCTGGTGGCTCATCGCCTTGCCCTCGGCGCTGACGCTGCCCTTCATCGTCGACATTATTCATCTCGGTCAGCCCAATCTCGCCCTGCTCGTGCCGATGCTCGCGGGCTTCGCGCTTCTGCAACGCGACCGGCAGTGGAGCGCTGGCGCGGCTTTCGCCCTCGCGGCGGCGGTCAAGGCCTTTCCGATCACGGTTCTGCCCTATCTCTTGTGGCGCAGGCGCTGGCGCGCTGCGGCGTCGATGATCGCCGCGCTGGTCATTCTCCTGGTCGTCGTCCCGGCGCCGATTCGCGGCTTCGACCGCAATCTGAGCGAACTCAAGACCTGGTTCGACGGCATGGTGCTCTCGACCGACGAGCAGGGGTTCGGCCAGCGGCCCGAGGAGAACTGGAGCTGGAAAAACAATTCGCTCATTGCGGTCACCCATCGTCTGCTGCGCCCGGTCAACGCCATGCAGAACAATCGCGCCGCCGAACCGCTTTATGTGAACCTGGCCAATCTCAGCTATCGTCAGGTCAATCTCGTGCTGGCGATCCTTTGCGGTCTTATCGGCGCCGGCTTCTGCGTATTGTTGCCAGCGGAACAACGCCGCACGCCGCGCTCGGACGCCGCCGAATATGGGTTGCTGCTCTGCCTGATGACGATGGCTTCGCCGCTGGCGCGATCCTATTATTTTGTCTGGCTGTTGTTCCCGATCACTGTGCTGACCTATCGCGCCGCCCTGATCGATGTCGCGCGCGAGCGGCGGATCGCCATCGGAGCCCTTGGGTTCGCGGCGGCGCTGTTCGCCATCGGCCCGCTGTTTTGGCCGCGCCACCCGGCGGAAGCGGCCGGGAGCTGGCTCTGGGCGAGCTGCGCCATCGCCGCGGCGCTCGCCTGGGCCTTGCGGCGCGACGCGGCGCCCGCGCCGGCTTCGTGAATGCGGCGGCGACACTTCAGCATGCTTGTCGCGTCGCCCGTTTGCGCTAAAACTTCCCCATGTCTCTGACGATCCTTTTGCTGGATACCGAAGCAGACCGCGCCAGAGCTCTCGAGCAGCGGCTGTCGGAGGCTGGCTTTGCCTCGGTCGTGCAGGCGGAGGGGTCAGATATCGCCGCCGCAGTCGAGCGCGTGCGACCCGATCTCATCATCATCGATATGGCGCTGCCCGATCGCGACGCTCTGGAAGATATCCGCGCGCTGTCCTCGATCCATCCGGTCGTGATGTTCGCCGGCACCGACGACCCGCAATTCGCACAGGAGGCCATCGCCGCCGGCGTCTGCTCCTATAATGTCTCGGGGGTCGCGCCCGAACATGTGAAGCCGATCCTTGCTTCGGCCATCGCGCTCTTCCAGCGCTATCGTCGTGTCGAAGCCGAGCTTGCCGCCGCCCGCGCGCTGCTCGACGAACGGCGGCAGATCGAGCGCGCCAAGGCGATCCTGATGCGCGACAGGAAGATGACCGAGCCGGAGGCCTATCGCTGGCTGCAGAAGCGGGCGATGAACGAAAGCCGCAAGCTCGCGCAGATTGTCGCCGAATTCGTCGAATCCCACGAGAAGGCGCAGAAGGACGCCAAGCCATGAGCGAGGTGGTCGCCTTCGATCAGCGCCGCGACGGACCGAAGATGCGCATCGGCATCCTGCGGCTGACCGATTCCGCGCCGGCGGTCGTCGCGCATGAATTCGGCTTCTTTGCCGAAGAAGGCCTCGACGTCGAGCTGACGGTCGAGCCCTCCTGGGCCAATGTCGCCGACAAACTCGCCTATGGATTTCTCGACGCGGCCATCATCATGCCGCCGCTCGCCTTCGCGATCACGCTGGGTCTGCGCGGCGTGGTCCAGCCGCTCATCATCCCCTGCAATGTCTCGTTGGGAGGCAACACGATCACGGTCGAGCGCGAATTGGCGGGCGCGGTGCGCACGCTCGCCAGAGAAAAATCGCTGACGACAGCGCAGGCGCTGGCTGCCGCGCTCGCCGCCACGACCGAAGTCCCGTCATTTGGCATCGTTCACGCCTATTCGACGCATAATCTTCTGTTGCGCTATTGGCTGGCGAGCGCCGGCCTCGTCGCCGGTCGCGACGTGCGGCTTGCCGTCGTGCCGCCCGCGCGCACGACCGAGGCTCTGGCGGCCAAACAAATCGTCGGCTTCTGCGCCGGCGCGCCATGGGGCGAGGTCGCCGAGCGGGCGGGAACCGGTTCGACCATCGCCACCTCGGACGACATTTGGCAGAACGCGCCGGAAAAGGCTTTCGCCGTGCGCGCCGCCTGGGCCGAGGAGCATCCGGCGGCGCTGAAGGGGGCGATCCGCGCCTTGCTGCGGGCGGCGCAGTTTTGCGACGCGCCGGAGAACGCCAGCTACACCGCGGCGCTGTTGTCGCGCCGCAAATATGTCGGCGTCGATTCTCACGCGCTGCTCTCCTCGCTGCCCGGCGGCGCGATCGACCAGCTCAATCTCTCGCGCTTCTGGCGCTATGGCGCGACCTTCCCCTGGCGCAGTCACGCCGCCTGGTTCTTGACGCAGATGGCGCGCTGGGCGCTGATCGATGAGACGGTGGATATCGCGTCGCTCGCTTCGCGTGTCTCTCGCCCCGACATTTACCGGGCGACGGTCGCGCCACTCGGGCTTTCCGCGCCGCGCACTGACGAAAAGCTCGACGGCGCCCATGCCGGCGAATGGGAGATCGAGGGCGCGACGGGGCGGCTGATCATGGGACCCGATCGCTTCTGCGACGGCGCGATCTTCAAGCCGAAGGCTCAGGCCGCGCTGCCCGAGCTTTAGTGCGGTGGCGCTATTGAGCCCCCGCGGAAGTGCGCAGCGCGCGCGGGCGACGCAGTCGGTTCGGCTTTGACGCGTCCGACGCGCTTTCGGCGTCTCCGCTGGCCACGCGCATTTCCGTGCTGCCGCCCAGCACCATTTCCATCGGCCAGATCTTGCGCGTGACCTGGGGCGCCTTGCCGCTCTGCTTGGCGTCGATCAGCGCCAGCATATGGTCGCCGAGCCAGGCGCCGAGTTCAATGAGGTTGAGGCGAAACTGCGTCAGCCTCGGCCGCAGGAACAGGCCGGTGGTCGAGCTTTGATCGAAGCCGACCACGGCGATGTCGCGTCCCGGCGCCACTCCGGCCTCCTGCAGCTTGTTATAGAGACCGATCGCCATGGAATTCTCGACCACCATTACGGCAGTCGGTCGATCCGCCAGCGCCAGCAGTCTCTCGCCCGCAGCGTAGCCGCCCGATTCGGACATCTGCTCGTCGAGGATCAATTCCTCGTCCAGCCGAAGGCCGTGGCGTTTTAGCGCGGCGCGACAGGCTTCGCGATAAACATGGCCGAAATTCACTTCGCCCGCCGTCGTCGCCACCGCGATCCGGCGGTGGCCCTGGCTGACGAGCAGGTCGACCGAGCGCTCGGCCACGCCCTCAAAATCGAGATCGAGCCAGGAATGGCCGCCGCCTGACTGGCTACGGCCGAAGGCGATAAACGGCACATGCTGTTCGATGAGATAGTCGATGCGCTTATCGCGGCGCGTCGTCTGCGAGACGATCAACCCGTCGACCAGCCGGCGCTCGACGATGCGCTTCACATAGGTTTCCGGGCTCTGCTCGGCGCCGCAATAATAGATGACGAGGTCGAGGCTGCGCTTGGCCAGAGCCGACTGCATCCCGTCGAAGATCGTCATGAAGAAGGGCTCGCCCTTGATCGACTGATTTGTGTTGGCGACCACCATGAAGCCGACCATACCCGTCGCGCCGCGCCGTAGGCTGCGTCCGGATTGATCGGGCGAATAGCCATGCTTCTTGGCCGCGTCGAGCACGCGCTTGCGCGTTTCCTTGCTGACGCCGGCGCGATCGTTCAAGGCGCGCGACACCGTGCCGATCGAAATGTTCAAACGCCGGGCCAGATCATGGATGTTCAACGACGGGTCTCCGAACTGCCTGTCCATTCATA
>SSMV01000007.1 GCA_004799435.1 Bradyrhizobium sp.
GCGCTCAAGGGCCGCTGGTCGGAGGCCTGGGGTCGCGAGGCGGCGCAAAAGCTGTTCGCGCGCAAGAAAGGCGCGCCCGACGCGATCTTCTGCGGCAGCGATCAGATCGCGCGGGGCGCGATCGAGGCGCTGCGGGAGATGGGCCTGGCGACGCCGCAGGATGTGGCGGTAGTCGGCTTCGACAATTGGGACGTTATGGCCGAGGCGACCCGCCCGGCGCTCACCAGCATCGACATGAATCTCGAATCGCTCGGGCGCGAAGCCGGCGGCGCGCTGCTCGACATGATCGCCGGCAAACCGCTCGCCGGCGTTCGACGATTGCCATGTTCCCTCGTTGTCCGCGGTTCCTGCGGCGCAAATCGCTCTTATCGAGCAGAGAATCAAGCATGACGAAGAGCGCATATTCGTCCGTCCCCTTCGCCGATGTGCGTATCGCCGGCCCATTCTGGCGCGAACGGCTCGAGACGGTGCTGGCGCGCACCGTGCCCTCTCAGCACGCCAAGCTGGCGGAAGTCGGGATTCTCGGCTCGCTGAAACTCCCCAAGCCCGTGCCGCCGCTGACCATCCCCCGCAACGCCCATAATTTCACGATGCAGGTGTTCTGGGACTCGGATGTCGGCAAATGGATCGAAGCGGCGAGCTACGCGCTGGCGCATCGGCGCGACGACCAGATCGAAGCCAAAATCGAAGCCATCGTCGACGATCTCGCCAAGGCGCAATCGCCCGACGGCTATTTGAACTGCTGGTACAATGAGCGCGAGCCCGACAAGCGCTGGACCAATCTGCGCGACAATCACGAACTCTATAACGCCGGCCATCTGCTCGAAGGCGCGATCGCCTATTTTCGCGCGACCGGTCGCAGGCGCCTGCTCGACGTCATGGAGCGTTACGTCGATCATATCGCCGCGACCTTCGGAACGGGGCCTAGCCAGAAGCGCGGCTATCCCGGCCATCAGGAGCTGGAACTGGCGCTGGTCAAGCTCTACCGGCTGACGGGCGACAAGCGGCGGCTCGATCTCGCCGCCTATTTCATCGACGAGCGCGGCCGCCAGCCGCATTATTTCACGCAGGAAGCGCTCGCGCGCGGCGACGATCCGGCGGACTATTGGGCCAAGACCTACGAATATAACCAGTCGCATGTCCCGGTGCGCGAACAGACGAAGATGGTCGGCCATGCCGTGCGCGGCATGTATATGGCCTCGGCGATCGCCGATCTCGCTTTTGAGCGCGACGATGCCTCGCTGGGGCGCGCCTGCGAGGCGCTGTGGCGCGACGTCACGACCGCGCAAATGTATGTCACCGGCGGGTTGGGTCCGAAGGAATCGAACGAAGGTTTCACCGAACCCTACGACCTGCCCAACGAGACGGCCTATGCCGAGACCTGCGCCGCCGTCGCGCTCGTCTTCTGGGCGCATCGCATGCTGCATCTCGACCTCGACGGCCGTTACGCCGATGTGATGGAGCTTGCGCTCTACAATGGCGCGCTGACCGGCCTGTCGCGCGAGGGAACGCATTATTTCTACGCCAATCCGCTGGAAAGCCGTGGCCAACATCGACGTTGGGCGTGGCACGTCTGTCCGTGCTGCACGATGAATGTCGCGCGGCTCGTCGCTTCCGTCGCCGGCTATGCGATCTCGAAGAGCGACGAGGGCGTCGCCTTCCATCTCTATGGCGGCTTCGAGACGACGCTCACGCTCGCCGGCGAGGAGGTGACGCTGCGCGAAAGCGGAACCTATCCGTGGTCGGGCGACATTCGCATCGCGGTCGAACCTTCAAAGCCCGCGGAATTCGATCTTAAGCTGCGCGTCCCCGGCTGGGCGAAAGGCGCCGCCATTGCGGTCAACGGCGAAAGCGTTTCGCCCTCGCTTTCGCGCGGCTATGCGACAATTCGCCGACGCTGGAGCGCCGGCGACGTCGTGACGCTCGCCCTGCCGCTGCCGCCCGAGCGGATTTACGCCCATCCGAGCGTGCGTCAGGATGTCGGACGCGTCGCGCTCAGGCGAGGCCCGCTGATCTATTGCCTCGAGGAGGCCGACAATGACGGCGGCCCGGTTCAGAGCCTTGCGCTGCCACGCCACGCCAAAATCGAAGCCAAATGGCGCGACGACCTCTTCGGCGGCGTGACGACGCTGACGGCCGAGGCCGTGCGACTGACGTCCAGCGACGACGAGAAGGCGCTCTATTCCCGCCTTGCGCCGGCGCTGAGACCCGCCACGCTAGTCGCGGTGCCCTATTATCTTTGGGCCAATCG
>SSMV01000070.1 GCA_004799435.1 Bradyrhizobium sp.
ATCCCATGCTCGGCTTCCGTGGCGTACGCATCGCCATTCGCTATCCGGAAATCGCCGAAATGCAGGCGCGGGCGATTTTCGAGGGCGCGATCGAAGCCGGTCGCAGGACGGGGAAGCCGATCGCCGCCGAGATCATGATTCCTTTGGTGATGGCGCGCGCTGAGCTGGACCAAACGAAAGCGCTCATCGTCGCAATGGCCGAGGCCGTCGCCGAAGAGACCGGCGTGAAAGTCCCCTATTCGATCGGCACGATGATCGAGCTGCCGCGCGCCGCCCTGCGCGCGGGGGACATCGCCGAGAGCGCGGAGTTTTTCTCCTTCGGCACTAACGATCTGACACAGACCACGCTCGGCGTTTCGCGCGACGACGCCGCCTCCTTCCTCGGCGCCTATACGAAGCGCGGCATTCTCGCGACCGATCCTTTCGTGACCATCGATCAAGAGGGCGTCGGTGAACTGGTCAGAATCGCCGTCGAGCGCGGCCGCGCGGCGCGACCTTCGATCAAGCTCGGCATGTGCGGCGAGCACAGCGGCGATCCGGCGAGCATCGCTTTCTGCGAAGGTGTCGGGCTCGACTATATCTCTTGTTCGCCGTTCCGCGTGCCGATCGCGCGATTGGCCGCGGCGCAGGCGAGTTTGGGCAAGAAGGCGTCGTCCACGGCGTGATCGTGAACGCCGCCTCGGGCAACGCGGCGCTTGCCGGATTAAATTTGGCCTTGCGTCCCAGCGCGTGCGGACAAGGCTCCAACGATAATGAGGCCTTTCGCGATAAGCTGCACGTCCACGGGAACATCAAGGATATTGAGACCGCTACTGACGACGCCGAGGAATAGAACGCCCATCACAGTGCCAAGAATGGAGCCCCTGCCCCCCTGGAGACTGGTTCCGCCCAACACGACGGCCGCGATGACGTCCAGCTCAGTTCCGAATTCGCCGAAATTTGCCGAGGCGGTGTAAACCTGGGACGACTGTATGAGCCCGGCAAGCGCCGCAGTCGCGCCGCAGATCACGTAGGTCAACGTCTTGACCAGTCGCACCGGCCGTCCGGACAGGAACGCAGCGCGTTCGTTGTCGCCGACCGCCGCAACTTCGAGGCCGAACGCGCTACGTCGTTGCACGAACGCCGTCAGCATCGCGAGTGCGAGGAAAATCCAAACCGAAACGGGAACCCCGAACAGGAATCCGGTTCCGATAAATTCATACCCTGCCCCTTCGGGAAGCTGATGCAAGATCGGCCCCCCTACGATCAGAGCGGTTCCCCTTACGATCGACAGCATCGCAAGAGTCACAATAATGGGCGGCAACCTGAGATACGCGACCGCCGCTCCATTGAGGGCGCCAATCGCTGCTCCAGTTCCGATCGCGCCGAGGACGGACAGCGGGACCGAAGCGCTACCTTCAAACGTGAAGAACGCGACAAGACCGGAGATCGCCAACACTGGCCCGACCGTGAGATCGATGCCCCCCGTCATGATGACGAAAGTCATGCCGACGGCCATGATGCCCGTCGTCGTCACACGATGAACGACGCCGACAAGATTATCGATGTGCAAGAATTCGGGACTCAGAATCGCGAAAATCGCCACAAGGGCAATGAGCGACGCCGACAAGCCGAAACCTGGCCGGCCAAGCCAAACGCCGCCGAGCTGAGACAGACGACCAATCATTAGTCGCCGCCGATTTTTGCGATAAGCTCTTCACGACTCACCGCGCCGGCGTCGTGAATCGAAACGAGCTTCCCCTCCGCCATGACGGCGATTCTATCCGCGATCGTCAGGACCTCCTCCAAATCTGAGGAGATGACGAGCACGGCTCGCCCCTCGTCTCGCAACGCTCTGAGCTGGCCATATATTTCGGCTTTGGCGCCGACGTCGATGCCGACCGTTGGTTCATCGAGGATCAGCACGGTCGGCGCTGTCTCGAGCCATCTGCCGATGAGAACCTTTTGTTGATTTCCCCCGCTCAGAACGCTCACCACTCGATCCGGATTACTCGGCAAGATATTCAGGTTTCTAATCTGCCGCAGAGCCAGCCCCCTCCGCCTCTTTTGAGAGAGAAAGCCGGACCGGGACACTTTTTTGAGCGCTGCGAGAACGAGATTGTCAGCGACAGAGTGAGCCAGGAGGAGTCCATCGCGCCTGCGATCTTCGGGAACCAAACCAATTCCGGCCAGGATTGCTTCTTTGGGCGATCGAAATCGATGGGCTTCGCCGTTCAGTTGAAGAGCGCCGTCATCCAATTGCGCCGCCCCGAAAATCGCGTGAACGACATCGCTGCGTCCAGCCCCGACCAATCCGGCGAAGCAAAGAATTTCACCCGAATAGAGATCGAAGCTCACATCGGAGAAAATGTTTCTCCGCGCGAGCGCATGGCAGGAGAGCCGAATGTCCCCTGTGCCTCTCGGTTTTCTTTTCTGCTCAAGGGATTCCAGCGAGGCTTTGCCGAGCTTCTCGCCAACCATGATGTTTATCAGCCTGGGCCGATCGATCGAGGTGGTCGGACCTTCCCAGACAATAGCGCCGTCGCGCATGATCGAGATGGAGTCGCAAATGTCAAAGACCTCATCCAGAACATGAGAAACATAGACGACCGCGATATTCCTGCTTCTCAGCGTGTCGATGGTCGCGTGGAGTTTCCGTACCTCTGAATGCGACAGCCAGGCCGTGGGCTCGTCCATCAGGATCAGACACGAGCGCAAAGCAAGCGCCTTGAGAATCTCCACCTCTTTCTGTTTGACGGTTGAAAGAGACTCTACTTTCTCCAGCAGATCGAGTTCGATGCGATATTCCGCGACGAGTTTTTGAGCCGCCTGGAGTTGAGTCCGCCGATCGAGGAATCCAAAGCGCGTCGTCGGCTGTCGCCCCAGAAAAATATTGTCAAGAACCGACAACGAGGGGACGAGGCTTGAGTGCTGATAGATGCAGGCGATTCCCTGGTCCATCATAAGATGCGGATTGCCGAGCTGAAGCCTGCGGCCGTTCAACCATACGTCCCCCGCGCTGGGCCGATGAGCCCCAGTCAATATCTTGATCAGTGTAGATTTGCCCGCGCCATTGCTGCCGACGAGACCTCGAACCTCGCCAGCCTTGATCGAGAATTCGATCGGATGAAGCACTTCGAGCGAGCCGTAAGATTTGCTCACGCCCGTGGCCCGAAGAAGCGTGGGAGCGTTCACGGCCGTCATTCAGGCAACGCCGCCAGACGCGGATTTCTGGCGGTCTGACGTCAAACGATCATAATAGACGGCCCCCAATAGAATTGCGCCGGTGAGGATTTGTTGCGTGAACTGCGAGATCCCCATCAGGGTTAGACCGATCAATATTATGCCAAGAAGGAAGGCGCCGAGAATCGGGCCCGCCACGGTTCCCGATCCGCCCCGCAGCGTGACTCCGCCGATCACGGCGGCGGCGATCGTCGTCAGCTCCATTCCCGTTCCTGTCGCTTCGGTGGCGGTCGTGAAGCGGGCAACGAGAAGCACGGCGACAATGCCAGCGCATAATCCGCACGCGAGGTAAGCGACGATCTGGGTGCGTCTCACGGAGACGCCCGCGAGATGCGCCGCCTCGGGATTCCCGCCCACCGTTTTGAGATTCAGTCCGAGGCGCGTGCGATTGAGAACGACATGCGCAAGAACGGCGACAACGAGAAGGGCCAGGAATGAGAAGGGTAAGGAAGGAAGCCTGACGAAGCGGCTTAAGCCGGTCAAATGACCGATGTCGAGAAATCCTTCCAAGCTGCGAATCCAGGGATCTTTGACAGATTGGGTCGCGAGTTCGGGATAGAGCTGACGGCCGGAGACGGCGTAAACAGTCCCCCTGAACGCCGCCAATGTGGCGAGCGTCGCCACGAATGGCTGGAGTTTGAGCTGGGTCACGAGGAGCCCATTCACGCAGCCGGCAAGGGCGCAGGCGGTGACGGAGATCGGAATCGACGCCCAGCCAGGCAGATGGAAAACCTTATCGAGGTCAAAGAGAATCATTGCCCCGAGGCCGACGTTCGATCCGATGCTTAAATCGAGACCGCGGGTCATGATCGGAAATGCCTGGCCGACCGCCAATATCGCCATGAAGGAATATCCGGACAGGATATCCTCAATATTCGGGGCCGAGAAAAAGCGCCGCGTGAAAAACGAGAAGAAAGCAAAAAGAGCCAAAAACAAAATCAACAATGCAAAATTCTGATGGCGCTTGAACAAGGTGGCTGTCCGCCTTTGTGCCTCGCGTGGACCGCCCCGCAACGCGAGCGCGGGACGGTCCAAACTCATTGACGAAGAGGCGTCGCTACCACCGCTGGTTCGGCTGAATCTGCCCGACCGTCTCCTTGGTGGCGATGATGTAAGGTATCAGCAAATGGCCCTTGGAATGAAAGCTTGACGCGTCGACGCCGCCGCTGGCGATCACGGTAGCGGCCGCCGCAGCAAAGCGACCTTGCTGATAGACGTCGGTATATTGCGTTCCGGTCAATTCGCCTTTTTCGATGGACTCCAACGCGTCCTTTTCGCCATCGTCTCCGAACACGACCAATTTGCCCAGCAGACCCTTGTCTCTGGCGACGTCGACCACGCCGAGCGCCATGGAATCGTTCACGCCGAACGCGCCGGCGACATCAGGATGCGCGGCGAGAATTGTCGTAAAGACTTCCTGCGCTTTTTTCCGATCCCAATCCGCCGGCTGGTCCGCGACGATCTGGATGTTCGGATGATATTTCTTGAGCCCGTCGACGAATCCATTTGTGCGCTGATCGCGGATCACGATACCGGGCGGCGCATTGATAATGGCCACCTTCCCTTTGCCGCCAAGCGCCGCGCCCATGGCTTTCGCGATGTCCATGGCGCCGGCGTAGTGACTCATCTCAACATGCGCGGCGTGGTCTTCGACCGCATCGATGTTGAGAGTGATGACGGGAATGCCGGCGCGACGCGCTTTGGCGATCGAAGGCCCGATGGCGACGCTGTCGACGGGCTGGAGAAAGATGACGTTCACGCCGTCGTTGATTTGAGTGTCCATCAGACTGATTTGGACCTCAATCTTCGCCTGTCCGTCCAACAATTGATATTCGATGTTTCCCTGCTTCAAGAGCACGTCTTCGATGCCCTTGCTCCAGGCAGCCGGAACCGTGTGCGGAAGAAATTGAATGAAGGACATTTTCAGATTTTTGTCGGTCGCCGCTCTGGCTTGACCGATCGAGGAAGACAGCACTTCGGGGCCCGTCAGACCGGCGCCGATCGCAACGGTTCCGTAGGCCGCCGATTTCAAGAAATTCCTTCTGTTGCCGTTTCCCGGCTGCTCGTCGCGACTCGTCATGACTACCTCCCTGGTTTTTGGATTGTTGTGAGGAATTCGATCGGGAGCCGTTGTCCCCGACCTTCGGCGATTTCGGCTGTTGACTAGGCGAGAAAGGCGATCCGGCACGACGAGGGTCGCTACCGCGAGGTCGCACAATTTTCGTGCGCTCCGGGGCGCAACGTCGCCCGGCAGCGTCTAGCGTTCTCAAATGATCCCCCGAAACTCGCCTATGGTATCGATAACTATCAATAACCTTGCGAGTCAAGGCCTGGGTTTGCGAGTGGCCGATGGCGGCTTTGAGCGACCTCAAGCTTCGCGCTTCAACGGCGCGCCATCCACCGCCGGCGCCAAATATCCTCGGGATTTACGGGTAAAAGCGGCGGGCGCGTCCGTCGATTTGACTGAGGCGACTGGGAGCGGCGGCGCCATCTGGCTCGCAGGGATCGCTCGTCAGATAGCGCAGGCTGGGTTTCCTGCGACTACCGCATCGCGCTGATCAAACATTCCGCGAACAGGTTTCCGACGCGTTTCGAGCCGACGCTGGGCGTCGCCTTAACAGCCGGGCCCGGAAGCGCGCTCGCATATCGTCGACGCCGCCGCGCCTCCCTGTCCCGGCGAGCCGAGTGCGATTCCCGCGCGACGCTTCGAAATTCCGCGCAGGCGCGGCGATTTGACCGAAGGTCCACCCTTCGGATTGACAGTCATGTTACAACCAGTTAGCGATAACTTACTGTATCGCAATCAGAGGGGGGAATTGTGAGCGCACTGTCATTTCGCCTTGTATTTCAGGGGGCATCGGCGTCCGCGTTGGTCGTCAATTTGCTGGCGACTCCGGTCGCCATCCCGATCGCGGCGGGTTTTGCGTCGCCGTCTTATGCGGCCGAGGCCTGCACGCCGGGGAAGACAAAGAAAATTGCCTTCATGATGAAGCAGCAGACCGCGTTCCGCTATCTTCACGCGGACATGCCGTTCTTCGTCAAGGCGGCCAAGGAGTCCGGCTACGAAGTCATCGTGCAATCCGCTGAGAACGACGCTCAAGCCCAAGTCGCGCAAGCAGAGAACGTGATCACCCAGGGCGTCGACGCCATCGTCATCAATCCCGTCGATTTCAACGTCGCCGCGCAGATCGCGCAAATGGCCCTCGAGGCTCATATCCCGCTCGCGTCATACAATGACTTAATTACCGGCGCCGATCAGGTTGCGTATATCGGGCGCGACGCTCGCGAGGGTGGACAAATTGCGGCCAAGGCGCTTGTCGCGAAAGTGCCAAAGGGCAATTACGCGCTGATTGGCGGCGATCCCGGTCAGACCGGCGCAACCGACATGCAAGCCGGATATCACGACATACTCGACCGCTACGTGAAGGCCGGGGATGTCAAAATCGTTATGGATCAATTGGCCAAAGGCTGGAAGGCGGAGCCCGCCCAGGCCTTCGCCGAAAACGCCCTGACGCAGACCGGCAACAAGGTCGATGCGTTCCTCGTTTCATACGATGGCGAGTCGCTCGGCGTCATGCAGGCGGTCGAGGGCGCGGGCTTAAAGGCGGGGTCGATCCCGGTCACCGGACAAGACATGGAACTCGCCGCCATGCAGGCCATCGTCGAGGGTCGTATGGACGGCAGTGTCTGGCCCGCTCCAGACGAGATGGGAACCGCCGCCGGCAAGGTCGCGGTCGCAATGGCCAGTTGCAAGCCGATCGAGAGCAAGGACGTCATCAATAACGGCGTCCGCAACATGCCCTGGATAAAGACGCCAATCTATTACGTCGATCAAGGCTCGATCGCCGACTTCGTTTGCAAGCATAGTTATTGGCTGTCCGCGGACGACGTCTACAAAAACGTCCCAAGCAAGAAGCCAGCTTGCTGATGACCGCTTCGGTGGGTTTGCAACCGCGACGAATGCCGGAACGACCTCCCACGGCCCCCCTAGTCGAGGTAACAAAGCTCACGAAGACCTTCCCCGGCGTGCTCGCGGTCGACCAGGTCGACCTGACGATCGCGCCGGGGGAGATTGTCGCGCTGCTGGGGCCAAACGGCGCCGGCAAATCGACGCTCATCCAAATCCTGTCGGGGGTTCATCCTGCCGGAAGCTGGACCGGCGAAATCCGCATGAACGGTCAGATTTTCCGGCCAACCTCGGTTGCCGACGCTGAAAGGGGCGGCGTCGCCTTCCTCGCCCAGGAGGTCGGCGTCGCGCCGGGCCTCACGGTGGCCGAAAACATGACGCTCAACAACGAGCCGAGTCGTTGGGGCTTCATAGATCGGCCGCGGCAATTGGCGGAAACGCGCGCCGCGCTGAGCGCTTTCGACCTGGATATCGATCCGACCCTGGAGATGGGCCGGCTCGACCTCGCCACGCAACAACTGGTGCTGATTGTCCGGGCGCTGAGCAAGAACGCTCAACTTCTCATCCTTGACGAACCAACCGCGGCTCTAACCGAACGCGAAGCGGAGCGCCTATTCAATCGCATGCGCGCGCTCAAGGCCTTGGGCGTGGCCATTATATTCGTGTCGCATCGTTTGGCGGAGGTGTTCGCGATTTCAGATCGCATCGTGGTGATGCGCGACGGCCGGATCGGCGGCGTGTTTACAACCTCCGAAACGTCGCGCGACGCCGTGGTCGCCGAAATGGTGGGAAGCCGGCTCAGCCGAACAACGCCCGAGGAACGGGCGAACGCCGGCAAGGTTGCTCTCGCAACGCGAGACTTCAACGTATTTGCCGTCGAGGGAGGCCGTCCGCTCGCCGTCAATATCGATCTCGATTTGCACCAAGGCGAAATCCTCGGTCTCTTCGGGTTGCTTGGCTCCGGCGCTCTTGAGATCGCCATGGCCCTCTTCGGCGCATGGCCCGGAAAAACCAGCGGCGAGATCCGGCTCAACGGCGCGAGGTTCTCGCCCACTGACCCGTCGAGAGCAGTCGCTGCGGGAATCGGTCTTATCGCGCAGGACCGTCGCGACGGTCTTTCAAGCGAGCACTCAATCTACGACAACACCATCCTTGCGCATCTGGGAGCGCTATCGAATCGGTTCGGCTTCATTGACGCGATGGCCGCGCGCCGTCTCGTCCAGGATCTTTTCGATCGATTGCACATCAAGGCCCAAAGCCTTGACACGATCGTCGGCACGCTGTCGGGCGGCAACCAGCAAAAAGTGCAAGTCGCGCGGTGGCTCGCGGCGGGCGTGAAGGTTTTGCTGCTGGTCGATCCGACTCGCGGCGTTGATGTCGGCGCGCGCGCCGAAATTCATCGCATCTGGCGAGAACTCGCTTTGTCAGGCTCGGCAATTCTCCTGGTGTCCTCAGACGCGGAGGAGCTTGTCGACGCCTGTGACCGCGTTGCGGTCGTCCGTAGCGGCCGAATCGCCGATACCGTCGGCAGAGCAGACATAAGCGAGGAGCGGCTGCTTCGTGTCGCCGCGGGAATCTAATTCCGGGGAGATTCAGTGAGCGAAATTCACACCATCGACGCCTCAATTGCGCAGGCGCCTTCCCTTTTGCAGATCATTTTGAACAACCGATCGCTGCGAGACTCCACGCTGCTCATTGTGCTCGCGGCGATTTGGATATTTTTCTATTTTGCCACCGGCGGAACCTTCCTCACCCAGCGCAATCTCGTTTTGCTCGCGCTGCAAACCGCCATCGTCGCGCTTGCGGCGATCAGCGCGGTGATGCTGATTATCACTCGCAACTTCGATCTATCGATCGGTTCAGCGGTCGCTCTCGTCGGTGTCGTCGTGGCGGTATTGACCGTGAAGTTCGGCATGGAGCCTTGGCTGGCGGCGGGACTCGCTATCGCGACCGGATTGCTGATGGGGGCTTGGCAGGGCTGGTGGGTGACGAAGATGGGCGTCTCGTCTTTCATCGTCACCTTGTCGGGCATGCTCTATTTTCGTGGGATATCGATGATCATCACCAACGGCGCGACCGTAGCGCCGTTGCCCGCGCAGCTTAAGTCGATCGCCACGGGATTCCTTCCGCCTGCGCCCTCGATCGCTCTTATCGCGGCAAGCTTTTTGCTTTTTCTATTTGTTCGAGCGAGAGAGCTCCGTCGGGGCGTTGCGCTCGGCGTCGTCCGGCAATTTAACGCAGAATTGGTTCGGGCGGCGGCGCCGGCCGCAGCCGCCAGCATGGCGGCGATCTGGATCGCCTCATGGCAGGGCGTGCCCTACCTCATCGCTCTGGTCGCGGTCTGCGCGGTTGCGGCGGACACGCTGATGCGCCGCACAAGCTATGGTGCGCAGCTCTATGCCATCGGCGGCAATCCAGTCGCTGCGCGCCTGTCGGGCATTAAAGTCGAGCGGAGTATTTTCATCAATTTTTTGATCGCCGGCCTTGCCTACGGAATAACCGGCGTGGCGCTGACGGCGCGGGTCTCCGGGGCCATCGCAGGGAGCGCCGGTCTTTTTCTCGAACTCGACGCGATCGCGGCGGCGATTATCGGCGGAACCGCATTGAACGGCGGACGTGGGCGTATCTTCGGCGCGTTGGTTGGCGCATTGCTCATGGGCAGCCTCAACAACGGCATGAGTTTGATGAACGTACCGACCTTCTATCAAGACACGGCGCGCGGAGCGGTGCTGCTTCTCGCCGTCGCGATAGATCAGCTCAGTCGCCGGCGCGGTGTTCGCGCACAGAGCTAGCCGTCTCAAATGCGCGTCACCCGTCCGCTACAAAGCGCGGAATCATGCCGATAGGTCGCGTTGAGGTCGGCCACGGGGCTCTGTCATCTATTGCATTCTCAACGCTAGCAGGTGCGGCGATGCGCGCGACGGCCGCATACACAACGAGGGGAAAGGTCATGAACGGACAATCGACGCTGATCGCGCGGGGACTCGTCGTCCGAGTGAGTTTCGAGGGAACGAGAGCGGGGTCCGCTTCCCTGATGATTTATCTCGAAGCCGGGATGGCGTTTGAGGTCTACGTGGATACTCTCGGAGAGCGCTATTTCAAGCTGTTCAACACCGCCTGCTCCGCGATGTGGGACCGCAAGAATGTTGAAGTGATCTATCAAATTCGAGGCGGCGACGGCTTCGCATTGGACATAAGGGCGCTCTGAATCTCGCCTCGATTTGCCGTCAAATCGTGTTTCACAATAGTGCGGTTCGTCGCAGAAACTGTGAGAGAAGCACGCTGCCGCCGTCGCGTCAGTCGCGCCGGACGGTGGCGTATGAGGTGCTGACTCACCTCGAACGCTCTGGCCTCATCGCGCAGGAAAGCAATCAGCGCTGGACCGCTCACTGCGGACGACCTCAGACATCATTTCGAAATGCGTTGGCTGCTCGAACCCGTCGTGCTCGGCCAATCGATGGAAAGATTGGATCTTGATCAGGTTCGCGCGCGATGGCGGAATCTGGACGTAGCAATCGGGCGAACAATCACGCCGCTGCGTTTCGAGACGCTGGAGATCGAACTGCATGTTCACACGGTCCTAGCAAACGCCAATCCGCAGATGGTCAAAACCATTCGACGCAGCCAGCTCTTGGTGATTCCGACACGCTCCACCTTCGTCGCCCTGCCACACGCCGAGGAGTTGAAGGGGGCGCTTGAAGAACACATAGAGATTTTGGATCTCGTCCTTTCCGGACACAAGAAGTCGGCAAAGCGGGCGCTCGAAGGGCATGTTCGTCAGGCGTTGGAGCCCAACATTGAACGTCTGAGGAACGTCGGCCCCTTACCGAATTCGATCCGCCCGCCTTTCCTGGTTCCGGTCGACATACGCCAGTAGGCGAAACGCAGCCGCAAATTGGCGCCGTTACGCGCCTTAAGATCGTTCACACGTGCAACGCAGCGCGGCTTATCGTCAGGGCGCGGGCGCGTTGGAGGCAAGTTTCCCTCATGGGAACCGAGACTCCAACGCGCCGCATATGGCCGCTACGGATTCGCGCAGGCGTAGCTATTCGCCAGGTTTGGCGCGCCGCTCTTATAGGTCGCCGTCTGTGGCCAGGCGCAGACCGGACGCTGCCAGAGAGGCTGGCCCTTGTCGTCAACCTTCGTCGCGAGCACCTGGTCCGGCGCCGCGCCTTTTTCGACCCAACCTTCGAGCGCCGTCAGCAAGTCGACGCCGGTGTCGGTGATGCCAGGCCCGTTGGAAAATACGCCGCAGTGATCCATGCCGGGAATCATGAAAAGCCGCGCGAAGTCGCGCGCCTGCGGGAGACCGCCCGCATGTTTGGCGATGGACTCATAGTAGAGCGTTGTCAGTTGCGGCGTGACCAGCATGTCGGCCCAGCCGTGATAGATGATCAGCTTGCCGCCATGCTTGGCGAATGCGGAGAGATCGGTCGCGGGAAGATCCCCGGGCGAGACGGGATTGAATGTCGTTGCATTGTAAATCTTGGCCCCCGCTCCCATTCTCTGAGGGTCCTTGTCGTAATCATATTGGGCCGACGAATAAAGCGGCCCGGCGTCTGGCACAAACGCAAGATACTTGACGAAGTTTTCGGCAAACGCGCCGAGAATCGAGTCGTCGCCGAGGCCGGCCAGCGGTGTCAGCCAATTGGCCCAAAACGGCTCCGAGCCCAGGGGAAGGCCGCCGGGATAGAGCTGCTGCCCGGCGCTGTTCTTCGGCCCTCCGTACCATTTGTTGAGCACGCCGACCTGCGCGGCGCTAAGACATTCAGGTCCGTCGCCCGACTTGCACTGAAGCGAGACCGGATCGAACTGGCATTGGAGCGGACGCGATATCAAGCCGCCCTTGTCGGCGCATTGCTTGTAGACCGCATCCTCGACCAGCTTGAATTTCGATACAGGAAGGATCGCCTGACCGTCGGCTCCGACGTTGACGTTCTTGATCCATGAGAAAAATGTGGCGACGAGCCCGGTGAAATCGAGCGCCGGGGCGCCCATGATGATTCCATCGAAATCGTCGGGGAAGCGCGAGACCTCGACGCCGGCCATGCGGCCGCCGTCAGAACAGCCAGCGAAATAGGCGCGGTCTTGCGCCTTCCCGTAATAGGCGGCGACCAGCGCCTTGCCGACCTTGGCCACCTCGGTTTCCGCACGCCAGGCCCAGTCCTCCTTGCCCACCGGGTTGCTCAACGCCCATCGGCCATCGATGGAGCCGGCGCCCCAGTGACCGCCGTCCGAAACGGCGACCGCGTAACTTCGGCGCAACGCGTAGTTCTGCGCGTTGGCGAAGCCCTTGATGTCGGAGTCGAGCGTGCCGCAGAAGCCTCCGCAACCGACCTCATAGAACTTGCCGTTCCAGCCGGTCAGGGGCAAACGCACATCGAAGTTGATAGCCGGGCGCACGAAGCCGAGAACCCGGCAATATCCGGGAAGATCGCCCGCCGCGGGCACTTCGACGGATGAGAGAAAGTCCACGTTGTCGAGTTTCGCGCCGGCCAGCGCTGTACAAGAGGCGGCGGCCGCCACGCCGCAATTGAATGCAAGGCAAGACAAAGCTGCGCCGCACATAAAGGCCCATGATTTCAAGCTCATGACCGAACCCTCCCGATCTATGGCGGCTGTGGACATCCTTCCACATGCAGCCGGTCAGAATCGCGCGACGCCGTCCGTCGACGCGGGTCTTGTTAGCGCTACCATATATAGCGGATATGTATATCACATGCAATATACATTAATAAATTGTCGCTGTGGGCGAGCTGGTGTTTCGATGACGGCGCCGTCAGGACGACAGATGCGACGAGCCTGAACGGCTCCTGCCCGTCTTGCGGCGAAGTTTCGGACGGCGGTCTGCAGTCGATATGCCCGTCACCGGGCGTAGGCGCCGATCGCAGAATGGTGCGTTGCGCTGGCGCTTCTGGTTCGCGTTCCGTCGCGACCAGGTTCGATGCGCGCCGCTTAAAGCGCGCCAGTCAGCGGCGACGCAAAAGGCGCTTCGATTGGAAGTTTATGCCGCCGAACGATAACGCCAGAGGGGCGTGTTGGAGATGTCGAGATTACTGACGGAAGCGGAGATTCTTTCGCGTGAGTTGAGCGATTGAAGTGCAACCCATCAGTTTCATGCCGCGCTCGATCTCGGTTCGCATAATCTCCAGAGCGCGTTCAACCCCGGCCTGCCCGGCTGCGGCGAGCGGGAAAAGATAATAGCGACCCAAACCCACCGCCTTCGCTCCCAGGGACAGAGCCTTGAGAACATGGGTACCGCGCTGCGCGCCGCCGTCCATCATCACATCTATTCTGTCTCCAACGGCGTCCACAATTTCGGATAGCTGGTCGAACGCCGTCCGTGAGCCGTCGAGTTGTCGGCCGCCATGATTAGAGACCACGATTCCAGTGCAGCCAATCTCAGCCGCGCGTTGCGCGTCCTCGACTGACATGACGCCTTTCAGACAGAATTGTCCCCCCCAATCGCGCATCATGTCGCTTACGTCATCCCATGACATTGAAGGGTCGAGCATCTCGGTGAAGTAGCGACTGATCGAGAGCGCGCCGCCAATTTTCAGATGGTTCTCAAGCTGCGGCAGACGAAAACGCTCGTGAGTGAGATAATTGATCGCCCAGGCCGGCTTGATCGCAAATTGCGTTATGCCGGCGAGATTGAGCTTAAACGGAATACTGAAGCCCGTCCGCTTGTCGCGCTCGCGATTGCCGCCGACGATGCTATCGACCGTCAGCATGATCGCCTGCACGCCAGCGTTCTTCGCACGGGCCATCATCTCGCGATTCAAGCCACGGTCTTTGTGAAAATAAAATTGATAGACTTGGGGTCCATCGCTGATCCGCCGCGCCTCTTCCAGGCTAACGGTGCCCAGAGAGGACACGCCGAACATCGTGCCGTACTTCGCCGCGGCGGCCGCCACCGCTCGCTCGCCACGGTGGTGAAAGAGGCGCTGGAGCGCGGTCGGCGAACAATAGACCGGCATCGCCAACTTCTGTCCGAGCACCGTCACGGACATATCGACGTCCGCTACGCCGCGGAGGACGTTCGGCACGAGATCGCAATCGTCGAAAGCCGCGGTATTGCGCCTATATGTGATTTCGTCGTCAGCGGCGCCGTCAATATAATTGAAGATCGGCCCCGGAAGTCGCCGTTTTGCCAGTCGACGAAAATCCTTGAAGTTGTGACACTGTTTCAGACGCATCGGATCGGTCGTTCGTTGTGTGGGAATCGTGTGCACGCGAGTGCGACGCTCGCGAGTGGCTCAGCGTTGTTACACAGTTCGCGAACCGCTCCAACTTTGACTGGCTGAGCGCGGCGTCGCGGCAATGACCGAGCGCTCGAGTCGGCCTCACCGCCGAGCTCAAGCTGCCTGGTCGGCTGGGCCTTCGCTGGCCACCTGATCGTCTTGCTCCACCCGGAACCGCGCCATCAAGCGCGACAACTCCGCCGCCTCACCGGCGAGGCGATGGCTGGCGGCGGTTGATTCTTCCACCATGGCGGCGTTCTGCTGTGTGGCGCCGTCCAATTGACTGACCGCCGAGTTGACCTGGCGCAAGCCCGTGGCTTGGTCCTGCGCGGCCTCGGCGATCCGGCTGACAATCGTGGTGATCTCGATGACCTGCGCCACGATTTCCTCTTGCGCCGCCCCTGTCTGGCCGACGAGCTGCGCGCCCTGGCTGACTTGACCGATCGACGTCGACACCAGAGCCTTGATCTCTTTCGCCGCCTCCGCCGAGCGCTGGGCAAGCGCCCGCACCTCCGAAGCGACGACCGCGAATCCTGCCCCGGCGTCGCCCGCTCGCGCCGCTTCGACGCCGGCGTTGAGCGCAAGCAGATTCGTCTGAAAGGCGATCTCGTCGATGACGCCGATGATTTGGCCGATTTTTTTCGCGGAGGACTGGATGCCCTCCATAGCCACGGTGGCGGAGCGCGCGACCTCGCCGGAGCGCTCGGCGGCCGTCCTGGCCGAGGCGATGACGCTTTTTGCTCGCGTTGTGTCTTCGGCCGTGCGCTGAACGGTCGAGGTCACCTTGTCCAAAGCCTCGGCCGTCTCTTTCAGACTTGCCGCCTGATTCTCGGTGCGATGCGAGAGATCGTCCGCCGCCGCTTTGATCTCCCCTGCTCCGGAGTGAATGCCGCTGATGCTGGCCGCGATGACTTTCATCGCATCCTGCAGTTTCTCCATCGCGGCGTTGAAGTCGTGCCGCATTTTTTCGTACTGCGACGAGAAAGCGTCGTTCAAGCGATAGACAAGATCGCCGACCGAGACTCGCTCCAGGCCGGCGGCGATCGAGTGTACGACGCGAGCCTGCTGGCGCGCCTGTTCGGCGTCGGCGATCTCGGCGTTTGCCCGCTCTTCATCCGCGCGCCGGCGAGCCTCGGCAGCGGCCTGCGTCAAGCGAATACGTTCGACGCCGGCGTCCTGGAAGGCCTGGACCGCGCGAGCCAGTTCGCCGATTTCATCCTCGCGATTGAGATCTGCGACCTTGACGTCATTCCGTCCCGTAGCGATGTCGCGCAAATTGCCGACGAGGCGGCCAAGCGGCGCGGAAATGCCGAGCGCCGTCAACACGCCGAATAGCCCGCAAAAGATGAAAGTCGCGATAATCACCACCGCCGACAATATTGACGCCTTGGAAATTTGCGACGCCATCTCCTGGCTCGCGGCATTGCTGGCGTCCGCAGCGGCGCCGTTGACCGACGCCGCGTCGCTTTGCAGCCCTGAGATCGAGCCTTGCAAATCCTTGAAGGCGTCGGCCCGCCTCAACTGCATGCTCGACCAACGCTGGAAGGCGGCGTCATAGCCGTCGATCAGCAGCTTGAGCGTCTGCTGATGTTCGTCGGTCACGCTCGAATCGGCGAGCGCATCGACAAAGGACTTCTTCTCGTCCGCGAAAGCGTCGATGAGTTTTTGGTCGCGGGTGAGGCGAAAGTCGCTTGAGATTCGACGCATGACGAGGATCGCTTCCAGCAAGCTGAAGGATCCCGCCGATTGCGCACCGACGAGAAGGGACCGCGTCGAGCGGTCCATGTCGCGGCCCATATCGACGAAGTCCTTTTGCAAACCCTGTTTCTGCGTTCGGCCGAATTCTTCGTTGAGTGCGGTTAAGGCCGTAAATTTGTCGCTGACGCCCTTGAGATCGGCGACGACGGCGGCAAGCGCGCCGGAGGAGGACTGCGCGTCGGCCGGCAAGGCGACGGTGAGCGCCTCAAGTCGTTCGCCAAATTTGCCTTCGACGTCCTTCGACGGCTCCTGAAAGGCTTGCAGCGCGAGCGACGAGAGTTCGGCCGTGCCGGAGATAAGATTGAAACTTGCGAGTGAGAGCGCGCTGGTGGTCGCCCGCTTCAGATCGCCCTCTTTGACCGCCTTATCGCCCAGGTAGATCGCGGCGCCGTTCGCCGCGAGGCCGACCATCGGGACGGCGACGAGCAGAAGCGTTCTGATTTTGACGGAAAGCCTCAAGGGGCGAAACAGGGCGCTGCGCCGGCTTCGGTCGGTCGTAGACACGTGTCCCCGCGTGCTTGAGTCCGAATGTAAAGATTAACGGTGAATGATTAATCTCGGCTTAGCAACTGCGTCTCTTCAACGCTCAACTGACAAATGTGCGTCGGCGCCACGATGATATTCATATGACTATTGCTTGAACGACTCGCTTGGCGAGTGGGGCCGCAGTTCATTTCGCGCTCGTGTCCATCCTCGTTGCTTCCGTCACCGGCAGCGCGCCATCGGCGATCGATCCGCCGAGCGTCTTGCGGCGATTGGCGGTGACCGCCAGACCGACGGCAAGAATAAGCGTCGCGCCGTTGAACAAGGCTTCAACAAAATATGGCGCTCCAAGTTGGTTGAGGCCGGCGACCGTGACCGCGAGCACGCCCACAGCCAGAATTGTTCCCCAGACATTGACGCGGCCGGGCTTGATCGCGGTTGCGCCGAGCAGCACCGCAGTGAAGGCTGGCAATAGATATTCTTGTCCGACGGAACTCTGTCCGACCTGCAACTGCGATTGCAGGACGACGCCGGCCCAGGCGGAAATAACCCCCGACGCGATGAGCACGCCGGTGATATATTTCCGCTCCGAAATGCCATTCAATTGCGCCGCGCGCGGATTGATTCCGAGCACATAGATGAATCGTCCGATCGGAAGATATTCGAACACGACCCACATCGCCAGGCTGATCGCCAGAACATAAAGCGCGGGGATCGGGATGCCGAATACGACAGACGAAAGCGCAATGAAAGAATCCGGCAACGACGTGATCACCTGATGACCGCCGGTGTACCATTGATTGACGCCGAGCAGGACGGTTCCGGTTCCCAGCGTCGCGATGAAGCTATCTATGCCCACGACCGTCACCAGGATGCCGTTGCAAAGACCGGTCAACGCTCCAAGGCCAAGCACCAGCGCAACCGCCAGCGGCCATGGCAAGCCTTCCTCCTGAAGACCGATCGCCAGCACCTGCGAGATGCCCAGGGTGAATGCAACCGAAAGATCGAAGCGATTGGCGGCGATGGGAATCATGGCGGCCAGCGCCGCCATAGCGGAGATGGATTTGTTGCTCAGGATGGCCTGGAGATTGAATGCGGTGGCGAAGGTGTTCGGTTTCAAAATCGAAAACAGCGCGATCAGAGCCAGAAGGACGATCAGCAGTCCCCACACCGACAGAAATTGAGCGACTCGTCCCGATGACGATGATTGTTGTCGATTTCGAGTCATGCGGGCCCCGAGGCGGCAGCCGCGCGATCACCGCCAGCAGCCAGGTTCGTGAGTTGGGAAACGTCGATGTCCGCGCGATCCAGTTCCGCCACAACGCGGCCGCTGCGAAACACCAAGGCGCGATGGGCGACCTTGGCGATTTCCTCGAAATCCGTCGATACGAGGAGCGCCGCCATTCCGCGCGACAAGGACTCCTGGAGCAGCCCGTATATTTCAGCCTTGGAGCCAACATCGACGCCCGTTGTCGGCTCCTCCAGTATCAGAAGCTTGATCGTCCCCTCGAGCCAACGGGCGACGATGACTTTCTGCTGATTGCCGCCGCTGAAGGTCGCAATGACGCGATGGGGATCCGGCGGCCGAATCGAATAGCGCTTGATCGCATCGACCGCTTTTCTATTCTCGCTCTGCGGTGACAACCAATCGGTCGGCGACGTTCCAGTCAAAGACGTGTTGAGAAAGAGATTCTCCTGCACGTCCAAAGTTGCGGCCATGCTCTCCTCGGCTCGCTTGCTGGAAATGAAGCCGATGCCCATCGCCATCGCGCGCTCGATGTCTTTCGTGCGGATTTGGATTCCTTCCAGAAGAGCGCGGCCGCTGTCGATGGGGCGATCACCGAAGATCGCGCGCGCGATGACGTCATGGCCCGCTCCGCGCAGACCGACCAAAGCCAGGATTTCTCCGCGCCGGATTTCGAAACTGACAGGCCCGAACTTGCCCGAGCGCAAGCCTTCGACCGTCAAGGCCGTCGCGCTGGCGGACGAAGGCTGCAGGACTCGCCCTGCGGTCAAGTCGCGCCCAACAATCATCGCGACGACTTGGCCTGGCGTTGTGTTTTCGATGCGAGTCGAGGCAATTTTGCGACCGTCGCGAAGAATGGTGACCCGGTCGGCGATCTGGAAGACTTCATCCAATCGATGCGAGACGTAAATGATTCCCAGGCCCCGAGCGCGAAGAAGCCTCAGCGCGGCGAACAGACGGTTCACGTCCTCCTCGGGCAACGAGGCGGTAGGCTCGTCGAGAACCAGGACGTCGCATTGGGTCGCGAGAGCGCGGGCTATGGCGACAATCGACCGATCGGCGGATGACAATTCGCGAACATCGGCGCCTGGATCGATATCGTTCGCCATCGTAGCCAGCGCGTTCCGCGCGGCGCGTTGAACGCCCGCCCAATCTATGAGTCCGAACGCATTTCTCGGAAATCCGGCGACAATGGCGATGTTCTCCGCCACGCTCATCGCGTCGACGAGACCGAGATCCTGATGAATGAAGTTCACCGGTAGCCGCTCGACTTGCGGATGAACCGCGGCGCCGTCCAGCAGGATTTCTCCTGAGGTGGGCTCGTACACGCCGGCAAGGATTTTGATGAGCGTCGATTTTCCGGCGCCGTTCTGGCCCAGTAGGGCGTGAATCTCGCCGCGCGTGAGATCGAAGTCGACGTCGTCCAGCGCGAGGGTGCCGGGGAACGCTTTCGTGAGACCGGTAATGGTGAGAAGCGGCGCTCCGGGGCGCGGGTCTTTAGACAGCACCGATTGCCCTCGCCGAGATATCGATTTCGGATTCACGAATCCAAATGAGCCCCGCCGTTCGGGCGGGGCTCATAAGTTCCTACTTGACGCCCCAATTCGACAGGTAGTGCTCCTTGTAGTTATTCGAAGGAATGAACACGTTCTTCTCGCCGCCCTCTTTGTTGACGTTGGAGGTCGTCACCAAATATGGCGGCTGGACGAATCCGCTGGGCGGCTGATCGTTGAAGGCGCGATTGAATTCGTCGATGGCTTGATAGGCCTGCAGCTCCACCGGCTCCGACACCGTCATTTCCTGGTAGGCGTTGCCCTTGTGCAGTCTGTCGTAGGCTGACCGGGTGCCGTCCGCGCCGATCAGCTTGACCTGCCCCGGCGCGATGCCGCCATTGCGCAGAACCGGAACCGCGAAGTCGAAGTCATTGTCGCCGACGGACGTGATATAGAGCGGCGGCCCGAACCGCTGAATCCAACTGGTCGTGAGTTGCGCCATGCGCTGATCTGCTTCGGAAGCCGGCGAGTTGGCATATTCCAGGACTTGGCACCCCGAGCATTTTTCGAGCATGGTCTTGGTCGCGGTCGATTTGGTCTCGGCGATTTTATATTCGTTATGCGTGAGGACGACGACCCTGGCCTTTCCATCGCTATCGGCAATCGCCCATTCCGCCTGCGCTTTTCCGACGTTGCGCGGATCGCCCTGAATATTGAAAAATACGCCGAGGTCGGGAAACGGACCTGGGATTCCAGCCGCGTGCAAACCGACGATGACGATGTTTTGCGCTCTGGCCTTTTTGATCGGATCCTGAAGACTGGCGGCGTCGGCAAAGATCGCGATCCCGTCCGGCTTCAAGGCGATGGCTTGGTTAAACGCCGCCAGCCATGACGTCGGGCTGCCTTTGCCGTCGATGACCGTGACTTTCCAGCCGATCTTCGACGCAGCCTCCTGCATGTAAACGCCATATTCATGCGACGTATCGATGTTTTCGTCGCCCGAGAGATAGACGATCTGCTTGCCGGCTTGCGGTTTGGGAGCGCTTGTCGGCCCCAGCCATTCGGACTGGATTCCGACATATTTGGCGACCGCGGCCTTGGCCTCGTCGACAATGCTGTCGGCGCGCGCGAAGCTCGGCAAACCGGCGGCGCCAACCGATAGCAGAACGGCCATGGTCATGCGCCGAGCCGCGCCCGACGCGAGGATGCTTTTA
>SSMV01000071.1 GCA_004799435.1 Bradyrhizobium sp.
CGCGCCGCCTTCGCGCTGGTCAGCCACGATCGGCGACTGCTCTCCGATCTCACCCGCGCGACGATTTGGCTCGATCGCGGCCGCACGCGCCGGCTCGATCAGGGTTTCGCCGCCTTCGAAGCCTGGCGCGACGCGCTGATCGAGGAGGAGGAGATCGCCCGTCATAAGCTCGACCGCAAAATCGTCGACGAGGAACATTGGCTGCGCTACGGCGTCACCGCGCGGCGCAAACGCAATATGCGCCGGGTCGGCGAATTGGCGGCGCTGAGGCGCGAGAAGCGGGAGGCGCGGCGCATCGACGGCGTCGCGACGATGGTCGCACAGGAGACGAAAGCCTCCGGAGCACTGGTGATCGAGGCGGAAAATCTGACGAAATCCTACGGCGAAGCGCCGGTGGTGAAGGATTTTTCGCTGCGCGTGATGCGGCGCGACCGGGTCGGGATCGTCGGCGCCAATGGGGCGGGCAAGACGACGCTGGTCAATCTGCTCACCGGCGCGCTCGCGCCTGACGCCGGCCGCGCGCGGCTCGGCGTCAATGTCGCGCTGGCGAGCCTCGACCAGCGGCGCGCCGCGCTTCAGCCGACGACGACGCTATCCGACGCCTTGACGGGGGGCGGCAGCGACTATGTGTCGGTCAATGACGAGCGCAAACATGTGATCGGCTATATGAAGGACTTTCTCTTCGCGCCCGAACAGGCGCGCACGCCGATCGGCAAGCTGTCGGGCGGCGAGCGCGGCAGGTTGATGCTGGCGCGAGCTCTGGCGCAACCCTCCAATCTGATGGCGCTCGACGAGCCGACCAATGATCTCGACATCGAGACGCTGGAGCTGCTGCAGGAACTGCTCGGCGATTATCCCGGCACGATCCTGCTGGTAAGTCACGATCGTGACTTTCTCGATCGGGTCGCGACTTCGGTGATCGTCAGCGAAGGCGACGGGCGCTGGCGCGAATATGCGGGGGGCTATTCGGATATGGTCGCGCAACGCGGCTATGGGTTGACGCCGCCGCCCGCAGGCGAACGCGCGAAGCCCCGCCCGACGGAGCCGCGCGAAGCGCCGCGCCGGGCCGCAAAACGCAAATTGTCGTTCAACGAGAAGCGCGCGCTGGAGACGCTGCCGGGCCGCATCGACGCGCTCAAGAGCGAGATCGCCGCGCTTGAGGCGAGGCTCGGCGACGTCGATCTGCATGGGCGCGATCCCGCGGGTTTCGACCGCGCAACGCACGCTTACGCCGAGAAGCGCGAAGCGCTCGAGCGCGCCGAGGACGAATGGCTGGAGCTCGAAATCCTGCGCGAAGGCCTCGAAGGTTAAGCGCTTCGCGGACCGATTAAGATTGTATTGACGGTCTCGGCAGGTTCGTCGCGTTCCGTAAGACTTTGCCGACCCGCGCCGGCCTAGGCTCGCCCAAGAGATTGCCCCCTTCGCTTTGGTGAGCGGCATGAGCGGCGCAGCGGCGCGCGACGGCATTGGGCCGTTCGACCCTTATTGGAGCTACGCGATTGCGCCGCCGCGCCGTCGCGGCGGCTGGCGGTTTCGCATTCTCTTCGCCGGCCTGATGGTTACGGCGGCGATTGGGGCGGCGGCCTTGACGCCTGGTCGTCCGCTTGACGCGCTGCGCCCCGTCGCGGCGTCGCAACCCCCCGAGACGACCGACCTCACTGAGGCCGCCGACCGGCGCGACATTCTCAGCATTGGCGCGCTTTCGGGCGACGCGCCCGGGCTGCGCCTCGAAACCTTGCGCGCCAACGGCGGGCGCGCGACGCCGGGCCTCTATGTCGCGGCGGCCGAGATCGCCGCCGCCGGCGGCGCGACGGTCGAGAAGCTCGGCGCGACGCAACGGCTCGTCTCCGCCGCCGGCCCGCTCGAATGGTCGGAACTGGCGCTCGCCGGCCGCGAGCGTGGCTGCGCGGCCTTCCGGCTCGCCGGCAGCGAGGGGACTGGTTTTCGTGGCGTCGTCTGCGCCGCCGCCGGCGCGAATATTGCGGCCAACGAAATCGCCTGTCTCGCCGAGCGGATCGCGCTCAACAAGACCGGCAAGGAAGGCGGGCTTGCCGAGGCGCTGCGCGCGCCGCCGCGTCGCGGCGCCTGCCGCACGCCGCTCGGCTGAAGCTCAGGCCTTCGCGCCTTCGAGCGCTGCGACGATCGCGTCGCCCATTTGCGAAGTCGAGACCGGCTTGCCGCCCTCGGAACGAATGTCGGCGGTGCGCAAGCCGCTCGCCAGCACTTGCGCGATCGCCGCGTCGAGCCGGTCGGCGGCGTCGCCCAAGCCAAAGGAATAGCGCAGCGCCATGCCGAGCGAGCCGATCATCGCGATCGGATTGGCGAGGCCCTTGCCCGCGATGTCGGGGGCGGAGCCATGCACGGGCTCGTAGAGCGCTTTGCGCTTGCCGGTCTTGGCGTCGAGATCGCCGAGCGAGGCGGAGGGCAGCATGCCCAACGATCCCGTGAGCATCGACGCGACGTCGGAGAGCATGTCGCCGAACAGATTGTCGGTGACGATAACGTCGAACTGCTTCGGCCAGCGCACGAGTTGCATGCCGAGCGCGTCGGCGAGTTGGTGTTCGAGCGTCACGTCGGGAAATTCGCGTTTGTGCAGCGCCGTGACGACTTCTTTCCACAGCACGCCGGACTTCATCACATTGTGCTTCTCGGACGAGGTCACCTTATTGCCGCGCTTGCGCGCCAGATCGAAGGCAACGCGGGCGATGCGCTCGATCTCGAACGTGTCATAGACCTGTGTGTCGACGCCGCGCTTCTGGCCATTGCCGAGATCGATGATCTGCTTGGGCTCGCCGAAATAAACGCCGCCGGTCAATTCGCGCACGATCATGATGTCGAGGCCTTCGACGACCTCGCGCTTGAGCGAGGAGGCGTCGGCGAGCGCCGGATAGCAGATTGCCGGACGCAGATTGGCGTAAAGCGCGAGATCCTTGCGCAGGCGCAGTAGGCCGGCCTCCGGGCGGGCCTCATAGGGAACGTCGGCCCATTTGGGTCCGCCGACCGCAGCGAGCAGCACCGCATCGGCCGCGCTGGCGCGCGCCATGTCCGCGTCGGAAATCGCGGCGCCATGCGCGTCATAGGCGCAGCCGCCGACCAGACCCTTCTCGGTTTCGAAATGCGCGACGCCGAGCCGGCCCAGCGCTGCGGCCACCTTCACGACTTCGGCCATGACTTCCGGGCCGATGCCGTCGCCCGGCAGCAGGAACAGTTTGTAGGTGGCCATGGGTCGCTCGTCTCTCGATGCCGGATGGGTTGGCGCTTGCTAGACGATTTCGCGTTGCGGGGAAAGCGGCGCCGCCTATGATCGGCGGCGGGAAGGCGAGGGCGCTGTGGCGATCATCACCAATGCGACGGCCGACGCCTATGTCAAACGGGCGCCGCGCGAGACGCGTTTTTTTCTCGTCCACGGCTCCGACGAAGGCCTGGTGCGCGAGCGCGTCAAGGCGCTGGCCGCGACGGCATTGCAGGGCGAAGCCGATCCGCTGAGTCTCATCCGGTTTGATGGCGACGCGGTGGCGCGCGATCCGGGCGCGCTCGCCGACGAAGCCTACGCGATCTCGATGTTTGGCGGCGCGCGGGCGATCTGGATCGAGGCGCAGGCGCGCGATCTTCTGCCGGCGCTGACGCCGCTCTTCGCGCGGCCGCCGGAGGATTGCGTGGTGCTCGTCGAAGCGGGATCGCTGAAGAAGGGCACCGCGTTGCGCGCCGCTTTCGAGAAGTCGGATGTCGCCGCTTCGGTCGAATGTTATCCCGACGACCGACGCTCGCTGGCGCCGCTGATCGAGGCGGAGGCGCGCGCCGCCGGCATGACGATCGCGCCGGAAGCGCGCGACAGTCTTGTCGCGCTGCTCGGCGCCGATCGCGGCGCGACGCGCGGCGAACTCGCCAAACTCATGCTTTACGCACGCGGCAAGTCGCGCATCGAACTCGAGGATGTCGAGGCGATTGTCACCGAGGCGGCGCCCTCGTCGCTCGACGCGACGGTCGACGCCACGATGCTTTCCGACATGGCGGCGCTGCAGAGCGGCGCGCAGCGTTTCTTCGCCGATGGCGGCGACGCCGGTTTTCTCGTCAGCCGGCTGACGCAGCGCTTGACGCTGCTTCACCGACTGCGGCTCGAGATGGAGCGCGGCAAGCCCTTCGAGGCGGCCTTGCAGACCCAGCCGGCGCGCGTCTCGCCGATGGCGCGGGTGGCGCTCGCCAAACAGGCGGAACGCTGGTCGGCCGCCAGCGCCGCGCGGCGCATGCCGGCGCTGGCCGCTGTCGCCGGCCGCATTCGCCGCAATCCGCGGCTCGGCGAAGCCCTCGCCATGCGCGCGCTTTGGGCTTTGGCGTCTGGCCTCAAGGCCGGGCGGCCGACGCAATAAGCACAAAACGTAAAAGTATAACTTTGGGCGCGGAGCTCTAGCGCCCCGCCGGCCGGGTCAGTCGCCGGCAGAGATCGTCGAGCTGTTCGAAATTGGCGAAGGCGACACGCAATTCGCCAGCGCCGCCGGAATGGCGCACCGTCACCTTGGCGCCGAGTTCCAGCGCTAGCTTCGCCTCCAACGCCCGCGTATCGGCGTCGGCGCCGCTTGACGCTTTGGCGGCGTGGCGCGGCGACTGGCCGGCGCGTTCGCCAAGCCGTTCGACGTCGCGCACGCTCAAGCCCCGCGCGACGATGCGGTCGGCGACGGCGTCGGGATCGGCGACGGCGAGTAGCGCGCGACCATGGCCGGCGGAAATCGAACCGGCGGCGATCAGCGCGCGACAATGTTCGGGCAGCGCCATCAGGCGCAGCGTGTTGGCGACATGACTGCGGCTCTTGCCGACGATGCGCGCGATGTCGGCATGCGCATAACCATAATCGGCGCCGAGCTGCGCATAGCCCTGCGCTTCTTCGAGCGCGTTGAGATCGGCGCGCTGCACGTTCTCGACGATCGCCAGTTCGAGCGCTTCACGATCGCCGACTTCGACGACGACGATTGGAATCTCATGCAGGCCGGCGCGTTGCGCCGCGCGCCAGCGTCGCTCACCGGCGATGATCTCGAAAGCGTCGACGACGCGCGGCACCGGCCGCACGACCACGGGCTGAATGACGCCGCGTTCTTTGATCGAAGCGGCGAGTTCATCGAGCTCGTCTTCGCGAAAACTCTTGCGCGGATTATTCGGATTGGGACGCAAGAATTCGATCGGCGCCTTGCGCGCACCCGCTCTGGCGCTTGCCGGCGCGTCGTCGCTCGCTTCGCCGAGCAATGCGGCGAGGCCGCGGCCCAGTCGCGGTCGATGATCGGCGTGACGTGTGGCCTCGTCGGCCATCGGCTTCTCCTTTACGCGGCGCGCCAGCGGCCTTCGCGTTGAATGACTTCGGACGCCAGTTTCAAATAGGCCTGACTGCCGGCGCATTTCAGGTCGTAGAGCAACACCGGCTTGCCATGCGAAGGCGCCTCGGAAACGCGGACGTTGCGGGGAATCACCGTGTCATAGACTTTCTCGCCCATGAAGGCGCGCACATCGGCCACCACCTGGCTGGCGAAGGAATTGCGCGGATCGAACATGGTCAGCACGATGCCATGGATCGACAGCGTCGGATTGAGCGCGCGCCGCACTTGATCGACCGTCTTGAGCAATTGCGACAGGCCTTCGAGCGCGAAGAATTCGCATTGCAGCGGCACGACGACAGCATCGCTGGCGGCAAGCGCGTTGATCGTCAGAAGATTGAGCGAGGGCGGACAATCGATCAGCACATAGCTGATCCCCTCGGCGCCGGCGTCATGCGCGAAGAAGGCTTTGAGCGCGTTCTTGAGCTTGTAGGAACGATCCGCTTCGCCGGCGATCTCCAGTTCGACGCCCAGGAGATCCATGGTCGAAGGCGCGATGAAGAGCCGTGGCACGGCGGTCGGCACGACGACTTCGCTGAGCGTGCGCTCGCCCACCAAGACGTCATAGGTCGAGGCGATGCGCATCTTGCGATCGATGCCGAGCCCGGTCGAGGCGTTGCCCTGCGGATCGAGATCGACGATCAGCGCGCGTTCGCCGATCGCCGCCAGCGCGGTGCCGAGATTGATCGCCGTCGTCGTTTTGCCGACGCCGCCTTTCTGATTGGCGAGCACCAGCACGCGCGGCGCGTTCGCCGGCTTGGCGGCGGCGCCGTCGTCGGGGGCGGTTGCGATCGCGTCGATCATCACGAGGCCTTCGAAATGGAGCGCACCCGAACGATCGCCGATTCGGGGTCGAGCCGGCTGGCGAGGACATCGATCGACAGATCGGGCGCGTCGGGCAGGGCTTCGAGCTGCGACTCGGCCGTCCGGCCGCGCGGGAAAATCCCAACCGCACCATGCACGATCCAGACTTTGGCCAATTCGATCAGGCGCGGCAAGGGCGCGAAGGCGCGGGCGGTCGCCGCATCCACAGGCAGCAGCGCCTCGGGCGCGACGTCTTCCACGCGCTCGGCATGGATTTCCGCCGGCGCGCCGGTTGCCCGGACGACTTCGCGCAAGAATGCGCATTTGCGCCGGTCGCTCTCGATGCAATGGACGCGGGCGCCTTCGACATCGGCGAGCACAATGGCGATCACCAGGCCTGGAAAGCCGGCCCCGGAGCCGAGATCGACCCAGCGCCGCGCCTCGGGGACGAGCGGCAGGAGCTGGGCCGAATCGGCGATATGACGGGTCCAGACTTCGGAAAAGCTCGTCGCTGAGATCAGATTGGTGATTGTCCGCCAGCGTGCCAGGAGATCGACATAGATGGCGAGCCGCGCTTCGACGTCCTTCGAGAGTGGAACCAGCGCCAGCGCCCGTTGACGATCGGGGTCGCTCTGTTTCACGTGAAACTTTGACGCGAAGCGAGCCTCACGCATCGGCGCGTTCGCGCTCGCGTCGCCGGGCATGCGCGGCGATCAGCGCCAGCGCGGCCGGCGTCGCGCCCTCGATCCGCCCGGCTTGACCGAGACTGGCCGGGCGCACCGCGAGGAATTTCGCCTTCAATTCGTTGGAGAGGCCCGACAGGCTCGCATAGTCGAGATCGTCGGGGATCGCCAGACTTTCGCTGCGGCGATAACGGGCGACGTCCTCTTCCTGACGATCGAGATAGACGGCGTATTTGGCGTCGGCTTCGAGGCGCCGCGCCAGTTTGGCCGGAATGGCGGCGAGTTCGGGCCAGACGCGGGCCAGCCTCTCCAGCCCCAGATTTGGCTGGGCCGCCAGTTCGAAGGCCGAGCGCCGCACGCCGTCCTGGTTGACCGGCACGCCGGCAGCGGCGAGCGCAGTCGGGGCGGCGCGGGAGGATTTCATCAGCGCGCGGCCGGCCGAAAGCGCCGCCATTTCGGCGCGGTGGAAAGCGGCGCGGTTCGAGCCAACGCAGCCGAGCGCCACGCCTTTGTCGGTCAGGCGTTCGGCGGCGTTATCGGCGCGCAGCGAGAGCCGGTATTCGGCGCGCGAGGTGAAGATGCGATAGGGCTCGCTGACGCCATGGGTCACGAGGTCGTCGATCATCACGCCGAGATAGGATTCGGCGCGGTCGAAATGGGCGGCTTCAAGCCCGCTGGCGGCGCGGGCGGCGTTGAGACCGGCGACCAGACCCTGCGCGGCGGCTTCTTCATAGCCGGTGGTGCCGTTGATCTGGCCGGCGAAATAAAGCCCGCGAACGCGGCGCGTCTCCAGCGAGGCGTTAAGTTCGCGCGGATCGACATAGTCATATTCGATCGCATAGCCGGGTCGCAGGATCGTCGCCCGCGCGAGGCCGGGGATGGTGGCGACCAGCGCCGCCTGGGCTTCGGCCGGCAGCGAGGTCGAAATGCCATTGGGATAGACGGTCGTATCGTCGAGCCCCTCGGGCTCAAGAAAGATCTGATGGCTGTCGCGGTCGGCGAAGCGCACGACCTTGTCTTCAATCGACGGGCAATAGCGCGGGCCGCGGCCGGAAATCGCGCCCGAATAGACGCCGGTGCGGTGGGCGTTGGCGCGCACAATGGCGTGGCCGGCGAGCGTGGTGTGGGTGATGTGGCAGCAGATTTGCGGCGTCGTGATCGCCTCGGTCAGCGCCGAGAAAGGCTCGGGTGGATCGTCGCCCGCCTGGGGCTGGAGCGAAGCCCAATCGATCGTCGTCCCGTCGAGCCGCGGCGGCGTGCCGGTCTTGAGCCGGCCGAGCGCGAAGCCTTCGGCGCGCAGCGATTGGGCAAGCGCGATGGAGGGCTTGTCGCCGACCCGGCCGGCCGGCGTGCGGGTCTCGCCGAGATGAATGACGCCGCCGAGAAAGGTGCCGGTTGACACCACCGCGGCGGCGCAGGCGAGATAGCGCCCGTCGGCGAGTTCGAGGCCGCGCAGCACGCCCTCGACAATGTCGAAGCGGCTCGCCTCGGCTTCGATCACCGTCAGATTGGCGGTCTCGCGGATCAGCCGCTGCATCGCCAGGCGATAGAGCTTACGGTCGGCCTGGGCGCGCGGCCCCTGGACGGCCGGCCCCTTGCGGCGGTTCAGCACGCGAAACTGAATGCCGGCGGCGTCGGCGGCGCGCGCCATCAAGCCGTCGAGCGCGTCGATCTCGCGCACCAGATGACCCTTGCCGAGGCCGCCAATTGCCGGATTGCAGCTCATCACGCCGATGGTCTCGAAGCGCTGGGTGACAAGCGCGGTGCGCGCGCCAAATCGCGCCGCCGCCGCCGCGGCTTCGCAGCCGGCATGGCCGCCGCCGATAACGATCACGTCAAAGGCTTCCGACATCGAAGAGGTCATCCTGCGTGTTTCACGTGAAACAGGGTTCATTTACCAACGCACAGCCGCGAGAAGATGTCGCCCAGCACATCCTCGACATCGATCCGGCCGGCGATCCGTTCCAAAGCCCGAGCGCCGAGGCGAAGATCCTCGGCGACCAGCTCCAATTCGCTCTCGGCGGGGTCGAGTGCGCGCTCCAGCGCCGCCAGCGCATCCGAATAGGCGACCCGATGCCGCTCCAGAATGATCAGCGCCGGCGCCGGTCCGGTCATTTGCTCTGCCGCGACATTGGCGATGGCGTCAAGCAATTGTTCGATTCCCTCGCCGGTCAGGGCCGAAATCCGCATCCCTTCGTCACTCGCGGCAGGGTTCAGATCGGCTTTGGTCTGGACCTTGAGCGTCGGTCCGAGCCCTTCGGCGACGGGTGAGGGGGCGGCCCCGGCGTCTTCCAGCCACAGAGTCAGATCCGCCCGCTCGGCGCGTCGCCGCGCCCGGGCGACGCCTTCGCGTTCGATCGGATCGTCGGATTCGCGCAGGCCCGCCGTGTCGATGAGGGTGATCGGCAAGCCGCGCAATTCAAGCCGGGCTTCGATGGGATCCCTCGTGGTGCCGGGGATCGACGAGACGATCGAAACGTCCCGATGAGCGAGCGCGTTCATCAGCGTCGACTTGCCGACATTGGGCGGCCCGGCGATGACGACGCAGAAGCCTTCGCGCAGCCGCGCCGCCGCCGCCGCCCCGGCGAGCGCCTCGCGGGCGCGTTTGGCCGCCTCTGCGACAATCGCGCGGGCGGAGTCGAGCGACAGCGCGTCGGCGTCTTCGACATCGGAAAAATCGATTTGCGCTTCGATGAGCGCCATGGCTTCGATCAGCTTGGCGCGGATCGCCTCGGCGTCGCGGCTCAGTGCGCCGCCGGCAATTCGCAGCGCCTGGCGGCGCTGAGCGGCGGTTTCCGCTTCGACGAGATCGGCGAGGCCTTCGACTTCGGCGAGGTCCAGCTTGCCATTGCCGAAAGCCCGCCAGGCGAATTCGCCGGGCTCGGCCGGCCGCAGGCCGGGCACGCGGGCCAGCGCCGCAATGACGCCGGCGATCACCGCCCGCCCGCCGGTCACCTGCAGTTCCGCCATGTCCTCGCCGGTAAAACTGCGCGGCGCCACAAAGCGTATGACCAGGCCGCGATCGAGCGTCTCGCCGCTGTCGGGATCGCGGAGATTGGCGAGCGTCGCGATGCGGTCGGCAAACTCGACGCCCGGCGCGAGCGCCGCCAGCGTCGCGGCGCAATCCGGCCCCGACACTCTGATAATCGCGATCGCCGCCCTGCCCGCGCCGGAGGCGGCGGCGAAGATCGTGTCGCGCGAATTGCTGGGAAGAGCCGCGCCGGTCATGCTCGCTTCATCGGCCGCGCGCGCGGGTTTCGGCGCGGGCGGCCTGTCTATAATGCAAGCCGCCCGTCGCGTCGCGCAATTGCGCGCCTCATGCGCAGCGCTACATAGACAGACAGGCAATCTGGCTTTGGAGGCGTTGATGCTAGTCGAAGGCCAATGGAAGGGCGATTGGCAACCGCTTCAGGCCAAGGACGCCAAGGGCGGCTTCGTTCGCCAGACCTCGAGCTTTCGCAATTGGGTGACGCCGGACGGCCAAGCCGGACCAACGGGGGAAGGGGACTTTCGCGCCGAAGCTGGCCGCTATCATCTCTATGTCGCGCTCACTTGCCCCTGGGCCTCGCGCGCGCTGATCGCCCGCAAATTGAAGGGACTCGAGGCTGCGATCGATGTGTCGGTCGTCGAGCCGGCGTTGACCGCGCAGGGCTGGCGCTTCGGCGATTATCCCGGCGCCACGCGCGATGCCGTCAACGGCGCGACCTATATGCGCGAGATCTACACCAGGGCCGATCCGCGTTTCACCGGCCGCGCGACGGTGCCGGTGTTGTGGGACAAGCGGCGCGGAACAATCGTCAATAATGAATCGGCTGATATCCTTCGCATGTTCAACAGCGGCTTCGGTGCGCTGGCCGATAACCGGTTTGATCTCTATCCATCTGACATTGCAGGAGAAATAGACGCTCTGAATGCGCAGCTCTATGACGGGCTGAACAATGGCGTCTATCGCGCCGGCTTCGCGACGACCCAACTCGCTTATGAGGAAGCCTTCGCGCAGGTTTTCGCGACGCTTGATCTCTTGGCGGCGCGGCTTGCCGACGGGCGCAAATTCCTGTTCGGCGAGCGCTTCACCGAGACCGACATTCGCGCCTTCGTCACGCTCGTGCGCTTCGACGCCGCCTATCACGGCCTCTTCAAATGCAATCTGCGGCGGCTGATCGACTACCCGGCGCTGCAGGTCTATCTCTTGCGCATTCTCGCCATGCCGGGCGTAAGCGAAACGGTGTCGATCGACCACATCAAGCGCGGCTACTATTCGATCGCGACGCTCAATCCCAATGGGATCGTCCCGCTCGGGCCGGCAATTGCAGGCTTCACCGCGTGACGACAATCGCCGCTCTTATTTATAGGGCGGCGTGCAGACGACATATTGATCGGTGATCGCTTCGTGGTCGCCCTGCTTCTCGCGCTGAAAATAAAGATAGCAGATGCTGAGCGCGCCGCTGCGATAGTCGACGCGGAAGACGCCGCCTTCCTGCTCGTGGCGCGTCGCCACCAGACCATAGTCGCCGGGCTCCTGCTTGGTCGCGCCGTCGCCGCCGCGATAGCAGACCGTGACGCCGAAGGCGCCGGGTTCGATGTCGGTCTTGCCGGGGTTGTGGCCATATTGGCAGGCGATGACGTCGCCGGTCAGTTTGTCGAGCCGATAGACCAGCGACAGATTGATTTGCGGCGCGGCGAGAAACTCATATTGCGGCGCCGCTGCAGCCGGACCGGCGACCGCGATCAACGCGGCCAGACCAAAAAGACTGCGTCGCATCGCCGGACCTCGCGCCAAAAAGCGAATCACCCCGGCGCGAAGTCTAGAATGCGCGGCGCGGCGAGGGAATCGATCCCGCGCCGCGTTTCAGCTTTCCAGCACGTCTTTCGATTCGACCGTCGAGTCGGCTTTCAGCCGATAGACCAGCGGCACGCCGGTCGCCAGCTCCATCGCCGGAATGGTCGCCGGTGTCAGACCATCGAGCACCATCACCAACGCGCGCAGGCTGTTGCCGTGAGCGGCGACCAACACGCGCTTGCCGCTGAGCACGGCGGGCAGAATGTGCTGGCAATAATAGGGCAGCGCGCGCGCGACCGTATCCTTGAGACTCTCGCCGCCGGGCGGCTGCACATCATAGCTGCGCCGCCACAGATGGACTTGCTCCTCGCCCCATTTCTTGCGCGCGTCATCCTTGTTGAGCCCGCAGAGATCGCCGTAGTCGCGCTCATTGAGCGCCTGATCGCGCTGCTCGGGCAGGCCGGTCTGGCCGAGCTCAGTGAGCGCCAGCGCCAGCGTGCGCTGCGCGCGGCTCAGCGCGGAGGTGAAGGTCACGTCGAAGCGGATGCCACGCGCTTTCAGCCGCTGGCCCGCCGCCTTGGCCTCCTCGACGCCGAGCGGCGAAAGATCGGGATCCTTCCAGCCGGTGAAGAGATTCTTGAGGTTCCATTCGCTCTGGCCATGGCGCAGCAGGACAAGCAGACGTTCGGATTGCGGCATCGATCGGATCTCCAAAGCCAAGCGGCGGGTTCAAAGCACGATCCGCCCTCGCCGACAATTGCAAAAAGCAGGCGCCGCCGCCGCAGGCTTCAGACGCGCCGGGCGGCCTGACGATGGGCGACGGGCGCGAGGCCGGTCTGCAACGCCGGCTGCTCGCGCCGCGCCACGCGTCGCACGCCGACCGGACGATAGAGCTGCTTGGTCGCTTCGACGATATGGACCCCGGCGAAGGGCAGGCCAAGCGCCGCGCCGAGCCGCTCGATCGCGGTCGCCGAATTGAGGAAGAAGCGACGGCGAAACGGGGGCGCATAGAGCGCCTCGCCCCAATAGACCGGCGAGAACAGGGTCTCGCGCATCAATTCGCGCAACTGTCCCTTGGAATAGGGCAGGCCCTGTCCGAAGGGCGTGCCGTCGACGCGCGCCCAGACGCCGCGGCGCGAGGGCACAACCAGCAGCGCTCGGCCTTCCGGCGCCAGTACGCGCCAGACTTCCTCCAATACCGCGCCGGGATGCTCGGCCGTCTCAAGCCCATGAACGATGAGCGCGCGGTCGATCGAAGCGTCGGGCAGCGGCAGCATGTCGAGCGCCACCAGAGCGATGGCGCCGCGCCCCTGCGTCGGCCAGGGCGCCACGCCGACTTCGGCCGGCATGAAGGCGAAGGTCCGCTCGGCTTCGTCGCGAAAGCGCTCGAGCAGCGGTCCGGCGAATCCGACGCCGAGAATCGACAGGCGCCGGCAATTGTCCCAGCGCTGGCGCAGCACACGGCCGATCAGCCGGCGCGCGACATCACCGAGCGGAGAGGCGTAAAAGGCGACGAGATCGTTGACGTCGAGCGGCATGGTTGGCTAGGCCTTGGGGCGCGAGGCGAATGTGGACCAGCCGACCGGGCGGCGCAAACGGGCTCGCGGGCATTTCATGAGGCGACGATGACAACCCACGTGCGCCAGTTTCTTTGCCTCAAGGACAATTACGGCGTTTTGATTCATGATTCCGGGTCCGGCGCCACGGCGACGATTGACGCGCCCGACGGCGAGGCGGTGATCGCGGCGGCCGACGCCGAAGGCTGGACGCTGACCGACGTTCTTGTCACCCATCACCACGCTGATCATACGCAGGGCCTGCCGGCGCTCAGAGCGCGCTATCCCAAGCTCAAGGTCGTCGGACCGGCCAAGGAGGCGGCGCGGATCGCCGGGCTCGACCAGCACGTCGTCGAGGGCGATTACGCGCATGTCGGCCGGCTCGCCGCCAAGGTGATCGAGACGCCGGGCCATACCGCCGGCCACATCGCCTATTGGTTCGAGGAGGACGAAATCGTCTTCGTCGGCGACACGCTCTTCTCGCTCGGCTGCGGCCGGGTGTTCGAGACGCCCTATCCGGTCATGTGGGATTCGCTCAACAAGCTGGCTGCGTTGCCCGGCGAAACCCAGGTCTATTGCGGTCATGAATATACCGAGGCCAATGGCCGCTTCGCGATGACGATCGAGCCCGGCAACGCGATTCTCAAGGCCCGCATCGAACAGGTCGCCGCCTTGCGCGCCGCCGGCAAGCCGACGGTCCCGACCACCATTGCCGCTGAACTCGCCGCCAATCCCTTTCTGCGCGCCGAGGAGCCGCAGATTCAGGCGGCGATCGGCATGAAGGACGCCGACGCCGCGGCGGCCTTCGCCGAGATCCGCACCCGCAAGGACCGCTTTTAGTTGCTTTTAGTCCCGGGCCTTCGATAGTTGCCGATTGGTTAAATGGAAACTTCGCTTTAACCGATCCTCGCTAGTTTCGATCCCGCGCGTCGAGGCGGGAGGCGACAGACGATGGATCGGGCGAGCGAGGCGGAGCGCGGCGAGCCGCATGTCACGGAACTCGATCCGCGTGCGGCGCTCAGCCGATTGCATGTCGTCATCTACGACTGGGACATCGCCAGCGATCGCCTCATCTGGGGCGCGAACGCCAGCGAGACCCTCGCCGATTTCTCCCCCGCGGCGCTGTCGAGCGGCGCGGGCTACGCCGAACTGGTGAGCGCGGATTCGCTCACTTCGCGCTATCAAGCGATCCACGAATTGTCGCCCGACATCGGCGACGAAGGCGCGCCCTATCGCGCGCGCTATCGTCTTGCGCTGTCGGCCGGCGGTTTTTGCGCCGTCGAGGATTTTGGCCGCTGCAGCTTCGACGCGCGCGGCCGTCCGGTCCGCGCCCATGGCATCGTCAGGCTGCTGACCGACGAGGCCTCGCCGCTATTTGCCGAAGGGCGCGAGGATCGCCGCGCCTTCAATCGCGCGCTCGAAGCGCGTCTGGCGGCGGCCCGGCCGGGCGAAGACGCCTTCGCGGTCCTGGTCATCGGGCTGGAGAATCTCGCCGAACTCAACCGGCGCTACGGCTATGAGGCGGCCGATCAGGCGATCGAGGTCGTCGGTCGACGGCTGGCCGGCAATGTCCGCGCGATCGACACTGTCGCCCATTGCGTCGGCGGCCGCTTCGCCGCGCTCCTGTCGGCGACCGGCGAGGAGCAACTGGCGGTCGCCGCGCGGCGTCTTGCCCAGCGCGCCAGCGAAGAAGCCGCGCCGACTTCGGCCGGCGCGCTGCGCGTCACATTGCGCATCGGCGCGGCGATCGCGCCGCGCCATGGGCGCAGCGCCTGTCGTCTTCTACAACGCGCCGAGGAGGCCTTCGAGCTGGCCGCCGGCGAGCCGCGCCGCTTCGCCATCTATGCGCCCGGCCAGGCGCTCAGCGAGGCGCGCCGCCGCGAAAGCGCAATCGCCGATGAAATCATCGCCGCGCTCAATCAGCGCCGCATCGTCGCCGCCTATCAGCCGGTGGTCGCCGCGCGCGACGGCCGAGTCGTCTTTCATGAAGCGCTGCTCAGAGTGCGCCAGGAGGATGGCGAGATCGTCGGGCCGGAAGTGGTCGTGCCGGTCGCCGAGAAGCTCGGGCTCATCGCCCAGCTCGATCAGCGCGTCTTCGAACTGGCGCTCGATCGCCTCGTCGCCGAACCGGAACTCTCCGTCTCGGTCAATGTCTCGGTGCTCACGCTGCGCTCGCCCGGGTGGGTCGAGCGCGTCGCGGCGGCGCTCGGCGCGCGGCCGGGAACGGCGTCGCGACTGATCGTCGAAATCGTCGAGACGCTGGCGCTCGAGCCGGTCGAGGAAGTCGAGCGGCTGTTCCAGCAGCTCAAGACGCTGGGCGTGCGGATCGCCATGGATGATTTCGGCGCCGGCCACACGTCATTCCGCAA
>SSMV01000072.1 GCA_004799435.1 Bradyrhizobium sp.
ATCTGCCGACCATGTTGATCTCGGCCTTCCGCGCCACGCTGGAAGAGGTGCGCGCGGCGGACGCAATCATTCATGTGCGCGACATCTCACATGTCGATTCCGAAGCCCAGGCCCAGGACGTCGCGGCCATTCTCGCCGAGCTTGGCGTTGCCGACGCGGCCAGCAAGACGATCGAAGTCTGGAACAAGGTCGACCGTCTCGACGAGGCGCAGCGCGCGGCGCTGAGCATGGGGCAGGGGGAGTCCGGCGCGCTGGTCGTCTCGGCGCTGACGGGCGAGGGCGTCGATCGTCTGCTCGTCGCGATCGAAGACCGGTTGACGAGTGGACGGCGATTGATCGAGCTGACGCTCGAATCCGCCGACGGGCAGGGGCTGCACTGGCTTTACGAGCACACTGAAGTGATGGCGCGCAACGACGACGATTTGGGCGGCGTGCATGTCACCGTTCGTGTGGCGCCCGACGCGGTGGAGCGCGTCAGGCGACGCTTCGTTCATTGAACCTTACATAGACCTGACGCTCGACTCCTTCGAATTGCCCCATCGACGCCGCGCCAGCGGCCTATTTCTCTGCCATTGCGATTGCGGTCAGCGCTGGTTTCCTCGTTCGGAAGCGGCGCTGTCGACGCGCAATGACGGAGTAAATGATGAAGCTAACTCCCCCGCGTAGCGCTCATGCAGCGCGCCAGCTCGAGGCCTGGGTTGTGCCTGACGCGCATCCCGCCAATCAGTCGCTGAGTGAGACCTTCGGCGAGCACACGTTTTTTCTCGATGGCGAAGGGCTCAGCGTGATCGAACCGCGCGGCGTCACCGCCGATGGCGCCACAGAGCTGGCGCGCGTTGTCCGATTGGCGTCATGGGCGGACGAAGAGCGCACCGCGCTTGCCCCGCATACGCCGCAAGAAACCGAATTTCTGGTCGTCGTCGACGAAGCGGCTTAAGCCGGACCGACGCCGCGTCTCATTTGGTCGCAGCGTTTTCGCGCCGCTTGGCCTCGCCCCATAGCGCTTCCATCTCTTCGAGCGTCGCCTCGGCGGTGGTGCGCCCTGCTGCGCCGAGCCGCGCTTCGATATGGGCGAAGCGTCGCGTGAATTTGGCGTTGGCGCCGCGCAGCGCCGCCTCGGGATCGACATGCAGATGGCGCGCAAGATTGACGAGGGCGAACATGAGATCGCCCACCTCGCCTGCGACCCGGTCGGCGTCGCCCTCGGCGAGTTCGGCCTCGACCTCGTCGATCTCCTCGCGCAATTTCGCCAGCACGGCGCGCGGATCGTTCCAGTCGAAGCCGACCTTGCCGGCTTTCTCCTGCAGCTTGAGCGCGCGGGTCAGCGCCGGCATGGCGAGCGGCACTCCGGCAAGCGTCCCGGCGGCCTCGTCGGGCGTCAGGCCGGCGGCGCGACGGGCCTCCGCACGTTCGCGTTTCTCCTCGGCCTTGATCCGGCCCCACAGCGCCTTGACCTCCTCGCTCGAAAGGTCGCGCGCGTCGCCGAAGACATGGGGATGGCGGCGAATGAGCTTACGGGTGATCGCTTCGACCACGTCGCCAAAGTCGAAACGCGCTTCCTCTTCGGCCATGCGGGCGTGAAAGACGACCTGCAAAAGCAGATCGCCGAGCTCCTCGCGCAGATTGGCGAAGTCGCCGCGCTCGATCGCGTCGGCGACTTCGTAGGCCTCTTCGAGCGTATAGGGCGCGATGGTGGCGAAGGACTGTTCGAGATCCCAGGGACAGCCCGATTGCGGCGTCCTGAGCGCCGCCATGATTTCGATCAGGCGGCTGATGTCGCGCGAGGGTCGCATAGGCGCTCCGGCTGGGAAGGAGGCTCCAAAGCCGGACTGCCAGAACTCTTCGCCAAAGCCAATAGGCCCGCACGCCAAAGGCGGCGGGCGGGCCGGGCGGGTGGACCGACCGATTACAGCGAGATCGAAATCGCCTCGCGGCCTTTCGGCGTGTCGACGACGCGCATGTTCACATGCTGACCTTCGGCCAGCCGCGAAATGCCGGCCGGACCCAGGATCGAGATGTGAACGAAGACGTCCTTGCCGCCGTCGTCGCTCGCCACGAAGCCGAAGCCCTTGGTGTCGTCGAACCACTTCACCTTGCCGCCAAGCTCGACCGCGCTCGACGGATCGGGCTGCACGCGACGGGGCGGGCGCGGCGCGTCGCCGAACGAACGCTGCGGGCGCTGTTCGACGGCGCTGGAGGCGTCAACCTCCGTCACCCGGGTGACCTGCGCCCCTTTAGCGCCGGCGCCCACCACGACCTTGAGCTTGGCGCCGGCTGGCACCGAGTCATGGCCGGAAGCGTGCAGCGCATTGGCGTGCAGAAAAGCGTCGCCCTGGCCATTGGCCAGCTCGACGAATCCATAGCCCTTGTCCGCCTTGAACCATTTGACGACCGCGTCCACCGTGGGACCGGCCGCCGCGCCCGTCGAAGGCATCCCGCCGCCCATGGGCGGGCCGCCGCCGAAGCCGCCATCCGGAACGCCGCCAAAGGCGCGCGGGGTGCGCGTCTTCGGCTCGTAGGGCATAGGCCCGTCGTCGTCGAAACCGCGCTTGCGAGGCGCGCGAAAGTCTTTACCCTTGCTCATGTGAAACGTCTTCTCCGCCCGATAAAGTCCTAGATCCAGCGCAAACGTCGCCGGTGCGTGATGCGCCGCCAGCGGCGAACCCCGATGGGTCGTGATCGATTGAAAGGTGAGGAAGCATGCTCCGCGCTTCAGCCGACGATAGGGGAAACGATCCGCTCACGCGCTGTTTCTCGCCTCGGCGCCCCAATGGCGCTTCGAGATCGCCGATACGATCGCCTCGCCCGCCGTTCGCGTGGGAGCGGACCATATCCGAAACACGTCGCCCGCCCCATCAAAGCCCGGCCAGCCGCTGCGCACGGCGGCAATGCCCAGGACGATATCGTAACCTATCCGCCGCAAATCCGCCAGACCGTCTATTGGGCATTCGCGCGGCGCTGTAACGCCCGGTCTTAGCGTTTCGTTCCCGCCGTCCGGAAGATCAATCCGAGCTTTTGCAGGGAGAAAGCACGACCGTGCGGCCCCCGATGGAGCCGGTCGAGGCATAATCGATCACGCTGAGGCGGGAAGTCGCTCCGGCGTCGGACGAACCGGCCAGGCGGATAACATGGGGCGTGGTCTGCTCGGCAAAGCGTTGGGCGCTCTGGCCGACCATGATGCACAGGCCGGCGATCGCCATTGCGGCCAGAGCAGTGAATTCCAGCCGTTTAAGCCAACCCAGCCAGTCGAACATTTTTCGAAAATCCCCTGCGAGCGGCGTTTCGCTGCGCCGCCACAAGGAATCTTACGTTCGGCAAGGTAAAAGAACTCTTGCCGACCTCGCTATATGTCCACGAGTTCCGTCGCGTTGGGCGCGCGCTCCTGGATGAAAGCGAAGCGCGGCTCGGGGCGGCTGCCCATCAGCCGTTCGACGGCGTCCGCCGTCTCGCTATCGTCCTCGCCGACCGGCGCCACGCGCAGCAGGGCGCGTTTGGCCGGGTCCATGGTCGTGTCGCGCAGATCGCGCATCGACATTTCGCCCAGACCCTTGAAGCGGCTGACCTCGATCGCGCCGCGCCCGGTGAAGCCCGTCTTGACCAGCGCGGCCTTGTGGGCGTCGTCGCGCGCATAGAGCGACTTGGCGCCCTGGGTCAGCCGATAGAGCGGCGGCACGGCGATATAGAGATGGCCGTCTTCGATCAGCCTCGGCGTCTGGCGGAAAAAGAAGGTGATCAACAGAGACGCGATATGGGCGCCGTCGACGTCGGCGTCGGTCATGATGATGATTTTGTCGTAGCGCAGGTCGCTCGAGCGATATTGCGCGCCGGCCGCGACGCCGAGCGCCTGAATGAGATCGGCGAGCTGCTGGTTTTGCGCCAGCTTGTCGCGCGTCGCCGAGGCGACGTTGAGAATCTTGCCGCGCAAGGGCAGCACGGCCTGGCTTGCGCGATCGCGCGCTTGCTTTGCCGAACCGCCGGCGGAATCGCCTTCGACGATAAACAGTTCAGAGCCTTGTGCCGAAGTGTTGGTGCAATCGGCGAGCTTTCCCGGCAGCCGCAGCTTGCGCGTCGCCGCTTTGCGGGCGACGTCTTTTTCCATTCTGCGACGCGCGCGTTCGTCGGCCCGCTCAAGCGCGAAATCTAAGAGTTTGGCGGCCTGACTTGGCGCGGCCGCCAGCCAATGGTCGAAGGCGTCGCGCACCGCGGCGTCGACCAGCTTCGCCGCCTCGACGGTCTGCAGGCGGCCCTTGTTCTGCCCCTGGAACTCGGGCTCGCGAATGAAGATCGAGATCAGGGCGGCGCAGCCGCTCATCACGTCGTCGGCGGTCAGCGCGGCGGCGCGCTTCGACTGGCCGATCCGCTCGGCATGATCCTTCAGGCCCCGCAGCAACGCGCCGCGCAATCCCGCTTCATGCGTGCCGCCGTCCGGCGTCGGAATGGTGTTGCAATAGGAATGGACGAAGCCATCCTCGACCGTGACCCAGGTGACCGCCCATTCGACCGAGCCGTGCTTGCCTTCCTTTTCGACCTTGCCGGTGAAGACCTGATCGACGACCAGGTCCTGGCCTTCGATGTCGACGGCGAGATAGTCCTTGAGCCCGCCGGGAAAATGAAATGTCGCTTCGGCGGGAATTTTGCCGTTCGGGTCGAGGAGGGCAGGCGCGCAGCGCCAGCGGATTTCGACACCGCCGAACAGATAGGCCTTGGCGCGAGTCATCTTGAAAAGGCGCGCCGGCTCGAAATGCGTCTGCTTGCCGAAGATTTGCTCGTCGGGCCGGAAGCGGACGCGGGTGCCGCGGCGATTGGGGGCTTTGCCGACGATCTCCAGCTTGGTGACCGGCAGGCCGCGCTCAAAAACCTGGCGATAGAGGGTCTGGCCGCGCGCCACCTCCACCTCGGTGCGTTCGGAAAGCGCGTTGACGACCGAGACGCCGACGCCATGCAAGCCGCCGGAGGTCTCATAGGCGCCGGAATCGAATTTGCCGCCCGCATGCAGCTTGGTCATGATGATTTCGAGCGCCGACTTGCCCGGAAATTTTGGATGCGCGTCGATCGGCATGCCGCGGCCATTGTCGGCGACCGACAGCCAGCCGCCATCCTCCAGCGAGACCTCGATATAGGTGGCGTGGCCGGCGACCGCCTCGTCCATCGCATTGTCGATCACCTCGGCGAAGAGGTGATGCATGCCGTTGGAATCCGCGCCGCCAATGTACATGCCGGGGCGCCGGCGCACCGGTTCCAGGCCTTCGAGCACTTCGATCGAAGCGGCGTTGTATTCGGCTTCGCCGAGCGGGCCGGGGCGCGCCGGTCTGCCCTTGACCGGCGGCGATGATTTGCGGCGCGGCGCTCCAGCGCCGCCAAAGAGGTCGTCGGTCATTCGCTCCGCCGCCAGTGATTCGAGATTGCCTCAGCCTATCACGGCCAGCCGGCGCGCAAGAAAAGAACTCGTTCTGTTCGCAGCCCTCAGCCGGTCGCCGCTTCCTTGCCGTCGCGCCATTCCAGCACGACGACGCGTCCGTTCTCGACGGTCAGCGCGAGATCGCCGCGTTTGAGTTCGAGGGCGCGCTCGCCAAACAGCTTGCGCCGCCAGCCGTGCAGCGCCGGCGCGTCGGCCCGGTCGTCGGCGGCGATCGCCTCCAGATCCTCGACGGTGGCGATCATCTTGCTCGCCACGCCGCTTTCGTCGCTGACCTGGCGCAGCAGCACTTTCAGCAGTTCGACCGTCGCGGCCGAGCCGCCGCCGTTGCGACGTTCGCGTTGCAGGCGCGGCAGCGTCTGGGGATCGCGCGCCAGGCCGTGCTCGACCGCGGCGAGGATTTCGTCGCCCGCTTTCGATCGCTCCATGCCGCGCGGAAAGGCTCTTAAGTTTCCGAGCGCCTCGCGGCTGCGCGGCGCGGCGAGCGCGACCTCGATCAGCACGTCGTCCTTGAGCACACGCGAGCGCGGCACGTCGCGGCTCTGCGCCTCGGACTCGCGCCAGGCGGCCAGGTCCATCAAGACGGCGAGATCGCGCGGCTTGCGCGCCCTCGATTTGAAGCGCTCCCAGGCCTGCTCGGGATTCTGCTCATAGGTCGCGGCGGAAGTGAGCACCTTCATCTCATCGTCGAGCCAGGAGCGCCGTCCCGATTTCTCGAGCTCCGCGACCAGCGCGCGATAGATGTCGCGCAGATAGGTGACGTCGCCGATCGCGTAGTCGATTTGCGCCTGGGCGAGTGGCCGGCGGGCCCAGTCGGTGAAGCGCGACGATTTGTCGATCGACACTTTGCAGATCGAGTGCGTCAGCTCGCTATAGGACACTTGATCGCCATAGCCGCACACCATCGCCGCGACCTGGGTGTCGAACATCGGGGCCGGCACCAGGCCGGCGAGCTTCCAGAAGATTTCGACGTCCTGGCGCGCCGCATGGAAGACCTTCACCACATTTGCGTCGGCCATCAGATCGAGCAGCGGCGCGAGATCGAGATCGGGGGCGAGCGCGTCGATCGCCAGCGCTTCGTCGTCGGAGGCGACCTGAACGACGCAAAGGATCGGCCAGAAGGTCGTCTCGCGCAGGAACTCGGTGTCCACCGTGACGAAGGGATGGCGGGCGAGGCGGCTGCAGGCGAGCTTCAGCTCTGACGTCGTCGTGATCAGCGACAATGGACTCTCAACCTTTGGGATTCCCACCTTTGGAAATTCAGCCTTTGGCGGCGGGCGGGCTCTTGGCGCGATCCTTGCGCGCGGGCGCCGGCGCGTGTCGCGGCATGCCCAGGCGCTTGTCGAGATAGACCCCGACCGTCTCCTGAAGGTCTTCCATGCAATCTTCGAAAAAGTGGTTGGCGTTGGCGATCACCGCATGTTCGATGGCGATGCCTTTTTGCGTCTTCAGCTTTTCGATCAGCGCCTGCACTTCCTTGAGCGGCGCGACGCGATCCTTGTCGCCATGAACGAACAGACCCGACGACGGGCAGGGGGCGAGAAAGCTGAAATCGAAGCGGTTGGCCGGCGGCGCAATCGAGATGAAGCCCTCGATCTCCGGCCGGCGCATCAGCAATTGCATGCCGATCCACGAGCCGAACGACACGCCGGCGATCCAGCAGGCGCGCGCCTCGGGGCTAATGGACTGCGCCCAGTCGAGCGCCGAAGCGGCGTCCGACAATTCGCCCTGACCGTGATCGAAAGCGCCCTGCGAGCGGCCG
>SSMV01000073.1 GCA_004799435.1 Bradyrhizobium sp.
AAGATGTTCTCGGTGTTGGCGATGGTCGGCGTGATCCCGAGCACCCCGTTGCTCTGATACATCGCAATATTCTTGCCGCCGTAATTGATGTAGTCATATTCGGCCTTGATGCTCCAATGCGCATCAATCGCAAATTCAGCGCCGAGGCCAAGCAACAGACCGGAATAGGTCGAGCTGCCGGTGTCGGGACTGAACGTGAACGGACCGTCCACGCTGAAGCTATAATGGGCCCAGGCCACGCCGACCTTGCTGAACAGCAGCACACGGTCGAATGCGAAGCCGAAGCGCGCGGCCACGTCGCCGGCAAAATTCGACTTCGTCCTAAAGATATAGGTGCCGCCGCCTTCGCCACCGAGGAAACGCGACGTCGAACCGGCGAGGGTCGAGCCCCAGAGCTCGCCTTCGGCGCCGATCACGAATTGCTGCATCTGATAGTTGCAACCAGCCTGTCCGCCGGCAATCGCGCCGTTGGTGCCCATGCCGACCGATCCGAACGTCGGCACGTTCGACCAGCTCGAATGGCCCGAGTCCGCGCCAGCGTGCGCGCCGACATAGCAGTCGGTCCAGGTGAATACCGGCATCGGAACCGGCGCCGGCGGAGTGGCCAAGGCAACCCCGGCTGACATTGTCAAAGCGCCCGCCGAGATCAGCAGTGTGTTGCGCATGAAACTGGCCCCCTCGCAAACGACGGATATTTTTTGGAATTTTGCCAACAATCCAAACGTTACCTAAGCGTTAAGCGCGCCCCCGGACCCCGTCAAGGGAGCCAGGACGATGCGCGGGGGATGGGTCGGCCCTCGCCGGCCGCCCCAACAATGCCCGGTTTCGCCCCTTTTTCGCCCTGCGAAGGCGCGGCCGACGCCAGAATTCATTGTCCGACAAGGCGCTAGAGACCGGCTCGGCGATTTGTGGCGCGCTTTCCGTCGCCGGGTTTGAGGCCGGCGCTACGGCGAGCATCCGCTGTTGCCGGGCGAAGATATTCGCGGGCGTTGCGCGATTGTCACAGTCGTCGGGCCGATCCCGCGGCGTCGTTCGGAGTCGTCCAGCTTGGCGCCGCCACAGCGCTTTTACTTCAAAGCTTCGTGAGAGCTCGGCGCCACATGCGCTTTGCGCGCGTTCCTCCATCTTGGGCGCGGCCTCGCGCCGCATTGTCGGCGCGCTTGCGCGTCACGATTCCTGGGCTGGGCAAACTGGGCTGGGCAAAGCGAGAGAGACACGAATGGCGAGCATCACCCACGCGCGATTCGGCGCAATCCGCCCCGCCCAGCGCTACGACCTCGTGCAGCGAAGCCTCCATTGGGCGATGGCGGCGGTCATCCTTTCCGCCATTGGGCTGGGAATCACCTGTGCGTTATTGCCCCGCACCGATCTGCGCGAAGCGCTGCTGACAATCCACAAATCGCTTGGCATGACGGCGCTGGCGCTCATCGTGTTGCGGCTACCCTATCGCCTCGCGGTGGGCGCGCCGCCACCGTCCTCGGCGCTCGGCTGGGCGACACGCATCGCCGCCGACATCGTTCATGTCGCGCTTTATGCGCTGATGATCGCCATGCCGCTCAGCGGCTATGTGAACTCGGTCGCCGGCGGCCATGCGGCGCCATGGTTCGGCCTGTTCGATTGGCCGTCGCTCGTCCCGCGCGACGCCGCGCTTGGCCGCGCCGCCGGCGCGGTCCATTTCTGGCTCGCCTGGGCCTTTTGCGCCGCGCTGGCGCTCCACATATCCGCCGCGCTCTGGCATGCCTTCGTCCGGCGCGACGATGTGTTGGCGCGCATGTGGCCGGCCCGCGCCGCAGCGAAGCGCCTCTCAAGTCAAGGTTAATCGGGCGCCGCTTCGATTTGGCGACCCGTTGTGGTAACTAGCCGTCGTTTTGCAGCGGCGCACGGAGACCCGTCATGGCGCAAGGTTCCAGGGCCCGGGTGGTCAGCATCACCGGCGACCCCTTGTTTGCGCGCATCCGCCTGGAGGCGGAGGACGCGGCGCGCGGCGACCCGGTGATGGCGGCTTTCCTCGCCCGCGTCGTGCTCAATCACGACACGCTGGAGAGCGCGGTTGTGCATCGCGTCGCCGACCGGCTCGATCATCCCGATGCGCCAAGCGCGCTGATCCGTCAGGTCTATGAGGATGTGGTCGCGCGCGATTCGACGATCGGCGAAGCCTTCCGCGCCGACATCATCGCGGTGGCCGATCGCGATCCGGCCTGCATGCGGATGATGGAGCCCTTGCTCTATTTCAAGGGCTTTCACGCCCTGCAGACCCATCGCCTCGCGCATGCGCTGCTGCGCGCCGGACGCCGCGATTTCGCGCTCTATCTGCAGAGCCGCGCCTCGTCGGTTTTCGACGTCGACATCAACCCGGCCGCGCGGATCGGCAAAGGCGTCTTCCTCGATCACGCCACCGGTCTGGTGGTCGGCGAGACGACCGAGATCGACGACGACGTGTCAATCCTGCAAGGCGTCACGCTGGGGGGCACCGGCAAGGAGATCGGCGATCGCCATCCGAAGATTCGCCACGGCGTGCTGATCGGCGCGGGTGCGAAAATCCTCGGCAATATCGAGGTCGGCCATTGCGCGCGGGTCGCGGCCGGCTCGGTCGTGCTGGCGCCAGTGCCGCATAACAAGACAGTGGCCGGTGTGCCGGCGCGCATCGTCGGCGAGGCTGGCTGCGCCGAACCGGCGCGCGACATGAACCAAATCCTCGCCGAAAAGAGTCTCGAGTATTAAGGCGCGGGACGGCGCTTGCCGGTTCGCGCCATTCATGGCAAAGCGCGGCCGCCAACGCGGGGGCGACAATGACTAAAGACGAAATTCTCAGGCTGCGCGCCCATCTGCGCCGGTCCTTCGGCGCGCCGGGCCTGACGGTGACGCTGAGCGGACGCGACGGCGATGGCGCCGACGTGTCGCTGGGCGAGCGCAAGCTCGGGGCGCTTACGGTCGACGATGAGGATGGCGACCGCTCGTTTTCCTTCGAGATGAAAATCCCGGTCGATCGCGCGACGATTCAGGATTATCTGCGTCGCCTGTTCGAGAACGACAAACTGAGGGTCGTCGGCCGGATGAAGAAGACCGACTCGGTCGAACTCAACAATGGCGAAGATTTTCTCGGCGTCGTCTCGGCCGACAATCCGGCGGGAAGCAGCTACACGCTGCAAATGGCGATCCTCGATTTCGATCTCGAGGACCTCTGACGCCAAGGCCCCAGGCGTTTACCGTTTGGCGGCCTCGATCATGGCCCGCGCGCCGTCTTTCAGCGCGCGCCACTGCGGCAACAATTCCGACGAAAAGCGCAAGCCGATATCGAGATCGCCCAGCCTGAAATCTGCGTTGCAGATGTTGGGAACCTTGCCCTGCGGATCGGGCAGGCGACAGCGCGCGGAGAATTCCCGCCCTTCCGGCGCGACGTAGAAGAGCTCGTCGCCGGCGAAAGGACTGTCGTCGGCGAAGGTGCGTCCGACCAGCCCGCCCGGCTGGCTCCAGGAATTCTCGCTCAGGAATCGCTGATAGAGGCGCTCGGTTCGCTCCGCCGGATCGACCGCCGGATCGGCCGACGCGACAGTAACGAAGACAATCCGCGCGAAGCGATTGGCGAGATCGGTCTTGTCGGTGACGTCGCCAAGATTGGCCGCCGGCGCGAAGTCGGGAAAGAAAACGACCAGTTCCGCGCTGCCCCCGGCGTTCTGGCGCAGATAGGCGCTCGAAAAGCGCAATCGCTCGGCGCCGACAGTCAGCGTGACTGGGCCTGAGGCCGGGCCAGCGAGGCGCAGGATGACATAGCCGCCGGCGCCAATGACGGCGAGGGCGACGAGCGCGGCGAGCGAGGCGAGAACGCGCGAGCGCATAGTAAGCTCCGTCGGCGGCGACAAGCGAATCTCGCCCGTCGCCGGGATAGGCCGTGGACGGTCGCCGCGCTATAGGCAAGTGTCTGCAGGCAAGTGTCTGCAGGCAAGTGTCTGCAGGCAAGTGTCTGCCGGAGCTCAACGAGGATGCCGCTCTACGCTTTACACGACCGCTGCCCCTCATTGCCGGCCGAAGGGCGATATTGGATTGCGCCCAACGCCAGCGTGATCGGCGACGTCGCGCTTGGCGAAGATTGCAGCGTGTGGTTCGGCGCGACGCTGCGCGGCGACAACGAGCGCATGACGGTGAAAGCGCGCTCCAATATTCAGGACGGCGCGACGCTGCATTCCGACATGGGCTTTCCCCTGACCATCGAGGAAGACTGCACGATCGGACACAATGCGATCGTGCACGGCTGCACGATCGGCGCCGGCTCGCTGATCGGCATGGGCGCGATCGTGCTCAACGGCGCGAGGATCGGTCGGTTCTGTCTGGTCGGGGCGGGGGCGCTGGTCGCCGAGGGCAAGAGCTTTCCCGATCGTTCGCTGATCGTCGGGGCGCCGGCCGTCGTCAAGCGGACGCTCGACGACGCGGCTGTCGCCGGCCTCATGCGCTCGGCCGCCAATTACGTCGAAAACGGGCGGCGATTCGCCGCCGGCCTGAAGCCGATCGAATAAAAAAAGGGCCGGCGCAAACGGCCGGCCCAAGAGCGAAGCGGAACTGGGGGACGAGTTCGGCTTCGAATACGAGGTCAGTGAGGCAACCTAAGCCGCGCCGATTTGCCGGACCCGTAAAGAAATGCCGACAATTCGAGGCAAGCGATCTTTTCGAGTCCAAGCCCGATCAGAGCCGGATCGAATCGTCGAACATGTCTTCGGGGATGAGCCGGTTGAACTCGACCGCGATCCCGCCCGCGAAATGGCGCACCACCTGCGCGGGGCGCGAACCGACGCTGACCGGAGCGCCAATCGCCGGCTCGGCGTCGACGGTGAGCGCGGCGCCGGAGCGCGAAACGTCGACGATGCGCGCCAGATGCTGGCGTCCGCCCGCCACCGTCAGCGTCGTCGAGCGGTTGCGCGGCTCGATTCGCTCGTGGCGACGATCCTCGGGCATGCCGAGGATCTGACGATTGGCGAGCCAGGTCAGCTGGTCGGCGAGCTTCTCGCGCTTGAGCGGCGGCAGCTTCATCTGAATGGCGAAGCCGCCATAGAAATGGCGGGTCACCGAACCTTCGACGCGGCCGATCTGATTGAGATAGGCAATGATGCGCTCGCCGATTTCGCCGCTGGCCTCGGCCTCAAAGGCGATGCCGCCGGGCGAAATGTCGATCGTCGCACAGGGAAATTCCTGCCGATCCTGACGCATGAATTGTCCGGTGAGGCGAACCTTGACGCGCTGATGCCGCCGCTTCTCATGGCGGCTGGCGTCGATCGCGAATGCTGTGGCCGCTTTCACCTCGGCGTACTCCTGGATCCGCCAGACCGCCCCCGTCGGGGCTATTCGCGCGTAGGTTGCAGATTACACCGCAACACAACTGGCAAATCCTAATGCGAATGCAGTTAACGGAGGCTTACGTCGCGCCTATCGCGCGGCGTTGCTGGCGTTCCGTTCGCCGGGCGCAAGGAGGTAAAGATGGCCGCGTCGCTCCGATCGCGCTGAGCGCGCGAATCCTTGGGTCTGGGGGGAATCGCCGCTGAGCGAATCCTCCGCGCGGTCGGCCTGCGTCAGCGCCCGCAATGTGCGCAGCGTCAGCGTCTCGATCGCGGCCAGGCCAAGCCATTGCGGCGCGCCATGCGGCGCGCAGCAGCCGAGCGCGCGGGCATGCGTGTCGCCATGGTGACGCAGCGGCAGCAGGATCAGTTCGACATCGACGGGCGGAAAGCCGGCCGGCGCGGCGCTGGCGCCGAGAAGAAAGGGCTGCGCTTCGTTGGCGAGCGCGGCGAGAATCGCGGCGATTTCCGCGCGATCGGCCGGACGCCAAAGGTCGAGAAACGGGCGGCCGCGCAATTCGGTGAGGAACAGGGCGTTGGTGCGCGTGCCGACGATCCGCAGCGGAAAGCCGCGCGCGGCGTCATATTCGAGAATGAACGTGTCGGCGAGCACGCTACGAATCGCGCCCGGATCGACGTCGTTACGTTCGGGCGCGCTGCGCGCCCCGCGCAAGCCGTCCCAATAAGCGAAGAGTTCCCGGCTGGCGGCGAGTTTCATGGCGATCTCCGGCCGCCAGTCGTCCCAATTCGGGACGTCGCCGGCGGCGCATCGCAAAAGTTGCAGGGGATGTGCCAGGGAGATTGTGGCTTCCGGGGTCACGCGACTTTCCGGGGTCGGGCGACTTGGGCCGGTCGCGTTAAGAATAAGCTAAGGACGCGATTGCCTCGGACCTGGCGTGCGCGCATAGTCGCTGTGTTGACAAACAGGCGACGCCGTCGCGCCCCGCTCCGGCGCAGGCGTCGCGAGATCGGGGCCTCGATCCGGCGGAAGCTCCGCCGCCGGGAGGCGACTTTGAAATCTTCGGCGTCCGCCGTGCAGGGCGCCAATCGACAAGGGAGAGCCCGTAGGGCTCTCCCTTTTCATTTGCGCGTCTCCCCGCCCTCCCGCGCGGGCGGCGCGCTTGCTAAGCCTTCCTCCCGCTTGGGTGAGCGTCGAGAATGACCGATCTGCCGCCGTCAGAGGATGAACCGCGCGATCGCCGACGCGAGCCGATCTTCGCCATTCCCCCCGTCGTCGTCGCCGTGCTGGCGACGCTTATCGGCGCTTACGGCGCGTTCAGCATTCTCTCGCCGGACACGCAAGACCGAGTGATGAGCCTCTTTGCCTTTCAGCCGCTGCGGCTGAGTTTGGCGATCTCGCATGACCGGCTCGCCGCGCTGCTGGCGCGGGTCAACACCGATCCCGACGCGCTCGCCGAGGCGTTGTTGATCCGCCAGCATGGTGGGGCGATCTGGACGGTCCTCACCTACGCCTTTCTTCACGGGTCATGGACGCATGTCAGTCTCAACGCGATCTGGATGCTCGCCTTCGGGCCGCCGGTCGCGCGTCGATTTGGGTCAATTCGCTTTCTCTTGTTTTTCGCCTTCACGGCGATCGCCGGCGCGCTGACCCATTGGGCCTTCTATGCGATGGACTTCACGCCGCTGGTCGGCGCTTCGGCCGCCGATTCCGGCCTGATGGGCGCCGCGACCCGATTCGTCTTTCAGCCCGGCGCTTCGCTCGGTTCGCCGGCAGGGCGCTCGCCCGATGACGAACAGGGCGCCGATCAGGCGCCAGCGGCGCGCCTCATCGACCTGCTTCGCCAAAGACGCGCGGTCACCTTCATCGCCATCTGGATGGGGACCAATCTTCTATTTGGCGCCGGCGCGCAATCGCTCGGGGCTTCCGAGGCGCCGATCGCCTGGCTCGCCCATGTCGGCGGCTTTCTCGCGGGGCTTATCGCCTTTCCGCTCTTCGATCGCACAACGCGTCAAAGCGCCTGATCGTCCACCCGCTGCGTCTCGGCGCTCGTCTCGCCCGGCGCCTCGCTGCGTTCGGGCAGACGCGCCAGCATGGCGATCAGCGCGCGATCGCCGAGCACCGCCAGCCGCTCCTTGCGCTTGAGCCAAGTGTTGGCGTCCTCGAGCGACTGGGCGTCATTGAGCTTGGCGGCGGCGACGGCCTCCTCGACCTCGATTTCGCCGCGCCGACGCCGGCCAGCATCGGGCAGGAAGGCCTCGTGGGTCTGTCGAAACGCTTCATCGAGCGCGATCGCCCTTAAGCCGTCGTCACCGTCGCGGCCGCTGCGCTGGAGTTCGGCGGCGAGCGCGTTGGAACGGGCGACGACCGGCGGGACGCTGGTTTCCTCCGGCGTTGCGAGCAGGCCGAGACGGCGCAGGCCGACGCCGATCGACAATTGTCCGCTCGCCCAGGAGAGCGGAATCGAAAGAATGAGGCCGGCGATCGTCGGCGACATCCAGATCACCAGGGATGGCGACAGGAGACCGGCGGCGACGAGCGTGACGACGCCCAGCAAAGTGTGCGAGCGGTGGCGACGCACGATGCTGGCGAACGAAACCGAGCCGTCGTCGCGCCGCTGCGGGTTCCAGCCGGTGTCATTGCCAAACATGATTTGCAGCACGGCGCCCGACTGAATGACCATCATGATCGAAGCGAGCGCCGAGGAGACAAGAATTTCGATGACGCTCGAGACGACGAGGCGGATCGCCCCGCCGCAGCCGCGTCGGGTCGGCCCGTCGACACAGGCGGCGATCAGGCCGAAGATTTTCGGCGCGAGCAGGACCGCGATCGTCAGCTCGAAAAGATTCAGCGCGCGTATGTAGTCGAAACGCGGCCAAGTCGGGAACAGGGAAAATTCGGCGGTGAAATATTCTGGACGGATGAATTTCGACTGCAGCACCAGCACAATGCCGATCAGCAATTGCGCCATCCACAGCGGCGAGGCGAGATAGCCGAAAATGCCGTTGAGCAGATGCTGGCGCGAGGCGACGACGAGACCGCTGGCCGAGACGATCCGGCTGTGTTGCAGATTGCCTTGGCACCAGCGTCGGTCGCGCGCGGCGAGATCGATCAGCGACGGCGGGCTTTCTTCAAATGAGCCGCCGAGCGTCGGCAGCATATAGACGGCCCAGCCGGCGCGCCGGATCAGCGCCGCCTCGACGAAATCATGGCTGAGGATGTGGCCGCCGAACGGCGGCTTGCCGGGCAGGTTGGGCAGGCCGCAATGGTCGGCGAAAGCCCGCGTGCGGATGATGGCGTTGTGGCCCCAGTAATTGCCGTCGCGCCCCATCCAGGCCGCCAGCCCGCAGGCCAGCACCGGCCCGGCGATGCGCGCAGCGAATTGTTGCAGGCGCGCGTAGAAGGTGTTGCGATTGATGATGAGCGGCAGGCTCTGAATCATGCCGGCGTCGGGGTCGCCCTCCATCGCGGCGGCGAGGCGCACGACCGTTTCGCCCGACATCACGCTGTCGGCGTCGAGCACCAGCATCTGCGGATAGGCCGCGCCCCAGCGCATGACGAAATCACCGATATTGCCAGCCTTGCGCGCGACATTCTTGCGCCGGTGGCGATAGTAGAAACGTTCGCCCGGCAGACGCTCGCGCAGCGCCAGCAACGCGCGCTCTTCGGCGATCCAGACATCCGGGTTGGTGGTGTCGGAGAGGAAGAAATAGTCGAACGCGTCGCCGAGCCCGGTCGCGCGCACGTCTTCGCAGATCGCCTGAATCGCTGCGAAGACGCGGGCCGGCGCCTCATTGTAGATCGGCATCACCACCGCCGTCTTGCCCTCGAGGCGCTCCGGCAGGGGGCCGAGGCGTGGGGCGCGCAGCAGCGCGACGAAGCCATAGACGCTCGCCATGAAAGCAAACGCAATCCAGGAAAAGGTGATGACGAACAGCACGACCAGCGCCCATTCGAGCAGCGTGATCTCGCCGACTTCGACGACCCCGTACATTTCGCGCGCGCCATAGAGCGTCAACGCGGCCGCGCCGCCAAAGATCGACAGGCGCGCCAGCCATGGCGTGCGCATATGGCTTGGCTGGGTCCAGCCGCGCCGCGTGCGGCGGTTGAACCGGCGCAGCGACTGCACCGGCATCGCCAGCGGCGCCTCGCGCGGCGTCGCCGGCTCGGGGGGCGAAGGCGGCGTCAGGCTGTCCAACGATACAGCCATGTTTCGCTCATCGGCTGATCGGCCGTCTTGAGCAGCAAGCGCATCTCCGAAAAGGGCTCCGAACCGGGCTCGACGTCGAAGACCACGCGGATCGAGCGTCGATCCTTATAGGGAAAGATTTGCGTCGCGACGACCTGGCCGGGCGCGGCGGCGACATCGGCGGTGATCTGCGCCGCTTTCTGCGGATCGGCGAAGAGATCGGAAGCGAATTCAACCGAGAAGCGCAGACGCTTGCCGATCTTGCCGCCCCGCGAGCTGACGACGGTCGCGAGCGAGGGCCGCGCCGGCGGCGTCCAGCACCAGAACTGGCGATAGGCGAAGGAAATCGTCGCCCCGGCCTCCAAATTCGCCTTCGGTCGCCACTGGGCGATGACATTGTCGTTGAATTCGGAATTGGAGGGAATTTCGAGCAGGATGACTTCGCCCTCGCCCCAGTCGCCGATCGGCTCGATCCACAGCGAGGGCCGCATCTCCCAGCGCGCGTCGTCGTCATAGAATGTGTCGAGCGTGCGCGCTCGTTGCAGCAGGCCGAAACCGCGCGGGTTCTTGTCGGCGAAGGCGGAGATTTGCAGCGTGTCGCGGCTGGCGATCGGCCGCCACAGCCATTCATTGGCGCCGGTGAGGATCTGGAGGCCGCCAATATCATAGGCGGCGGCGCGCGCGTCGTCGGTGCGATGGTGATCGAGCGGGCCGAAGACATAGGTGGAGGTCATCGGGCTCAAGCCGAGGCGATCGACGGCGACGCGCCCGACCAGCGTCAGTTGCGTGTCGATGATCGTCGCTTCGCCCGGACGCAGGGTGAAGTGAAACGCGCCCGTCACGCTTGTCGAATCGAGCAGGGCATGGATCGTGAGGGCGTCGACCGCCACGGTCGGCCGCTCGATCCACAAGGCGCGAAACAGCGGAAATTCCTCGCCCTGTGCGTCGCCGGTGCGAATCGACAGGCCGCGCGCGTTAAGGCCATAGGACTGACCGCGCGCGAGGCTGCGAAAGAACGTCGCGCCCTGGAAGATGGCGAGTTCGCGCCAGCCCTGAGCGTCGCTGGCGTCGAGCACCCTGACGCCGGAAAAGCCGATGTCGGGCAGGTTCGCCGGCGTCTGCAGCTTGCCGAAATCGAAGGCGCTGCGATCATAGACGAGCCGGCGCGACTGACCATTGTCGACGATGTAAATGTCGACCGGCGCGGCGAAGATGAAGCCGCGGTGCAGCGGCTCGATCTCGAAACCGGTCTTGTCGTCGCTCCACACCGCCGTGTTGGGCGCAGGGCGAATGGCGAGATACTGCTCGGCCGTGAGCTTGGCGAAAGGATCGGGCAGGTTGGAATCGGGCGCTTTGAACGGCGCTTTCGCCAGTTCGCGCGCCATGTCGAGCAGGCTGTCGACGGAAAAGGGCGTCGGCGCCGCCATCGACGCGGCAGAAGCGCCGCGCTCCAGCGCGACGCTTGCGGCAGCGAATGCCCCGCCGAGGGCCAGCTTCAAGAAATCCCGACGCGCGCTCTCTGGCATGACGCTCTTCATTCGCGGGCGCCCACCCGGCGGGCGTCGCCGCCACGCGGACGCGCCGCTCCTCGGTTCAATGTTATTTCCAGTCGCAAAACGGTATTCACACGCCGCCTGGCGTGGAACGAGCATCGCGCGGCGACCTTTCTATAGCCGATTCCGGCGTTTTCGCGACCAGCTTTTTCGACTGTTTGGCCAAAGCCTGATAAGCGCTCGTCGGCGTCCGCCGACCGACGCATTCGGGCGGGCGAGCGAAGGAGCACGACCGCGATGAATTCGCCGCAACTTCCGGGTCGCGCTTGCCTGGGCGTCGTCCTGGCCGCAGGCGAGGGCGTGCGGATGCGCTCGGCCGCCCCCAAGCCGCTCCACGAGGTCGCCGGCCGGTCGATGATCGCCCATGCGTTGGCCTCATTGCGCGAGGCGGGGGCGGGCGCCTTCGCCATCGTCGTCGGCCCCGAGCGCGAGGATGTCGCCGCCACGGCGCGCGCTCTGGCGCCAGAGGCCGAGATTTTTATCCAGCGCGAGCGGCGCGGCACGGCGCATGCGACGCTCGCGGCCCGCGAAGCGATCGCCCGCGGTTTCGACGACGTGCTGGTCGTCTACGCCGACACGCCGCTCTTGACCGCCCACAGCCTGTCGTCGCTGCGCCAGAGCTTAAGCGATGGCGCGGCGCTCGCCGCGCTCGGCTTTGAGGCCGCCGATCCGACCGGCTATGGGCGCCTGATCGAGCGAGCCGGCGCCCTTGTCGCCATTCGCGAACAGAAGGACGCGACGCCCGAGGAGCGCTTGATCCGCCGCTGCAACGCCGGCCCGATGGCGATCGCGGGCGCTCAGGCGCTGTCGATGCTGGAGGCGGTCGGCAGCGACAACGCCCAGAAGGAATTCTACCTCACCGATCTCGTCGAGATCGCGACGCGGCGCGGCTTGCGGGCCGAGGCGCGAATCGCGCCCGAAGAAGAGGCGATGGGCGTCAATGATCGCGTTCAGCTCGCCGCCGCCGAAGCGGCGATGCAGCGCCGCTTGCGCCGCCACGCGATGCTCGCCGGGGCGACGCTGATCGCGCCGGAGACGGTCTTTCTGTCGATGGATGCGGTCATCGGGCGCGACGTGACGATCGAGCCCCATGTCGTCATCGGCAAGGGGGTCAGGATCGACGACGGCGCCGTCATTCACGCCTTCTCGCATCTGGAGGGCGCGCATGTCGCGGGCCTCGCCTCGATCGGTCCCTATGCGCGGCTCAGGCCCGGCGCCGACATTGCCGCCAAGGCGAAGGTCGGCAATTTCGTCGAGATCAAAGCCGCGACCGTCGAAGCCGGCGCCAAGGTCAATCACCTGAGCTATATCGGCGACGCGCGGGTCGGCGCCGGCGCCAATATCGGCGCCGGGACGATCACCTGCAATTACGACGGCTTCGATAAGCACCATACCGACATCGGCGCCGGGGCCTTCATCGGCTCCAATTCGGCCCTGGTCGCGCCGGTCAAGATCGGCGACGGCGCCTATATCGCTTCCGGCTCGGTGGTGACCGAGGATGTCGCGCCCGATGCGCTGGCGCTGGCGCGGGCCCGGCAGGTCGACAAGCCGGGCTGGGCCAAGGCCTATCGCGCGCGAAAGAAGAAGAAATAGGCGAAGCCGGAGGCGAAACGACGAGCGCATTTTATCCTCCCCCGCAACGCGGGGGAGGGGGACCGCGCGAAGCGCGGTGGAAGGGGAAGCCCAGCGAGGTCGACAAGCGCGCCCGCCGCTGGCGGTCCATCTGGCCTGCAGATGAAAGCGCAACGAGTGCGGCGGCCGCCGGAGGGGACGAGCGACGACATCGTCGGTGCAATTCATTGTGGCCCAGCAATCATGGGCGTCAGCCCCCTCCACCGCGCTTCGCGCGGTCCCCCTCCCCCTGCGGGGGGAGGAAAGGGGCTTAACCCCTTCATACTCCTTCACCCAACGTGATTTGAATGACGCAAAACGACTGGCCTAAGTCTTGCGCCCAACGATAAGAAGCGCGATTCGAAGCTCTGGGTTTCTCAAAAGCGGACAGCTTGATGTGCGGGATTGTCGGCATTCTGGGGGCGAAGCCGGTCGCCCCCGACGTCTTGAAGGCTCTGAAGCGGCTTGAATATCGCGGCTATGATTCGGCCGGGATCGCCACTCTGGAAAAGGGCCGGCTGACCCGCCTGCGCGCCGAGGGCAAGCTCAAGAATCTCGAAGCCAAGCTCGAGGCGACGCCCCTTTCCGGCACGATCGGCATTGGCCACACCCGCTGGGCGACCCATGGCAAGCCGAGCGAGACCAACGCCCATCCCCACGCCAGCCCGCGGCTTGCCGTCGTCCACAATGGCATCATCGAGAACTTCCGCGCGCTGCGCGAGGAACTGATCGCTCGAGGCCATCAGTTTGCGACCGAGACCGACACCGAAGTCGCCGCCTTTCTGGTCGATGACGAACTGGCGGCTGGCAAAAGCCCGGTCGAAGCGGTCGGCGCGGCGCTGAAGCGGCTGCGCGGCGCCTTCGCGCTGGTCTATCTTTTCGAGGGCGAAGAGAATCTGCTGATCGGCGCGCGCCAGGGCGCGCCGCTTGCCGTTGGCTATGGCGATGGCGAAATGTATCTGGGTTCCGACGCGCTGGCGCTCGCGCCCTTCACCGAACGTATCGCCTATCTCGAAGAGGGCGACTGGGTCGTCGTTACGCGCGAAGGCGCGGTCTTTCGCGACGCCGAGGATCGCGTCGTCAAGCGCCGCATCATTCATAGCGCGGCGGGCGGCTTGTTGGCCGAGAAGGGCAATTATCGCCACTTCATGGCCAAGGAAATCCACGAGCAACCGGAAGTCGTCGGCCATACGCTCGCCCATTACATCGATCTGAGCGCACTGCGCCTGCGGCCCTTCGCCTGGCCGGTCGATCCGGCGGGCATCTCGCGCGTGTCGATCATCGCCTGCGGCACGGCCTATATGGCCGGTCTGATCGGCAAATACTGGATCGAGCGCTTCGCGCGTCTGCCGGTCGAAATCGACGTCGCCTCCGAATATCGCTACCGCGAGCCCCCGGTCGAAGCGCGCGATCTGGCGATCGTCATTTCGCAATCGGGCGAGACGGCCGACACGCTTGCCTCGCTGCGCTACGCTCAGGCGCAAGGGGCGAAGGCGATCGGCATCGTCAACGTGCCGAGCTCCTCGATCGCCCGGCTTGCCGACGCCGCCGCGCCGACGCTCGCGGGGCCGGAGATTGGCGTGGCTTCGACCAAGGCTTTCACCTGCCAATTGGCCGCCATCGCCTGTCTCGCCATCGGTCTGGCGCGGGCGCGCGGCGCGATGAGCGAAAGCGAGGAAAGGGCGCTGCTGGGCGAACTGGTCGCCGCGCCCGGCCTGCTGGCCCAGACGCTCAAGCTGGAGCCGCAGATCGAGCACATCGCCCATCGGCTCGCCCGCGCCCGCGACGTTCTCTATCTCGGCCGCGGCCCCGCCTATCCGCTGGCGCTGGAGGGCGCGCTGAAACTCAAGGAGCTGAGTTACATTCACGCCGAAGGCTACGCCGCCGGCGAGCTGAAACACGGGCCGATCGCTCTGATCGACGAAGACATGCCGGTTGTCGTCATCGCGCCGCGCGACGCGCTTCTGGAAAAGACCGTCTCCAACATGCAGGAAGTCGCCGCGCGCGGCGGTCGTATCATCCTGATCGGCGAGGCGCACGCGGCCGAAGAAGCCGCGCTCGAACTCGACGGTTTTTTGCCCATGCCCGAGGTCGGCGCCAATTTCGCGCCGATCGTCTATGCCGCGACGGTGCAGATGCTCGCCTATCACACCGCTGTAATCATGGGCAAAGACGCCGATCAGCCACGCAACCTGGCGAAATCCGTGACGGTCGAGTGACGCTCGCGCTTTGAAAAAGCGAGCGCGGCGCGGCGACAAACTTCGCCGTCTGTAACTTGCCGCTTCGCAAATGCACTGATAGATTCTCACGCCTCGGCGTCGCGAGGGAATCGTGGGCGGCGCCGCGACGAAGTCCTGTCGTTTGACGGGCTTCCGAGGGGGAGATCCGCTTTGCCGAGATTTGCATTGTTCTTGGCGATTGCGCTGAGCGGCTCGAGCCTGGCGCAGGCGGCCGACGTTGCGTTGCAACCCAGTCCCACGCCTGGGGCGGTCCCGCTTTACAATCCGGCGGATTATGAAATTCGCGGCGGTTTCTTCGAATCGCCGTTCGGACCGGAGAAGGGCACGACCGATTTCAACGGATCGCTCGTTTTTCCCAAGTTCTTCGCGCTTTCCGGCTGGGAAGATCTATTCGTTCCGCGATTCCGGATCGGCGGCGACGCCAATCTGGGCGGGCGAACGAGCTATGCCTATGCCGACGCGCTATGGACGCTCAACTTCGGCCGGTTTTTCGCCGAATCCTTTTTCGGCGGCCTTGTGCATGACGGCCAGCTCGTCGCCGTCCCCAAGAACGAGACGGCGCTGGGATGCCGTGAGCTTTATCACATGGGCGTCGATCTCGGTTACCGCTTCGACGCGCATTGGAGCGTGATGGCCACGTTCGAGCATGGCTCGAATGGCGAGCCGGTCATGTCGGATTGCCCGCAGAACCGCGGCATCAATGTCACCGGGGTCAGCGTCGGCTATTCCTTCTGACGGCTCGCGCGACTTTCCGATCCTCGCCGGCGCTCCGCGCCGTTCGATTGCGGAAAAGCCCGGGCCGGTCAAGAAATCTAGCGGCCTCGTCCGCAGTGGAGTAGGCTCTGCGGCGGCTGGGTCGACGGGTTTGCGACCGCCCGCGCGTTTCCTGATCCGAGAGCGACGATGACCTCTGAGGCGAAGTCCGGCGGCGCGTTTCACCGTTCGCTCATCGCGCGGCTGCGATCGTGGTTCTTCACCGGTCTGGTGATCTTCGGCCCCGTCGCAGTCACTGCCTATATCGCCTGGTGGGTCGTCGACACGATCGACAATTGGGTCAAGCCGCTCGCGCCGGCGAGTCTCTGGCCCGACAGCTATCTGCCGTTCCATGTGCCGGGCATCGGCGTTCTCACCGTCGTGATCGGCCTGACCCTGCTCGGCTTCTTCGCCGCCAATATCGCCGGTCGTACGCTGGGGCGGATCGGCGAAGCGATGGTCGATCGCACGCCGCTGATTCGCGGCGTTTACAAGGGCGCCAAGCAGATTTTCGAGACCCTGTTCAGCCAGGGCGGCAACCAGTTTCGCAAGGTCGGTCTGGTCGAGTTTCCGATGAAAGGCGCCTGGTCGATCGTCTTCATCTCGTCCGAGCCGGCGGCGATTGTCGGCGACGTCCTGCCACGCGGCGCCATGACGTCGGTCTTTCTGCCTTGCACGCCCAATCCGACGACGGGCTTCTATTTCTTCGTGCCGACCGCCGACATCATCGAATTGGCGATGACGCCGGAGGACGCCGCCAAGCTCATCATGTCGGCCGGCCTGATTCAGCCTGAAGGGCAGGCCGCGCTCGCGGCTCTGGCGAAAGCCGCTCGATCCGACCCGGCGCCCAGAGCGGAGATCGCCCCGGTCTCCGCCCCCTGACGCGCCGCAGCGCGGACCGAGGGCGCCCAAGGGGGGCGCCCCTTGCTGTCAGACGGCGCAACCTATGCTATCTGTGGCGCGCCGCGCGCAGGCGGGCTGCGTCGGGAGGGCGGCTGCGGCGTGAGCGCGGCCGAGAGAAGTTCCTTTCAAGAGAACAATGGGTTCCGCGATGGCGACGCTGCCAAAATTCGACCTCGAAGATCTCAAACGCCGCATGCAGAGTTCGCAGGCCGCGCTCAAACACGAGCTCAACGGTCTACGCACCGGACGCGCGAGCGCCAGCCTGCTCGAGCCGGTTGTTGTCGAAGCCTATGGCCAGCGTCTGCCGCTCGCCCAGGTTGCCTCGATCAGCGTGCCGGAGCCGCGCGCCCTGTCGGTGTCGGTCTGGGACAAGTCGATGGTGCAGGCGGTCGACAAGGCGATCCGCGACGCTAACCTTGGCCTGAGCCCGACCGTCGAAGGGGCGGTGCTGCGCATCCGCATTCCCGAGCTCAACGAGCAGCGGCGCAAGGAGATGGTCAAGGTCGCGCATAAATACGCCGAGGAGGCGCGCGTCGCGGTTCGTCATGTGCGTCGCGAAGGCATCGACGTGCTCAAGCGCCTGTTGAAGGATCACGGCATGGCCGAGGACGAGCAAAAGCGCCACGAGGGCGACGTGCAGAAGGCGACCGATCACGCCGTCGCCGACATCGACGGGTTGCTCGCGGCCAAGGAAAAGGAAATCATGCAGGTCTAGCCGCCCGGATTGGCGGAGAGCGCCCGATGCCGACATCCTCAATCGAACCCCAGAGCTGCGACGACGATCGCCGGACGCCGCAACATGTCGCCATCATCATGGACGGCAACGGGCGCTGGGCGCAGGCGCGCGGATTGCCGCGTTTCGAGGGCCATCGTCGCGGCGTCGAAGCGGTGCGCACAGCCGTTCGGCTCGCGACGGAGTTCGGCATTCCCTATCTGACGATCTACAGTTTCTCGTCCGAGAACTGGAGCCGACCCGCCGACGAGATCGCGCTGCTGATGGGCTTGCTCAAGCGCTACATTCGCAACGATCTCGCCGATCTGCACCGCAACGACGTTCGGGTGCGCGTCATCGGCCAGCGGGTCGGATTGGCGCCCGACATTGTCGCTTTGCTTGAGGAAGCCGAATCTCTGACGCGCGCCAATCAGGGCCTCAATCTCGTCGTGGCGTTCAACTACGGCTCGCGGCAAGAAATCGTCGAGGCGGCGCGCAGCCTGGCGCGCGAGGCCGCGGCGGGACGGCTCGATCCCGACTCGATCGACGCCGGCGCGCTTGCCGCGCGCCTCGATACGCCCGACATTCCCGATCCCGATCTCATCATTCGCACCTCGGGCGAGCAGCGTCTGTCGAATTTCCTTCTGTGGCAGGCCGCCTACGCGGAACTGGTGTTTCTGCCGACCCATTGGCCGGACTTCGATCGCGCCGCCTTCGAGACGGCGCTCGATCAGTTCGCCGCGCGCGAGCGACGGTTCGGCGGGGCGGGCGCGCCGGCGTCCGTCAAGTCGGCCTCGTGAGCGAGGCGATCGGCAAGCCCGTCGCGGGCGGAGACGATGGGCTCGCGCCGTCAGCGGCAACATCCAGTTTCGATCTCACTATTCGCGCCGCCGCCGCCCTGGTGATGGGCGGCCTGGCGCTGCTCTCGGCCTGGATCGGCGGCTTCTGGTTCATGACCTTCTGGTTTGTCGCCGCCGCAGCGGCGCTATGGGAATGGCAGCGGCTGATCGGCGGCGAGCGCTTCGTCTTTCGCCTTGCGATCGGCGTCCTGACCCAACTCGCCGTCGCGCCGCTCGCCCTCCATGGCGATGCGGCCTGGACGCTCGTGGCCTTGCTGATTGGCGCCGCGGCCTGCGGCGCCGCGGGCGGCCCACAGCCGTCGCAACGCGGCTGGGCGGGCGTCGGCGTCCTCTATACGGGGGCCATTCTCGCCGCGCCGACCCTGTTGCGCGCCAGCCCCGCCTATGGGCTGGCGGCGATCCTGTGGCTATTCGCTGTCGTCTGGTGCACCGACACATTCGCCTATTTCGGCGGCCGTCTGATCGGCGGCCCGAAACTGTGGCGACGGATCTCGCCGGGCAAGACCTGGGCGGGAGCTTTGGTCGGGGCGCTGGCCGGAGCGGGGGCGGGCGCCGTCGTCGCCTGGTTCGCCTCGCCGGCGGGCGCCCGTTTTGCCCCGATGATGGAACTTGGCCTCGCCGCTTCCGTTATTGGACAGTTGGGCGACCTTGCCGAGTCGGCGCTCAAGCGGCATTTCGAGGTCAAGGATTCCAGCCGCCTTATTCCCGGCCATGGCGGCGTGCTTGATAGGCTCGACGCCTTCGTCGTCGCGGCGAGTTTCGCCGCACTGGTGGGTTGGGCGCATAGCGCCGGCGGCTTTCCCGCCGCCGGGCTTTTTCAGTGGTGACGGCGTTGAAGCCTGTGCCGGTTCCTTCGTTCGACGAACGCACGCCGGCGCCGGGGGCGGGGCAAAAACGGCTGGCGATACTCGGCGCGACCGGCTCGATCGGCCGCTCCTGCGCGCAAGTAATCGCCGGTTCGCCCGATCGCTTCGCTGTTGCTTCGGTCGCCAGCGGGCGCGATGGGGCAGCGCTGGCGCGCGCGGCGCTGGCGCTTGGCGCCGATTTCGCGGCGGTCGCCGATCCAGCCGGCTACGCCGATCTCAAATCCGGGCTTTCGGGCAGCGGCGTCGAGGCGGCGGCGGGCGCCGACGCCGTGGTCGAGGCGGCGCTGCGCCCGGCCGATCTCGTCGTCTCGGCGATCGTCGGGGCCGTTGGCCTCGCGCCGACCTTTGCGGCGATCTCGGCCGGGCGCGCCGTCGCGCTGGCCAATAAGGAGACGCTGGTCTGCGCCGGCTCGCTCGTGATGGCCGCCGCCCAGCAGGCCGGCGCCCGCCTCCTGCCGATGGATAGCGAACACAACGCCATTTTCCAGGCTTTGGGCGGGCGCGATCCGGCCTCGATCGTTCGCATGACGATCACCGCCTCGGGCGGTCCCTTCCGCCAATGGAGCGCAGAGCGGATCGCTTCGGCCACACGCGCCGAAGCGCTCGCCCATCCCAAATGGGCGATGGGTCCGAAGGTGACGATCGACTCAGCGAGCTTGATGAACAAAGGCCTGGAGCTCATTGAAGCGCATCATCTCTTTGCAGTGCCCGCCGAGCGGCTGGCGGTGGTGGTTCATCCGCAATCGATCGTCCATGGCTTCATCGCCTTCGTCGACGGCTCGCTGATCGCCGGCCTCGCTTCCCCTGACATGCGCACGCCGATCGCCCATTGCCTCGCCTATCCCGAGCGCGTTCATTCCGGCGCCGTGGCGCCCGATCTCGCCTCGCTGGCGTCGCTGACTTTCGAGAACGCCGATCTCGTCAAGTTTCCCGCATTGGCTCTGGCGATTTCGGCGCTCGCCGAGGGGGGTGGCGCCCCGACCGCGTTGAACGCCGCCAATGAGGTCGCGGTGGCCGCCTTCCTCGACGGCCGGATCGCCTTCGGGGCGATTGTCGGGCTGGTCGCGCGGACGCTTGAGGCGATGCGCGCCGCGGCGGAAATCTCCATTCCGGCGACGGTTGCCCAGGCGCTGGCGATTCACCATATCGCGCGAGATAGGACGACCGGCCTCTTGGCCTGAACCGGCCTTTCCGTCATCGTATACCAATTGGTAACCACGACGGGGGAGCGCGCAGCGGCGAGTTCCCGCCTTTGGAGAGTTTGGCATGGCGCTCCTGCAACAATTGCAAACCGCCATCGTCTGGATGGGCTGGTATATCCTGCCCTTCGTTTTCCTGATCAGCCTCATCGTTTTCGTGCACGAGCTCGGCCACTATCTGGTTGGACGCTGGTGCGGCGTCAGGATCGACGCCTTCTCGCTCGGTTTTGGCCCGGAAATCTGCGCCTGGGTCGACAAGCGCGGCACTCGCTGGCGGCTCGCCGCTTTTCCGGTCGGCGGCTATGTCAAATTCCATGGCGACGCCAATGCGGCCAGCGCGCCGGATTTCGACGGCGTCGCGACAATGGGCGCCGACGAGCGCGGAACGACGCTCGCCGGCCAGCGGCTGCGCAATCGCGCCGCGATCGTCGCGGCCGGTCCGATCGCCAATTTCCTGCTGGCGCTGGCGATCTTCACGGCGCTGTTCATGGTCTTCGGCCGCGCCGAACAGGTTGCGCGCGTCGGCGCGGTGGAGTTGGGCTCGCCGGCGGCCGAGGCGGGTTTCGCGCCCGGCGATCTGGTCACCCAGGTCAACGGCCGCGCGATCGCGACCTTCGAGGATCTGCAGCAGGCGACGATTCTCAGCACCGGTCTGCCGATGCGTTTCGTTGTCCAGCGAGCCTCAGGCGATGTCGAAATCAACGCCACCCCCGCCGTGGGCGTCGTCGATCAGGGCGCGCTCGGCAAACGACGAATGATTCGCCTCGGCCTCGTCGGGTCGAGCAATCCCGGCGACGTTCGCTTCGTGCGTTGCTCGGCGCCAGAATGCGCGATCTGGGGCGCGCGCGAAGTCAGTTTCATCGTCGAGGCGACGGGCGCCTATGTCGAAGGGCTGCTGGCCGGCCGCGACACGGCCGACAATGTTTCAGGACCGCTCGGCGTCGGTCAGATCGCCGGTGAGATGGCCAAAATCAGCCTGTGGCAGCTTCTCAGCCTCGCAGGTCTGTTTTCGGTCTCGGTCGGGCTGATGAATCTGCTCCCCGTGCCGCTGCTCGACGGCGGTCATCTGCTCTATTTCGCGCTTGAAGCGCTGCGTGGGCGCCCGTTGAGCGAAAGGGTGCAGCAGATCGGTCTGCGAATCGGCGTCGCCTTCGTCGCGCTGCTGGTGATTTTCACCACTTCGCACGACATTTTGCGCCTCGTCGGCGGCGGCAATTAACCGTTGATCGACCATGAATCGTGGCCGTCGCGCCACGGTCGCGGGAATTGGCGCCGGGCGACCCGAATTCGAGTTTGCACCTTCGACCAAAACAGGTAAAAGCGGATTAAGAACTCGCCCGTCTGCGTCTGGCAGCGGGCAGGCGCGCCAGTCTTAAAGAGCGGCGTGGACCGGTTGGCGCGGAGCCTGGCTCCGCGAGGGGCGCGCTGAGGTCGGGGTCGTTTGGCCTGGACCAGAAAACGGGGACGACGAGCCAGATGCATTTTTTTCGTAAGTATTTGGGCGCGCTTGTTTTTGCAGCGGTTGTTAGTGCTGCTTGCGGCGGGGCTTCCCCGGCTTTGGCGCAGGTGGCGGCAAACAACATCGTCATCGAGGGCGCGAGCCACACCGACGCGGCGACGATTCGTTCCTATTTCTCCGGCACCGACCAGGCGAGCGTGAATCGCGGCGTCGCCGATCTGTCGGCCACCGGCATGTTCAACAAGGTCAGCGCCAAGGTTGTCGACGGCAAGATCATTGTGACGCTCGACGAGACCAATCAGGTCATCAATCGCGTCGCCTTCGAGGGCGACAATTACCTCAAAGCCGATCAGCTTGCGGTTGAGGTGCAGTCGAAAGGTCACACCGCTTTCGATTCCGCCAAGGCGGAGGCCGACGTCGATCGAATCAAAGAGGCGTATAAAAAAATCGGCCGCGCCGCCGTCACGGTCAGCTACCGGATCGTGCAATTGAGCAATGGGCGCGTCGATCTGGTCTTCACGATCGACGAAGGCGTCAAGACCGGCGTGACCGAGATCAAGTTCGTCGGCAACAACGCCGTGTCGAACTATCGGCTGCACGCTCTGATGCAGACGACCGAAATGAATTTCATGTCGTGGTTCAAAACCACCGACGTTTACGACCCTGACCGCCTCGCCCATGACGAAGAAGCGATCCGGAAATATTATATGAAGTACGGCTACGCCGACTTCCGCATCACCAACACCGACGTCGTCTATCAGCCGGGCGACAAGCCGGGATATGTGATCACCATTACGGTCGACGAGGGCGCGCAATATCACGTCTCCGGCGTGACGGTGACGTCGCATATCGCCAATATCGACAGCGCCTCGCTGCAATCCTTCGTCACGCTTCAGGCTGGCGATATCTATAACGCCACTTCGGTCGAGGCGACGACGACAGCGCTGACGCGCGAGGTGTCGCGCCGCGGCTATGCTTTCTCCGACGTGCGTCCGCACGGCCAGCGCGACGAGGCGACCCATCAGATTGCCGTCGCCTTCACCGTCGAGGACGGCCCCAAAGTCTATATCGAGCGCATCGACGTCTCCGGCAACACCCGCACCCGCGACTATGTGATCCGGCGCGAGTTCGATATCGGCGAAGGCGACCCCTACAATCACGCGATGATCGAGATGGGCGAGCGTCGCCTGAACAGGCTCGGCTTCTTCAAGAAGGTGCATATTTCGACCCGGCCGGGCTCGGCGCCCGATCGCGTCATCGTCACCGTGGAGGTCGAGGATCAGCCGACCGGGGCGGTCGGCCTCAGCGGCGGTTATTCGACCACGGCGGGCCTGCTCGCCGAGGTGTCCTTCACCGAGAGCAACTTCCTCGGCCGCGGCCAATATGTGAAGCTCAGCGCGTCCGACGGTCAGTATTCTCGTGGATGGGGCGCCTCGTTCACCGAGCCTTATTTCCTCGATCAGCGGCTCGCCGCGGGCATCGACATCTATCAAAAGATTCAGAACCCGAACACGTTTGCGACCTATTACACCTGGACGACCGGCGCCTCTCTGCGGCTCGGCATCCCGATCACCGATGAGTTCACGATTCAGCCGGCCTATTCGATCTATGGCACGCGGATCGAGGTTCCGAACAACACCTCGCAGCCCTACAACGACTGTTCCGCGCCCGGAACCTGGTTTCCGCCGGGATCGACAACCAATCAGTGGAATGGGGCGATCGATCCGGCGACCGGCTTCGCCTATCAGACAGAATCAAACTGCTTGACCAATGGCGAAGCGTCGGTCGCGATCAAGCAGGCGGCGGCGCAGGGCGTGATCCTCACCTCGCTGGTCGGCTTTTCGCTGGTGTGGGACAGCATCGACGATCGCAAGAACCCGACGACGGGCATTTTCGCGAATTTCCATCAGGACGTCGCCGGCCTCGGCGGCCAGTCACAGTTTCTGCGCGAGACTTTCGACGGCAAGTATTATTATCCGCTGACCGACGATCTGACCGGGCTCCTCCATCTGCAGGGCGGACAGATCACCCAGATCGGCGGCGGCGATCTGCCGCTGGTCGATAACTTCAATCTCGGACCGACGCTGGTGCGCGGTTTCGCGCCGGGCGGCATCGGCCCGCGCGACATCGGCGACCCGAGCAATCTCGCCGGCAACGGTCTGGGCGGAACGACCTATTTCGGCGGCTCGGCGGAACTCCAGTTCCCGCTATTCGGCCTGCCGAGGGAGCTCGGGTTGAAGGCGGCGATCTTCGCCGACGCCGGCACCGAATTCGGCTATCAAGGGCAGACGGATTTCTCGAAACTGCTTGGCTATACGTCCTGTCTGACACCCACGCAGATCGCTGGCCAGGGCGGACTGGAAACACAGCAGAGCTGCCTCGACGTCGACAACGAAAGCACCATTCGCTCTTCGGTCGGCGTGGGTCTGCTTTGGGCCTCGCCTTTGGGTCCGATCCGGATCGACTACGCCTATGCGGTCACCAAGGGCAAATACGACCAGCTACAGGCGTTCAACTTCAGCGGCGGCGCGCAGTTCTGATCGCGCGACGTAAGCAACGCAATAAGGCGCGTCAGACCCTCTGGCGCGCCTTTTCATAAGACGCTCGACCGCGAAGATCATTCGCGGTTGGGGAGCTCCCGCAAGGAGACACTCTTGCCGGCGTCTCGAGACGTGACGCTGTCTTAAGCGGCCACCGCCTTAAACGCCGCCAGCGCCGGGTCGGCGCTCGCTACGGAACGAAACAGCTTTGGCGAAGATCAATTTTTTCCCGCCCGTAGCGGCGATCGCTTTGCGCGAAATCGCACAATTGACCGGCGCAGCGCTTGGTCCCGGGGCCGATCCCGAACGGCTTCTGCGCGACGTCGCGCCGCTCGACGAGGCCAGTCCCGATGAACTCGCCTTTCTCGACAATCCCCATTACCTCGACCTGTTCCGCTCGACCCGCGCCGGCGCCGTCTTTGTCGCGCCGCGCTATGCGGGCGAAGCGCCGGCCGGCTGCGCCGTGCTGGCGACGGCGCAACCCTATCGCGCCATGGCGCAGATCCTGGCGAAGCTGCATCCCGATGCGCTCAAGCCGCGCTCGATTTTCGGCGAGAGCGGCGTGTCGCCCGCCGCCTTCGTCCATTCCGCGGCGCGGTTAGAGGCCGGCGTCATCGTCGATCCCGGCGCGGTGATCGGGCCGGGCGCCGAGATCGGCGCGGGCACGCTGATCGGCCCCAACGCCGTGATCGGCGCCGGCGTGCGCATTGGCCGCGGCGGGGTCGTCGGCGCCCAGGCGACGATCGCCTGCGCGCTGATCGGCGACCGGGTCATCATCCATCCCGGCGCGCATATCGGCCAGGACGGCTTCGGTTTCGCGCTTGGGGCCCGCGGCCATCTGAAAGTGCCGCAGATCGGCCGGGTGATCATTCAGGACGATGTCGAGATCGGCGCCGGCGTGACGATCGACCGCGGCGCCAATCGCGACACGGTCATCGGCGAGGGAACCAAGATCGATAATCTCGTCCAGATCGCCCACAACGTCGTCATCGGCCGCCACTGCATCCTGGTGGCGCAGTCGGGCGTCTCCGGCTCCACCATCATCGGCGATTTCGCCGCGCTCGGCGGTCAGGCGGGCCTCACCGGCCATCTGACCATCGGCGCGGGGGCGCAGATCGCCGCCCAGGCCGGCGTGATGGCCGACGTTCCCGCCGGCGCGAAACTGGCGGGTTCGCCCGCCCGTCCGATCCGGACCCATCATCGCGAAGTGACCGCGCTTCGTAAGCTGGCGGAACGCGGCAGCGCCCGCGAATCCGGCGCCGATTGACCGCTTCGGGCCTGCTTTCGCTCAAGGCGTCAGCCTGAACGCCTGCCGAGGCTTGACGGCGAACCGGGGACCGGGCATGGCCCCTGCCCAGCGCGCAAGGAGGGCGACATGGAAGAGGCTGCCGGGCGGACGATCGAGAGCTACGACATCCGGCGGCTGCTCGATCTGTTGCCCCATCGCTATCCCATGATGCTCGTCGATCGCATCGTCGAAGCGCGCGGCGACGAATATTGCGTCGGCATCAAGAACGTCACCTTCAACGAGCCGCAGTTCCAGGGCCATTTTCCCGATCGTCCGGTCATGCCCGGCGTGTTGCTGATCGAGGGCATGGCGCAGACTGCCGGCGCCCTCTGCGTCGCGAGCCAGATGTCGGGAGAACGGCCGAGCGTCGTCTATCTGATGACCGTCGACGGGGTGAAATTCCGCAAGCCGGTCGTTCCGGGCGACCAGTTGCGCTATCACATGACCCGCGTCGCCCATCGCCGCAACATGTGGTGGTACCGCGGCGAAGCGATGGTTGACGGCGCGCTCGTCTGCGAAGCGACGATCTCGGCGATGCTGGTGACGGAATGAATGCGTTGACCGACGCCACGCCTTCGGCGACCGTCGTCCACCCGAGCGCCTGTGTCGAGGCCGGCGCGCGGCTTGGCGCGGGGGTGCAGATCGGGCCCTTCTGTCATGTCGGCGCCGAGGTCGCGCTCGGCGACGGCGTGCGGCTGGTTTCGCATGTGGTCGTCGCAGGCGTCACCGAAATCGGCGCGCGCACGCGCATATTCCCCTTCGCGTCGATCGGCCATCAGCCGCAGGACCTCAAATATCGCGGCGAGCGCTCGACGCTGACGATCGGCGAGGATTGTCTGATCCGCGAAGGCGTGACGATGAACCCCGGCACGGCGGGCGGCGGCGGAAAAACGACGGTCGGCCGGCGCGGCGCCTTTCTCGCCAATGCCCATGTCGGGCATGATTGCCAGGTCGGCGACGACGTCATCCTTTCCAACAACGTCATGCTCGCCGGCCACTGCCAGATCGGCGATTTCGCGGTTCTCAGCGGCGGCGCGGCGACGCATCAGTTCACCCGCGTCGGCGCGCATGCGTTTGTCGGCGGGTTGTGCGGCGTCGAAAACGACATCATTCCCTTCGGCATTGCGCTGGGCAATCGCGCCTCGCTCGCCGGGCTCAATATCGTCGGCCTCAAGCGGCGCGGCTTCTCGCATGAGGCGGTTCACCAGTTGCGCCGCGCCTATCGGATGCTGTTTTCAAGCGAAGGCACGCTGAAAGAACGCATCGAGGACGTGGCGGCGAGTTTCCCTGACCAACCGGCGGTGCAGCAGGTGATCGCCTTCCTGCGCGAGGGCGGCGAACGCGCGATCTGCACGCCGCGCGCAGGACGGGACGACGAGGTTTGAGCGGCGAGGGCGCAACCCGCCCGCTCGCCATCATCTGCGGCGGCGGCGCATTTCCGCTCGAAGTGGCGCGCGCCGCCGCCGCGACCGGCGCTTCGCCATTTCTCGTCGGCCTGGTCGGCGCTTCCGATCCCGGCGTCGAGGCCTTTCCCCATGTCTGGCTGCATCTCGGCCAGGTCGGCAAGCTCTTCGCCGAACTCGCGGCGCGCGGGATCGCCGAGGTCGCTCTGGTCGGCGCGCTGACGCGGCCGGAATTCGCCGATCTGCGTTTCGACTGGGGGGCGCTGAAGCGTGCGCCCGAACTGGCCAAGGCGTTTCGCGGCGGCGACAATCGCCTGCTCTCGGGGATCGCCGCTGTGTTCGAGGGCGAGGGGTTCAAGGTGGTGGGCGCGCATGAGATCGCGCCGCAACTGGTCGCATCGCTTGGCGCGCTCGGCGCCCGCGTCGCGCCGGCGTCGGCCGAGATGGACATTCAAACCGGCGCCGCGACGATCGCCGCCCTGTCGCCCTTCGACGCCGGGCAGGGCGTCGTCGTTGCGGAGGGAAGAATCCTCGCGATCGAAGCCGCCGAGGGCACTGACGCGATGCTGGCGCGCGTCGCCGAGATGCGCGCCTCGCGCCGATTGAAAATGACGGGACCGGCCGGCGTCTTCGTCAAAGCGCCCAAGCGCGGTCAGGATCTTCGCCTCGACATGCCGGCGATCGGGCCACGCACCATCGCCGCTGCGATCGAGGCGCAATTGCTGGGCATTGCGGTCGTCGCCGGTTCGGTGCTGATCGCCGAGCGCGAGTCGACGCTGCGCGCTGCGGATGCCGCCGGCCTGTTCATCACCGGCTTCGTCCCTTGAGCTCGCAGGCTCGTCCGTTGCGCATTGCGCTGGTCGCCGGCGAGCCCTCCGGCGATCAACTCGGCTTCAAGCTGATGCGGGCGCTGCGCGCTGAGCGACCCAACGTCGAATTCCTCGGCGTCGGCGGCGAGGCGATGACGGCGGAGGGGCTTGCGAGCCTGTTTCCGCTGAGCGACATCGCAGTGATGGGGATCCTCCCCGTGCTCGCGCGCCTGCCGACGCTGATCGAGCGCATTGGCCAAACAGCGGCGGCGATTGTCGCGGCAAGGCCCGACGCGCTGGTCATCATCGACAGCCCCGACTTCACCCATCGCGTGGCCCGCCGCGTTCGCCGGGCGCTGCCTGATCTGCCGGTGATCGATTATGTGTCGCCCTCCGTCTGGGCCTGGCGGCCGGGGCGGGCGCGCGCGATGCGCGCCTATGTCGATTGCGTGCTGGCGCTTCTGCCCTTCGAGCCGGCCGCGCATGCGCGACTGGGCGGCCCGCCTTGCGTCTATGTCGGCCATCCGCTGATCGAACGCATCGGCGAATTGCGTCCCGATGAGGCCGAGGCGCGCCGGCGCGTCGCCGATCCGCCGCTGGTTCTTGTCTTGCCGGGCTCGCGCCGCTCGGTTGTCGCGCGCATGACGCCCGATTTCGGCGCGGCCGTCGCCATCGCCGAGCGCATCGCTGGCCCGTTCGAACTCATCCTGCCGACGCTTCCTCATGTCGAAGCCGACGTGCGCGCGCTTGCCGCCCAATGGGCGCATCCGCCGCGCATCGTCGTCGGCGAAGCGGAGAAATTCGCCGGTTTTCGTGGCGCCCGCGCCGCGCTCGCCGCCTCGGGAACGGTGACGCTGGAACTGGCGCTCGCCGGCGTTCCGATGGTCGGGGCTTACAAGGTCTCGAGCCTTGAGGCGCAGCTACGCCACATCGTCACGCTGCCCTTCTCGATCCTGCTGCCCAATCTGGTGCTGGGCGAACGGGCGATCCCGGAATTCCTGCAGGGCGACTGCACGCCCGATGCGCTAGGAGCGGCGCTCGCCGATCTCATCCGCGACGGGCCGGTGCGCGAGAGGCAGCTCGCCGCTCTGGCCGATCTCGATGCGCGGATGGCGCTTGACGCTGGCGGCGCGCCGAGCGCCCATGCGGCGACTGCAATTCTGGAGGCGATGGCGCGCTGCTCAAGCGGCTGAAGGCGCCCTTAGCGATCGGCCATCGGCTTGTAATCGCGCCGCGGCGAGCCGGTGTAGAGCTGGCGGGGACGGCCGATCTTCTGCGCCGGGTCGACGATCATTTCTTTCCACTGGGCGATCCAGCCGACCGTGCGCGCCACAGCGAAGAGCACGGTGAACATGTCGGTCGGGAAGCCCATCGCCTTGAGCGTAATGCCGGAATAGAAATCGATATTGGGGTAGAGCTTCTTCTCGATGAAATATTCGTCGTGCAACGCGATGCGCTCAAGTTCGAGCGCCACGGCGAGCAGCGGATCGTCTTTCAGGCCGAGCTCGTTGAGCACGTCATGGGCCGTCTTCTGCATGAGTTTGGCGCGCGGATCATAATGCTTGTAGACGCGATGGCCGAAGCCCATGAGACGGAACGAGTCGTTCTTGTCCTTGGCCCTGGCGATATATTTGGGAATATTGTCGACCGTGCCGATCTCGCCGAGCATCTTGAGCGCGGCCTCATTGGCGCCGCCATGCGCCGGGCCCCAGAGACAGGCGATTCCCGCCGCGATGCAGGCGAAAGGATTGGCGCCGGAAGAACCGGCCAGACGCACCGTCGAGGTCGAAGCGTTCTGCTCGTGATCGGCGTGAAGGATGAAGATGCGGTCGAGCGCATGGGCGAGGACCGGATTGACCTTATAATCCTCGGCCGGGACGCCGAAACACATGCGCAGGAAATTCGCGGCATAGGCGAGATCGTTCTTGGGATAGACGAACGGCTGGCCGATCGAATATTTGAAGGCCATCGCGGCGAGCGTCGGCATTTTGGCGATCATGCGTACCGAGGCGATTTCGCGCTGGCGCGGATCGTTGATGTCGATCGAGTCGTGATAGAAGGCCGCCAGCGCGCCGACGCAGGCGACCATGATCGACATGGGATGCGCGTCGCGGCGGAATCCGTTGAAGAACCGCGACATCTGGTCATGGACCATCGTGTGCCGCGTCACCAGATAGTCGAAGTCGGCCTTCTGCGCCGCGGTCGGCAATTCGCCATAGAGCAGCAGATAACAGCTTTCGAGAAAGTCGCCGCGTTCGGCGAGCTGCTCGATCGGATAGCCGCGATAGAGCAATATGCCTTCGTCGCCGTCGATATAGGTGATCTTCGATTCCGTGCTCGCGGTCGAGCTGAAGCCGGGATCGTAGGTGAACACGCCCGTCTGGCTGTAGAGCTTGCCGATGTCGACCACAGCCGGCCCGATCGTGCCGGTCTTTACCGGCAGCTCGACGCTTTTATCGCCCAGCTTGAGGCTTGCGGTGGTGACGGACATCGACGTCTCCTAAGGCGCGGCGCGCCAAACAAGCGATTGTGCAGTGCAATAACGGTAGAAGATCGCACACAGTCCGGCAAGTCAAGAATCGGCCCTGGAAATCCAGAATCGGGCGATTCCCCGGTCGGAATTATTGCGGGTTCTCGTAGCTGAAGGCCTGGGCGTTTTCGTCATAGGCGAAGAGCTCGCTATAGCGCCCGAGATTGATGATCGCCCTGAGCGTGCGCTCGGCGTAATCCTCGGACATATGGTCCTCGAGCTCCTCGCGGAAGCGGACCGCCGGCGCGCGATGGCTCGGCCGCTCGTCGAGCACCCGCTTGATATGTGCGGCGAGCGGGATATTGGCGAGCAGCGTCTCGGCGAACAGCCGCTTGCGCTGGTCGACGTCCATATCGACGAAGCGCTTGCCGGCCGGCGTCAGCTTGATGTCGCCTTCGGCGAATTCCGCCAGCTTCAACAATTGCAGCGTCTCGCCGAGCGGGAAGAGATCATCGATCTCCAGTTGCAGCGAGTCGGCGAGATGGGGCAGGTCCGCCTGGCCATTGTAAGGCGGGGCGGCGATCTCCTCGAGCATGCCGGCGAGCGAGTTGGTCGAGACCAGCGGCAGCGGCATGCTGAAACCGCCCGACTGGGCGGCCGCCTTCGGCTCGGGACGCTGAGTCATCAGCGCGTAGATCCGGTCGACCAATTGCCGGAATTCCGGGTCGAGGCGGTCGCGCGGCTGCGGCAGCTTGATAGCGATCTCGGCAGCGATCCGGCCGGGATTGGAGGAGAGCACGAGGATGCGATCGCTCATCAGCACCGCTTCCTCGATATTATGGGTGACCATCAGGATCGATTTGATGGGCATCCGCTTCTCCTGCCACAGGTCGAGCAGGTCGGTGCGCAGCGTCTCGGCGGTCAGCACGTCGAGCGCCGAAAAGGGCTCGTCCATCAGCAGGATCTTCGGCTGCACAACGAGCGCCCGGGCGAAGCCGACGCGCTGGCGCATACCGCCGGACAATTCTTTGGGATAGGCGGATTCGAAACCGTCGAGACCGATGATGTCGATTGCCTGCAGCGCGCGCTTGCGCGTCTCCTCCAGCGGGACGCCTTGGGCGCGCGGGCCGATCTCGACATTGTCGAGCACGGTCAACCACGGGAACAGCGCGAAGCTCTGGAACACCATTGCGACGCCTTCGGCGGGCCCGTCGACCGGCTCGCCGCTGATGCTGACGGTTCCCGACGTCGGCCGGGTGAGGCCGGAGACGAGCCTGAGCAGCGTCGACTTGCCGCAGCCCGAGCGGCCGAGCAGCGAGACGATTTCGCCTTCGCGCAGGCTCATCGAGACGTCTTGCAGCACGGGATTGGCGGCCTCGCCCGAGCCGGTGGCGTAGGTCTGGCTGACGTTTTTGACGTCGAGCAGGATCGAGGACGTGACGTCGAGCACGGGCTATCTCCTCAAGGCTTGGCGACTAGAGACGCAGGCGGCGTTCGGCATGGGCGTAGAGCCGGCGCCAGAACAGGCGATTGAACAGCGTGACGAAGATCGACATGACGGCGACGCCGAGAACGATCTTGGGGAAGTCGCCCTTGTCGGTCGCCTCCGCAATATAGGCGCCGACGCCATGGGCGGTGACGAGTTGATCCTTCCACTTCACATATTCGGCGACGATCGAGGCGTTCCATGAGCCGCCCGAAGCGGTGATCGCGCCGGTGAGATAATAGGGCATGACGCCGGGCAGGATCACCTTGCGCCACCAGTCCCAGCCGTGCACGCGGAAATTCGCCGCCGCTTCGCGCAGATCATTGGGGAAGGCGGCCGCGCCGCCGATCGTGTTGAACACGATGTACCATTGCGTGCCGAAGACGATGAGGAGGCTCAGCCAGATATCCGGGTTGAGATGGAAGATGAGCACCAGGCTGACCGCCGCGCCAAACAGCAGGTTGACTGGGAAGGCGGCGAGGAATTGCGCGATCGGCTGGACCGCCTCCGCCCATCTTGGCCTCAATCCGATCCAGATGCTGACCGGCACCCAGAAGGCGCTGGCCAGCGCCATCAGCACGATGACGCGCAGCAGCGTGTAGAAAGTCAGTTGCACGACATTGAGGACATCCGGCCACGCGAGTTCCGTCCCAACAAAGGCGACGACGCTCCACAGCGCATAGACCGTCAAAGCGGCGACTGCGACGATCCAGGCGACATCGAGGATACGCGAGGCCACCGGCGATGGGGCGACCGCGTTGGGGGGGAATAGTCTCGGCGGCGTCATGCGCCAGAAGCTCACCGAACGTAAGCCCGCGACGACCGGCCGGTAGCCGATGCGGATCCAGTTCGTCCGCTGCAAGAGTTCGAGCACCCACGAGCGTTCGACTTCTTGGCTCGCCGAAAGCTCGACGCGAAACTTGCCCGCCCAGGCGATGATCGGCCGAAATAGAAGCTGGTCGTAGAGCAGAATGACGACGCCCATGGTGGCGACGGCGGCGAGGATCGCGTCCCAGCGCCCGGCGTCATTGGCCTTGGCGATGTAGGAGCCGACGCCGGGCAGCGTGATGGTGGTGTCGCCGACCGTGATCGCCTCGGAAGCGACCACGAAGAACCAGCCGCCCGACATCGACATCATCGTGTTCCAGATCAGGCCGGGCACGGCGAAAGGCGCTTCGAGTTGCCAGAATTTCTGCCAGCCGGTGAGCCTATAGCCGCGCGACACTTCGTCGAGATCGCGCGGCACGGTGCGCAGCGACTGATAGAGCGAGAAGGCCATGTTCCAGGCCTGACTGGTGAAGATCGCGAAGATCGCCGCCAGTTCGGCGCCCAGCACATTGCCGGGAAACAGGCCGAGGAAGAAGGTCACCGTGAAGGAGAGAAAGCCGAGGATCGGCACCGACTGCAGAATGTCGAGCAGCGGGATCAGCAGCATCTCGGCGCGCCGGCTTTTGGCGGCGAGCGTCGCATAGGTGAAGGTGAAGACGAAGGACGCGGCGAGCGCGGCGAACATCCTGAGCGCGGTGCGCGCTGCGTAATAGGGCAGCTCGCTATAGTCGAGCGAAATCACCGGGACGTCGGGCGGCGGCAGTGGCGCGACGATGCCGTGATAGCCGCGCGCAATCGCCGCCAGAACCGCCATGATGACGGCGAAGGCGATCAAGTCCCAATGGTTCGGCAAAACCCGGCGGCCCGCCGAGGCGATGCTGGAAATTCTCGACATCAGAGCGTTCCGGCGAGATCGAGGGTCGGGGCGGGTCGACGCGGCGGAGAGGCGGAAATCGCCCCTGCAAAACCACAGGCGCGACGCGATTGGCAAGCAAAAACGGCCGGTCGCTGCCGCATTTCGCAAGCGCTTGCGGCGGCGCTCGGGCCATGCCCGCGGGACGTGACAGGATTACGACGATTGGCGCTCGGCGCGGAGCAGACGCGGCCTTCAGTTCGCCTTTGCCTGATCCTCGAGACGCCCGAGGCTCTCCTCGCGGCCGAGCACCGCCAGCACGTCGAAAATGCCGGGCGAGGTCGAGCGACCGGTCAGCGCTGCGCGCAGCGGCTGGGCGATTGCGCCGAGCTTCGCGCCCTGGGCTTCGGCATAGACGCGCACCGCCGCTTCGGTCGCCGCCGAGCTCCAGTCGGTCAGCGCCGCCAGCGGCGCGAGCAGCGCCTGCACATGCTGGCGTCCGCCATTGGCGAGAATCTCGCTCGCCTTGGCGTCCATCGGCAGCGGCCGCTCGGCGAACAAGAAGGCCGCGCCGTCGACCAGTTCGACCAGCGTCTTGGCGCGCTCCTTAAGGCCGGGCAGGGCGGCGGCGAGCTGGGCGCGCCGCCTGTCGTCGAGCTTGGCGGCGAGCTCGGGTCCGCCCGACAGATAGGGCAGCGCGTCGATCAGGATCGTCATCAGCGCGTCGTCGGGCGTCGCGCGCATGAAATGGCCGTTCATGTTTTCGAGCTTGGCGTAATCGAAGCGCGAGGGCGAACGGCCGATCGCCGGCAGATCGAAAGCGGCGATCAGCTCCTCGGTCGAGAAGAACTCGCGGTCGCCCTGGCTCCAGCCGAGCCGCGCGAGATAGTTGCGCAGCGCCGCCGGCAGATAGCCCAGGGCGCGATAGGCGTCGACGCCGAGCGCGCCATGCCGCTTGGAGAGCTTGGCGCCGTCGGGCCCATGGATGAGCGGGATATGCGCCATGATCGGCACCTCCCAGCCCATCGCCGAATAGATCTGCATCTGCCGCGCGGCGTTGGTCAGGTGATCGTCGCCGCGAATGATATGGGTGACGCCCATGTCGTGATCGTCGATGACGACGGCGAGCATATAGGTCGGATTGCCGTCGGAGCGCAGCAGAACGAGATCGTCGAGATCTTTGTTGGCGAAGACGACCTTGCCCTGCACCTTGTCGTCGACGATCGTCTCGCCTTCCTGCTGGGCCTTGAGACGAATGACCGGTTTGACGCCGGCCGGCGCTTGCGCCGGATCGCGGTCCCGCCAGCGCCCGTCGTAGCGCATCGGCTTGCCTTCGAGGCGCTGCTTCTCGCGCATCTCGGCCAGCTCTTCCGGCGTGCAATAGCAGCGATAGGCGTGTCCGTCGGCGAGCATCTGCGCGACCGCCTCGCGGTGGCGCGCCGCGCGCTCGAACTGGCTGATCGCCTCGCCGTCCCAGGCCAGCCCGAGCCAGGCGAGGCCGTCGAGAATGGCCTCGACCGCGGGCTTGGTCGAGCGTTCGCGGTCGGTGTCCTCGATGCGCAGCAGGAACGTGCCGCCGAAGCGCTTGGCGTAGAGCCAGTTGAACAGCGCCGTGCGCGCGCCGCCGATATGCAGGAAGCCGGTCGGCGAAGGCGCGAAACGGGTGATGATCTGGCTCATGGCGCTCCGGTATCAGAAACGCGACGGCGGGACAAAGGGATTGGGCTCGCCGACGCTTTCACCGGGCCAGGGACTTTATCGCGTCAATGACCGGCCCGGTCAGCCCGACGGCAAAGGAGTAGCAGCGCGAGGCGTCGAAGCTTGAGCAATCGGCGAGTGTCCCTGACGACACGATTCCGATGGCTTCGTAGCCGTCCGCCGTCTTGCGCAGGACCGCGCCGCCCGAGGCGCCGGGGCTGAGCGAGCAATCGATCTTCACCCCGGCGGCGGGGATCGCGTCGATTGTCGGTGTCGCGCGAACCGCGCAATCGGCGAGGACGCGTTCATTCCAATCCTGCTTCGGGAAGCCGTTCTGACGAATCGTCGCGGCGGTGACGGCTTCGCCAGCTTTGGCGCTCGCGCTCGGCAGTTGATAAGGCGTTATCCCGTCGACGGGTCCAAATAGCCGCATCACGACCCAATCAAATCGATCGGTGTGGTTTCGTTGCTTGTCTGGCAGGTAGGTTATCGTTTGGATGTCGATCTTGTGCCATGTCGAAGTCTTGCCGTCGCTGACTTCGAACCCGCATCGATGGACTCCCGTGCTGCCGGCATAGGACCCCTGGTCGGGCTCGTTAAATAAAACGTGACGCGCCGTCACGACGATGTCGTTGCGATAGATCAGGAATGCGCTTGCGGAACTGAAATCGCACATGATCCGGCCGCTCGCGGCGAAGGTCTGACGAGCTTGGTCGACATCCATGTGATGGTCGCGCGCATAGTCGCCGATCGCCTGCCGATCCTCCACGCCGATGACGCCCGCCAGAGCGGGAATGGGCAGGCATAGCGGCAAGAAGACCGACTGCAACGCAACTGCCACTGGCAAGGCGCCAATGCGCATTTTGAGCCGCTCCCGTTCGCCAAGGAGAATATCCGGCGCTGTATCAGAAACGCGATGGCGGGACAAAGGGATTGGCGTCCGCCCACCCTGTCATGCCCGCGAAAGCGGGCATCCAGTGGCGCGCTTACGCTTTCGGCACTTTCGTCTGGCTTCGCGGTAAAGGTCTGGATGCCCGCTTGCGCGGGCATGACAGCGCTAAGCCCCGGCTTTCCCGCGTCCCCGGCCCATGCTTAGCTTTGCCTCATGACGACCCAAGCGCGCGCCGGCCTCGTCGCGGCCGCCGGGCGCTTAAGCGCGGCGGCGGTCGCGCCCGATTGGCGAAAGCTCTTCGCCGGCGCGCTGGCGCGCGAAGTCGAGGAGCGGCGCTTCTTCCTCTGGATTCCAGTCGCCGCGATGGGCGGCGTCGCGCTCAATCTCGCCGCTGACCGCGAGCCGGTGCTCTGGCTGCCGGCGCTGCTGACGGCGCTGTTTGCCGCGCTGGCCTGGCTTGCGCGGACCCGCCCGCTGGCGCGCGGGATCATGATCGCCGCCGCCGCGCTCTGCGCCGGCTTTCTGGCGATGGGCCTGCGCACCGCGCGGGTCGAAACGCCAATGCTCGATCATGTGCGGATCGCCAGTCTGCAGGGCTTTGTCGAAGAGGTCGACATCCGCCCGGTCGGCGCGCGGCTCACGCTTGCCGTCGCTGACGCCGGCGATATGCCGGCCTCGCTCGCGCCGCGACGGGTGCGCGTGACGACGCGCCAGACGCCCAATGTCGCGGCGGGCGACTATGTTTCGCTAAAGGCGCGCCTGCTGCCGCCTTCGCCCGCCGTTCTGCCCGGCGGCTATGACTTTGCCCGCGACGCCTATTTCGCCGGCGTCGGCGCGGTCGGCTCGACGCTCGGCGCCATCGTGCGTCTGCCGCCGCCGCGCGATGCGAGCTGGAGCCAACGACTCGAGGCGGCGATCGATCAGGCGCGCAACCGGCTGGCGCTGCGCGTCGACGCCATCATCGGCGGCGACGAAGGCGCCATCGCCGCGGCGATGGTGACGGGAAAGCGCGACTTTCTCTCGAACGACGCCAAGGACCTCATCCGCGAAGCCGGCATCTTCCACATCATCACCATTTCCGGCGTTCAGATGACGCTGGTCGCCGGGATTTTCTTCGTCGTCGTGCGACGCCTGCTGGCGCTGTCGCCGACCTTGGCGCTCAATTATCCGATCAAGAAATGGTCGGCCGGCGCGGCGATGCTTGGCTCGCTCGCCTATGATCTGGCGACCGGTTCACGGGTCGGCGCCGAGCGGGCGCTGATCATGACGCTGATCGTTCTCGGCGCGGTGCTGCTCGACCGTCGCGCGCTGACCATGCGCAATCTCGCGCTCGCGGTGCTGGCGATCGTCGCCATCGAGC
>SSMV01000074.1 GCA_004799435.1 Bradyrhizobium sp.
CCCTGACCGTGATCGAAAGCGCCCTGCGAGCGGCCGACTCCGCGAAAATTGAAGCGAAGCACCGAGAAGCCTCGCTCGGCGAAGGCGTAATAGGTGTTGTAGACGATCTGGTTGTTCATCGTCCCGCCGAACTGGGGATGGGGATGAAGCACCACCGCGATCGGCGCGCCTCGCTGCTTGGCGGGATGGAACCGGCCTTCCAGCCGACCGGCCGGGCCGTTGAAAAACACTTCGGGCATTACGTCTCCAAAAAGCCGCTCGTCCCGCCCTCGACCGCCGGCCCGCTCGAGCCTGTCGCGCGGCCCGCCTTGCGGCGGCCACAGCGCGCGTCTATGTGTCGAACGCTCGGGAAGGGCGCGGAAATGGCGACATAGCACGTCCCGCCCAGTCAATTGCAAGGATAAAACGCACCGCTAAGCCGGCCGCGCCTGCGGCGCGGAACGACCGGCTCTTCCAGAATCAGGCCCGACGAGCCATGGCGTCCGCCGCTAATCCACGCATCTATCTCGATTACAACGCCACCGCGCCGTTGCTTCCGCAAGCCCGCGCCGCCGCGCTGGCGGCGCTCGACTGTCTTGGCAATCCCTCCTCCATTCACGCCGAGGGACGCGCCGCCCGCGCGATCGTCGAAGATGCGCGCCGCTTGGTCGGAGCGATGGTCAGCGCGCCGGCGCGCTCGGTGGTTTTCACCTCAGGCGGCACCGAAGCGGCCAATCTCGTCCTGACGCCGGCGATCCGCCGGGATGGATCGGCGCCGCCGCTGACGCGGCTGATTCTGGGGGCCGGCGAACATCCCTGTATGTTGCGCGGCCATCGCTTCCCGCCGCAGGCGATTTCTCTGGCGCCGCTCGACGCCGAGGGTCGGCTCAATCTTGAGGCGCTGGCGGCGCTGATCGCCGGCGGCGAAGGGGCGCCGATGCTGGCGCTTCAGGGGGCCAATAACGAGACCGGCGTTGTGCAACCGGTTGGCGAAGCCGCGGCGGTGATCCATGCGGCCGGCGGCGTTCTTGTCTGCGACGCCGTGCAGCTTCCGGGGCGCGCGAATGTTGCGGAAGCGACGGCCGGCGCCGATTTCATCATTCTGTCGGCGCATAAATTCGGCGGCCCGAAGGGCGTCGGCGCGTTGATCGCGACCCGGCCCGAGCTTGCCCTCGAGACGCCGCTCTTGCGTGGCGGCGGGCAGGAACGGGGCGCGCGCGCCGGCACCGAAAATGTCGCGGCCATCGCCGGCTTCGGCGCCGCAGCGCATTGGGCCTTGTCGGAGACGGCCCAGGAGAGCGTGCGGCTTGCCACGCTGCGCGACCGGCTGACCGAGGCGGCGCTTGGCGTCGCGCCGGAAGCGAAACTGTTTGGCGCTGGCGCGCCACGGCTGGCCAACACAGTCGCCCTCGGCGTGCCGGGCGTCGACGCGGCGATGCTGGTGATTGCGCTCGATCTCGCCGGCGCTGCGGTGTCGTCCGGTTCGGCCTGTTCGTCGGGCAAGGTCGCGCCGTCCCATGTTCTCGCCGCCATGGGCGTCGCGCCGGAACTCGCCGCCGGGGCGATTCGGCTCAGCCTCGGCTGGGCCTCGGGCGAAGCCGACATTGACGGTTTCGCCTCGGCTTTCGCCGTCGCCCTGGCCGGGCTCCGGCGACGGCATGGAACCGCCGGTGTCACCCAATCGTTGGTTGCGCAGACGCGGCCTGCCGATGCATAGATGGAGGCCTGATTCCAAGCGCAGGCTCGACGGGCCGCACCAGGAGACGCCAATGGATCGTTTGCTCACCTGCGGGTTCCTCGCCGCGCTTGCGATCGTGGCGGGCGCTTCGCTCGCCAGCGCCGAACCGCTCCGCCGTCATACGCCGCACCATCCCGTCGCGTCGTCGGGCGATATTTACGTTCACGCGCGCTCTTATCTCGATCCCGGCCCGCCGTCCTGGTTGGAGGTGGGCACGGGCGACCGTTACGCGACCGACACCGCGCCGGCCAATTTCATGGATTTCGGGCCGCCGCTTTCTGCAAATCCCGGTTCCTACGCCGTGCTGCCGCGCGGCTTCTGATCCGACAGAGCTCACCGGCCCGCTG
>SSMV01000075.1 GCA_004799435.1 Bradyrhizobium sp.
AGATGGAACAGGAGCTTCAGGTCTGGGAGACGATCCGCGCTTCGCAAGCCGAAGTCGTCGTGCTGGCGCGCTACATGCAGATTCTCTCCGAAGGGCTGGCGGCAAAGCTCACCGGCCGCTGCATCAACATCCACCATTCCTTTCTGCCCGGCTTCAAAGGCGCCAAGCCCTATCACCAGGCCCATATGCGCGGCGTCAAACTGATCGGCGCCACGGCGCATTTCGTCACCTCGACGCTCGACGAAGGCCCGATCATCGAACAGGATGTCGAGCGCATCAGCCACGCCGACACGCCCGACGATCTCGTTCGCAAGGGACGCGACATCGAGCGGCGCGTGCTGGCCCGCGCGCTCGCCTATCATCTGGAAGATCGAGTGCTGCTCAACGGCGCCAAGACGGTCGTCTTCGCCGGCTGAACCTTCAGACGATCACAGAGCGCGCCAGACTTTCTTAATCCCGTCGAAGAAGCGGTTCTTTGCGGCGATCGCTGGCGCCGCGGCGTCGGTCTGCGGCGCGTTCGACTGCACCGCGCAGCCGGGCGATAGCTGCGACACCGCGACCTCGCCATCGGTGAAATAGGGGTCGCCGCCGCCATTGCGGGCCAACAGCGTCGGCCCGACGCCGCTCACCTGATAGGCGGCGCGCGCCATCCCAGCGGCGGCGAGATCGGCGGCGATGAGGTCGCGTTCGGCGTCGATGTCGGGCGCGACGTGATGGGTGATCTGTCCGGTGTAATGACTGACGCCGACGCTGCGGTCGAAAGTCGCGGCGCCAAGCCACAGCGGCAACCCGTCGTCGCCGGCGTCGATCGCCTTCCAGAAGCGCACATGATGGCGCGTCGAGGGCGAGACGCCCGATGGTTTCTCAAAGGCCAGATCCTGCATCCGCCCATCGTAAAAAAGCGGACTGACCGGCGCCGTCAGATAGGCGCGCCGCAACATCACGCTATCGGCGATATGGAGGCTCGAACGCCAGGTCACCGGATCGGCGGGCCGCCAGCCGGCCGCCCGCATCGCGCAAAGGATGTCGTCGCGTGCCCCTTCCAGTCCGACATTCAACGCGTCGCCGGCGATGCCGAGCGCGGTCGTCGTCGTCATCGACTTGTCGGCGAGCTTGCCCTGGCGTTCGTAATGGCGCCACAGAGCCGGCGCGGTGAAATAGGCGCCCGTCAGATAAAGTGCGAGCAGAACGGCCGCGCAGAAACCAATTCGCAGCGCCATGCGCAGGCGGGATGGCCGAATTCGTGAGGGTGGGGCGGGAGAAGACATGACGCGTGATTTTGCGGAGCGCTTCGCCTAAAAGCAACGCCAAGCGCGAGGCTGCGCGTCTTTCGCCACTGCAAGCGAGAGCGATGGGTTTTTTCCAGGTCTATGTCCGGGTTCTCGGCCGCCTGCGCGACGCTTCGGCGCTCGCCGGCGTGTTGGTCGTCGCCAATCTCGCACTGGCCTGCGCCCAATTCGCCGAGCCGCTGTTCTACGGCAATGTCATCGACCAGCTTGCCGCCGCCCAGCAGGCTGGCGCGCCGCCGCTATGGTCCGCGCTCGCGCCCTGGCTGCTTGCCTGGGCCGGCTTCGGCCTATTCTCGATCGTCGCCGGCGTGCTGACAGCGCTTCACGCCGACCGTCTCGCCCATCGCCAGCGGGTCGCCGCGATGGCCGCTTTTTTCGAGCGGGCGTTGAGCCTGCCGATGAGCTTCCACGCCAGCGCCCATTCGGGCCGGCTGCTGAAAATCATGATCGAAGGGTCGAACGCGATGTTCGGCGTCTGGCTGTCATTCTTTCGCGAACATTGCGCCAGTTTCGTCGCCCTCTTCGTGCTGCTGCCGCTGACGCTTTTGAAGAACTGGCGTCTCGCGACGATGCTGCTGGCGCTGGTCGCCGTCTTCGCTTTGGCGATGAATCTCGTCATTCGCCGCACCGCCGCGCTGCAGAATGTCGCCGACGACGCCAGCGCCGATCTCGCCGAGCGCGTCTCCGACGTGCTGGGCGCCATGCCGGTCGTGCAAAGCTTCGCCCGCATCGAAGAAGAGTCAGCCGCGCTGCGGGGCCTGGGCGCGCGCCTTCTGGAGGCGCAGTTGCCGGTGCTGACCTGGTGGGCGCTGGCGAGCGTCGCCACGCGGGCCAGCGCCACCGCCGCGCTGCTGGCGATCTTCGTCGGCGGCGTTTGGCTCGACATTCACGGACTGACGACGATCGGCGAGATTGCGACCTTCATGGGCCTGGCGACGATGTTGATCGGCCGGCTCGAACAGATGGTCGGCTTCGTCAATTTCCTCTTCTCGCAAACGCCGAAGCTGGCGCAGTTCTTCGCCGTGTTCGATCAGGCCTCCAGCGTCGCCGAGACGCCGGGCGCGATTGCCGCCAGCCGGCTCGCCGGCGAGGTGCGATTCGAGGAGGTTTCTTTCTCTTACGCGCCCGGTCGCGAGGCGGTCCGCAATCTGTCGCTTCGCGCTCAGGCCGGCGAGACCGTCGCGCTGGTCGGCGCGACCGGATCGGGCAAATCGACGGCGCTGGCGCTGCTTCACCGCGTCTATGACCCGACGCGCGGCCGCATTCTCATCGACGGCCGCGACATTCGTGATCTCACGCTGCGCTCTTTGCGCGACAATATTGGCGTCGTCTTCCAGGAGCCCTTCATCCTCTCGCGTTCGATCGAGGAGAACCTGCGTATCGGCAAGCCGGACGCCACGCCGGCGGAGATCGCACTGGCGCTGGCGCGCGCCCAGGCGAGCGATTTCGTCGCCGCCCAGCCGCAGGGTCTGGCGACGATCCTCGGCGAAAGAGGGCGCAACGCGTCGGGCGGCGAACGCCAGCGCCTCGCGGTCGCTCGCGCGCTGCTCAAGGACCCGCCGATCCTCATTCTTGACGAGGCGACCAGCGCGCTTGACGCCGAGACCGAGCGGCAGTTGCAATCGGCGCTCGACACGGCGACCGCGGGGCGAACGACCTTCGTCATCGCCCATCGTCTGGCGACTATCCGCCGCGCCGACCGAATCCTGGTGTTCGAATCCGGCACTATGGTCGAGGAGGGGACATTCGACGCCCTTGTCGCGCATGGCGGCCGCTTCGCCCGCCTCGCCGAGGCGCAATTCCTTGTCTCAACGGCGAAACCGGCTCAGCCGTAACAAAGCGGCTTGAATATGCGAATATGGCGGCAAGGAAGCCTCCGCCGCCGGGTGGACGCGGAAAAAGCCAACAGGAGACGGACCCCATGGACCATCACACCTATCCCGTCACCCGCAGCGAGGCCGAGTGGCGCGCCCGCCTGACGCCGGAGCAATTTTCCGTCATGCGCGAGCACGCCACCGAACGGGCCGGCAGCTGCGCCCTGCTGCATGAAAAGCGCCCCGGAACCTTTTCCTGCGCCGGCTGCGACCAGCCGCTGTTCAAGACGACGACCAAATTCGAGAGCGGCACGGGCTGGCCGAGCTTCACCGAGCCTGTGCCAGGTTCGGTCGCTACCACCACCGACAAAAGCTGGGGCATGGTCCGCACCGAGGTTCACTGCGCCAATTGCGGATCGCATCTTGGCCATGTTTTCCCCGACGGCCCGCCGCCGACCGGGCTGCGCTATTGCATCAACGGCGTGGCGACCAACTTCACCCCCGCCTCGTAAGGGGTTGAGCGGCGCGTTCGGAACGCCCGCATCGTTCGAGACGCGCCGCTTTCGCGGCGCTTGTCACGATGAGGGGACGGCTGAAGGCGTCGCTCTCGCCGCTTCTTGACGCCGCTTGCCGCCGCGCCGACAAAGCGGCGATGATGCCGACCGAACCTGACGCCTCCTTTCGCCCGCCCGGCCAACCGGAGGCGCGCGCCGGCCGCATCGGCGTCCTGTTGGTCAATCTCGGCACGCCGGAAGCGACCGACTATTGGTCGATGCGGCGCTATCTGAAGGAATTTCTCTCCGACCCACGCGTGATCGAAACGCCGCCGCTCCTGTGGTGGCCGATCCTCAATCTGGGCATCTTGACCTGGCGACCCGCCGCCAAGGGTCGCGACTATGATCTAATCTGGAATCGCGAGCGCAATGAAAGTCCGCTGAAGACGATCACCCGCGCCCAGGCCGAGGGTCTTGCTCGCGGCTTAAGTGGCGACGGGCGCATCGAGATCGACTGGGCGATGCGCTACGGCGAACCGGCGATTCCCGCCCGGCTTACGGCGCTGCAGGCCATGGGCTGCGACCGCATCCTGCTCATGCCGCTCTATCCGCAATATTGCGCCGCTACGACGGCGACGGTCTGCGACAAGGCCTTCGCCGCGCTACGAACGATGCGCTGGCAGCCGAGCCTGCGCGTCTCGCCGCCCTATTACGACGACCCGACCTATATCGAGGCGCTGGCGAACTCGACCCGCACTTCGCTGGCCAAGCTCGATTTCGAGCCCGACGTGCTGCTCGCCTCCTTCCATGGCGTGCCGCGCGCCTATCTCGACAAGGGCGATCCTTATTATTGCCATTGCGCCAAGACGGCCCGCCTGCTGCGCGCGGCGCTCGGGTTTTCGGAGGATCGCCTGCGCCTGACTTTTCAGTCGCGCTTCGGTCGCGGCGAATGGTTGAAGCCCGCGACCGACGCGACCGTGAAGGCTTTGGCGGCCGAGGGGATCAAGCGGATCGCCGTGCTGACGCCCGGCTTTGCCGCCGATTGCATCGAGACGCTGGAAGAGATCGCGGTGGAGAACGCCGGCTATTTTCGCGCCGGCGGCGGCGAAAGCTTCGCCGCGCTGCCCTGCCTTAACGCCAGCGCGGACGGTCTCAAGCTCATCGAGACGATTGCCCGGCGCGAGCTTCAGGGCTGGCTCTAAGAGACCGACGGATCAGCCGATCGTCATCAGGCTGGCGTTGCCGCCCGCCGCGGCGGTGTTGACGCAGAGCGAGCGCTCCTTAACCAGGAAATCCAGCGGCGCGACGTCGCCGCCGCGCAACCCATCCGCCGAAAGACGAAAGACGGGCGTGATCGGCCCATCGCGCCGTGCATATTCGGCAAGCAGCGCGATGAGCGCATCGCCTTCGCGGTCGGTCAGCGCCGCGTCAACGTTTTCATTCGGGGCGGCAAGCGCGATGACGTCCCGCAATTCCCCCGGCAATGCGGCGATGAGGCGCGCCGCCGGCGCGCCGCTCAGCCACGCGCGATTGCCGGTCGCCAGGGCGCAGGCGATCTGGACGATCAGCGCCTCCTCGCTCGCGGCGTCACAGAGCACGGCGCCGCGTGGCGCGAGTGAATAGACATTGCGCTCGCCGGTCGGGCCCGGTAGCTCCACGCTTGCGCCGCATCGGCTTTGCTCGGCGAGCTTCGCGCAGAGCTTGGCGAGTTCACCCTCGCCGCGCGCGGCGATGAAATCGGCGAAGCGTCGCGCGGTTGGGGAAGGTTCGCCCGCCGGCAGGCTCGGCCAGGATGCGGGCGCCGTCGCGAGCAGGCGCTTGAGATAAAGCGGGCCGCCGGCCTTGGGTCCGGTGCCCGACAGGCCGTGGCCGCCGAAGGGCTGCACGCCGACCGTCGCGCCGATGATGTTGCGATTGACATAGATATTGCCGGCGGAGAGCCGCGCGGAGACGAGATCGACCGTCGAGTCGAGCCGCGAATGAACGCCGCCGGTCAGCCCAAAGCCGGTGGCGTTCAGCGCATCGAGCAAGGTCGGCAAAGCTTCGCGCCGGTATCGCAGCACATGCAGGACCGGGCCGAAGACTTCGCCGCCGAGATCGGCCACGGCGTTAATTTCGATCAGGGTCGGCGCGATGAAAAAGCCGCGCGCGCAATCGGCGCCAAGCGGCGTTGCGAAGATCGCAAAGCCGCGTCGACGCATCCGCTCGATATAGGCGACAAGCGAATTGCAGGCTTCGGCGCTGATCACCGGGCCGACATCGACGCTGAGACGATCCGGCGGCCCGAGCTTGAGTTCGCCCATCGCCGATTTCAGGCGCGCCGTTAGATCGCTGGCGATCTCCTCCTGCAGGCAGAGCACGCGCAGCGCCGAGCAGCGCTGACCGGCCGAGTCGAAGGCCGAAGTCAGCGCGTCGGCGATCACCTGTTCGGGCAGCGCCGAAGAATCGACAATCAAGGCGTTCTGACCGCCGGTCTCGGCGATCAG
>SSMV01000076.1 GCA_004799435.1 Bradyrhizobium sp.
TGGCTGCGGCGATGCTCGTCCCCAATTCGCTCGCCCTGCTCAACCATGCCTATCCCGACGCCAAGGCGCGCGGACGCGCCGTGGGCGTCTGGGCCGCCGGCGCGAGCCTCGCCCTGACCGCCGGTCCGCTCGCCGGTGGCGTCTTGATCGCGCTTACCGGCTGGCGGGCGATCTTTCTCGTCAATGTGCCGATCGGGCTTGTCGGACTGTGGCTCACCTGGCGTTTCGCCGATGAGACGCCCAGGGCAAAAGCGCGCCGCCTCGATCTGCCCGGACAGGCGACGGCGATTCTGGCGTTGGGAATTCTCGCCGGCGCGATCATCGAGGGTGGCGTGTTGGGATGGCGAAACGGTTTCGTGCTCGGCGGCGTCGCGGCATCCGCGATCCTTGCAATGCTCTTCGTGCTGCGCGAGCGCTCGGCTGAACAACCGATGCTGCCGCTGCAACTCTTCAGGCGACGGTCCTTCGCGCTGGCGGCGCTCGTCGGCGTGCTGGTCAACATCGCCTTCTATGGCCTGATCTTCGTTCTCAGCCTCTATTTCCAGCGGCTCGATGGTCTGTCGCCGTTGCAGACTGGTCTCGCGTTTACGCCAATGCTGGGCGTCGTGCTGCCGGTCAATCTCATCGCCGCGCGTCTCAGCGAGCGATGGGGCGCGCCACTGACGATCGCCGCAGGCGCGCTGATCGCCTCGGCCGGCGCGCTCGGTCTCCTCATCGTTCAGGGCCAAACGCCCTACGTCATGCTCTGCGCCCAGCTTATGGCGCTGGGCGGCGGGCTCGGCCTGCTTGTCCCGCCCATGACGAGCATGCTGCTTGGCAGCGTCGACAAGCAATATTCCGGCATTGCTTCGGGCGTGCTGAATTCGGCGCGGCAGACCGGCAGCGTCGTCGGCGTCGCACTATTCGGCGCGCTGGTCGCCGAGGGCGCGAGTTTCGGCGAAGGGTTGAGGTTGTCGCTGGCGATCGCCGCCGGCTTGCTGATTGCGTCGGCGGCCGTCGTGACGCTGGGGCGAGGCGCGAAAGAGCGTTACAGGTGAGTGGCGCGGCCCTCCGCGCCCGCGGCCACAGAGGGCCGCGCCACTAAGCGCCCTAAGCGCGGCTGCGATCGAGCCCGAGCAGATTGTCGAGCGCGATCTTGCCCGGCCCGAAAGTCATGATCGCCAGCGCCATAGACGCCCAGGGCAGATGAAAATTGGCCCAGCCGTCGGGCACGGTGAATTCGATGATCGCCGTCATGAACAGGAGGCCGAGCGCGGCGTAGCGCGTCGCCAATCCGAACACGAGCAGCACCGGCAGAATGGTCTCGCCAAGCGCCGACAGCATCGCCATCAGTTGAGGATAGGGAAAGTCATAGAGCGCGCCGAACCAATGGATCTTGAATTCGTCGACGAACAATTGCTGCGCGCCGAAGGACAGCGTGAACCAGCCATCCCATTTCGTCATGCCCGACTTCCAGAACGGCACCGCCAGCGCGAAGCGCAGCGCCAGCATCGTCAACGAAATCGGCACGATGCCGAAGAGCGCGCTGGTGAAGCGGGCGAGCGGATTGGCCCGCTTCATGGGCGCGGCGGCGGCGTCGATGGTCATGGCGTGATCTCCCTCAATCGAAATGTTCAGAGCGCAAGATTTTTTAGCGCGCCCGCCGAAATCAGCCCGACGAGATGCGCGCCGGGATCGACGCCCTCGCCGGCGCAGAGCGTTGAAGCCTCACCAAGCGTCGCGCCGGCGAACAGGCTTTCAGCGAAGGCGAAGCCGCCAGCAGGAAGAATGCGCACCGCGACCTCGGCCTCGGGCCGGGTGATCAGCGCCTCCTCGCCCTGCCAGACTGCGGGCGCATGCGCGTCGCCGCCGGTCTGGTTCGCCGCCCAGATCGAGGCGGCGGGATGATCGAAGCGCAACAAGCGCGCCGCCGGATGCGGCGCGAAGCGCAAGGCTTCGAGCGCCTCGGGCGCGACGCCGGCGAGCGCGTCGAGCCGCAAACACTCGGCTTCCGCCGCGTGATAGGCCTCGACCCAGGCGTTCTCCAGTCGCGCCACATCGGCAAGATAGGCAAGCTCTTGCGCCGGGGGAAAGCGCGCGACGAACGCGGCGAAATTCGCGCCATAATGCATGAGCGCGGGCGTGCGCGGCTTCTCGCCGGCCACATATGCGCCCGCCATGCCGCGGAAGAAATCGTCGCCGACCAGCCGGCGGATGACGGGATAGCGCGCCTCCAGCGCGCCGATCAGCGCGACAGCGACATTGTTGCGATAGACGGCGAAGCGCCGCTCGACCGGGCGCCCGTCGCGCGGGCGCGTCGCCGGCGGCGCCGGCAGCGTCGGATCGCAAACGGCGCGCGCAAAAGCGTCGATCGTCGCTTCAAACGGCATTGCGCAGCACTCCAGAAGACAGCGCCCGCGACATTGCCGCCTCGGCGCGGCGCGCTTCGGCGGCGAGGATCGGCCAGGCCGGCACGTCATTGTCCCATTCGACCAGCGTGGGCGTCGGGCCAAGACGGCGGATCGCCGTATCGTAAAGCGCCCAGACATCGGCGCGCACCGGCGAATTATGAGCGTCGATCAGCAGCGGTGCGCCGAGATCGTCCTCGGCGTCCGCGTAGCCGGCGAGATGGATTTCGCCGACATGCGCCATCGGAAAGGCGGCGAGATAGGCGAAGGGATCGAAGCGATGATTGGTCGCGCCGACAAAGACATTGTTGACGTCGAGCAGCAGGCCGCAGCCGGTGCGCCGCGCGATCTCGGCCAAAAACTCCGTCTCGGGAATCTCGCTCTCGGTGAACTCGACATAGGTCGACGGGTTTTCGAGCAGCATCCGGCAGCCCAGCCGCTCCTGCGTCTCGTCGATATGGTCGCAGACCGCTCCGAGCGTCTCCTGGTCATAGGGCAGCGGCAGAAGATCGGCCAGGAATCCCTCGTCATGGCTCGACCAGGCGAGATGCTCGGAGAACTGGCTCGGCTGATAGCGGCCGATCAGCGCCGCCAGACGCTGAAGATGCTCGCGGTCGAGCGGCCGGGGCGCGCCGATCGACAGGCCGACGCCATGCAGCGACAGCGGGTAACGGGCGCGGATCGCCTCCAGCCGGCGATGCGGCGGACCGCCGTCGCCCATATAGGCCTCGGCATGGACCTCGAAAAAGCCAACCTCGCCGGCGCCGGCCATAATCGCCTCGAAATGCTCCGGCTTGAAGCCAACGCCGACCCGCCGCGGCAGGCGGTCGGGGACGGGGCCGACGGGCTTGGGGAAGGCGATGGCCATTGGCGGCTCCGTTGCAGTCTCGCCGTCGTCTTCGCGGCGCGCCCGGCGCATGTTACAGGGCGCGGCGGCGCGGCGGCGCCGTCAAACCCGGAAAAGGCTGTCGCGTGACTGTAACAACAGTTGTCGACGGGGCGAAGGACGAATGAGCGCGACGTCGATTGATGCCGGCGGCGAGGACAAATGGACGCCAGCGATGCGCGCCGCGCTGGCGGGCGACGAGGCCGCCTATCGGCGGCTGCTTGAGGAAATTGGCCGTTCGGTCAGAGGGATGGCGCGTTCCGCCTTCGCGCGCGCCCGGGTCGGCGACGCGGATATTGAGGATGTCGTGCAGGAAACTCTTCTGGCGATCCACTTGAAGCGGCACACTTGGGACGGCGGCCCCCGCGTCGCCCCCTGGGTGAACGCGATTGCTCGCCACAAAATTATCGACGCGATGCGCCGGCGCGGCGTGCGCCGGGCCGAGCCGATCGAGGATTTCGAGGCGACGCTGGCCGCGCCCGAGGGCGAGGATCCGCACACGCGCGGCGACGTCGAGCGGTTGATCCGGACGCTTGGGCCGCGGCAGCGCGACATCGTCACCTCCATTTCGCTTGAGGGCCAGTCGATCGCCGCCACCGCGGCAAGGCTTTCGATGAGCGAAGTCGCGGTGCGGGTGGCGCTCCATCGGGCGCTGAAGGCGCTGGCCGCCGCATGGCGGAGCGCCAACCCATGAAGACCGCCGATCTCATCAAGGCGCTGGCCGCCGAGCCGATTCCCGAGCCGATCCGTCTCGGGCGGCGCGTCGCTCTGTCGCTGGCGCTCGGCGCGGCGATCAGCGCCGCGCTGTTCATGGCGCTGCTCGGACCGCGCCACGACATCATCGCCGCGGCGCATACGATGCGCTTCGATCTGAAATTCATCGACACGCTGGCGCTGCTCGCGCCAAGCGCGCTGCTGGCGCTCAGACTGCTGCGGCCCGACGCGGAGCCGGGCGCGCTTTTCGCCGCGCTGATCGCGCCCTTCGTCCTGCTGGGCGGCGCGGTGATCGTCGAACTGATCGTCACGCCTGCCGATCTGTGGATGACGCGGCTCATGGGGACCAACGCGCTGCATTGCCTGACGCTGATTCCGCTGATGTCGATCCCACCGCTCGCCGCCTTGATCTACGCCATGCGCGCAGGCGCGCCCGCCTATCCGGCGCTGACCGGCGCGCTGGCCGGCGCGGCGGCGGCCGGCGTCGCGGCGACCATCTACGCCACCAATTGCACCGACGATTCGCCGCTCTTTGTCGCAAGCTGGTATCCGCTGGCGACGCTGGTCGTCGTCGTTGCCGGCGCGCTCGCCGGGCGCAAATGGCTGCAGTGGTGAGAAGCTAGACGCGACTTCGGAGCCGCTTCGTCGGCTCCCCCACCACCGCGCTTCGCGCGGTCCCCCTCCCCCGCTTCGCAGGGGAGGACGATCACCGCCATTTGCTCTGTAACCCTCGTTGCGCCAGCAACGCGTCGCGCGCCATCCTCCCCGTTTTACGGGGAGGATGGCGCGTCTTCTCAATCGAGATAGGGCTTGATCAGCGCCAGATCGGCGGGGCCGAGCCGATCGTTGGCCGTCCAGGCCTGATGCCAATAGGGATAGAGCAGGGTCGGCTGGCTGACCTTGTCGAGCCGCGCGCGCTCCTCGGCGGTCAAGGTGAGATTGGCGGCGGCGAGATTGTCCTTGATCTGCGCTTCGCTGCGGCCGCCGATGACGATGGTCGTCACCGCCGGCCTGCCGAGCAGCCAGGCGAGCGCGACCTGCGCGCCCGAGACCTTGCGCGCGTCGGCGATCGCGACCAGCTCATCGACGATCGCCCAGAGCTTGTTTTCATCGGCGATCGGCGGCTCCTTCCAGCCGGCCGCCAGGCGCGAGTCGGCGGCGGTCTTGCCGCGTCGGTGTTTGCCGCTGAGCAATCCGCCCGCCAGCGGGCTCCACACCAAAACGCCGAGCTTCTGGTCGATCGAAATCGGGATCAGCTCATATTCGGCTTCGCGCGCCTGCAGCGTGTAATGGATCTGTTGCGAGACGAAGGGGATGCGGCCCTCGCGGCGCGCGATCTCGAGCGCCTTCATCAAATGCCAGCCGGAGAAATTGGAGCAGCCGACGTAACGCACCTTGCCCGAGCGCACGAGCGTGTCGAGCGCTTCGAGCGTCTCTTCAAGCGGCGTCAGACCGTCCCATTGATGGACCTGATAGAGATCGATGACGTCGGTGCGCAGACGCTTGAGGCTCGCTTCGGCGGCGCGAATGAGGTGCCAGCGCGACAGGCCCTTGTCGTTGGGTCCAGGCCCCATGGTGAAACGCGCCTTGGAGGCGATCAGCAAACCATGCGGCCGCTTGCCGCCCAGCGCTTCGCCGATGATCTCCTCGGCGTGGCCCGCCGAATAGACGTCGGCGGTGTCGATCAGATTGACGCCGGCGTCGGCGACCAGATCGATCAGTCGGCGCGCCTCGGCGAGCGAAATCGAACCGACTTTGGCGAAACCGCCATGGCCGCCGAAGGTCATCGTGCCAAGCGTCAGCGTCGAGACCTTCAGGCCCGAATTGCCCAATTGTCGGTATTCCATGGCGTTTCTCCTTGGCGCTCGAGCGGGGCGGCGGCGCGCCGAAAGCGCGCATGGCCCGCTCGCCTTGCGATTGGCTGGGACGTGAAACGCGCCGAACGCAGCCAAAAAGGCGCGGATTCAGCGCGATGCGGACAATCTTAGCGGTTCTTTCGCCGTTGCGGGAGCCCGCAACGTGCAAAAAGCCGCGAGCATGCGGCTCTGACGCTTGCGGTTTAGCCATACGAAAGACTAGCATGCCAGCGCCGCAGTCAGCCCAACCGAATCGAGTCGTAATCGTGAGAGCCCTTCTTTGTGCCCGCCCGCGCGAACTCACGCTGGTGGAGCGGCCAGCGCCTCTCGCGGCGCCCGGGGCTCCGCTGGTGCGCATCCGCCGCGCCGGAGTCTGCGGCACCGATCTGCATATTTTCGAAGGTTCGCAGCCCTATTTCGAATATCCCCGCGTCATCGGCCATGAACTGGCCGGCGAAATCGCCGAGCTTGCCGGGCCGAGCCGGTTTCGCCTCGGCCAGCAGGTCTCGATCATTCCCTATCTTTTTTGCGGAACCTGCGTCGCTTGTCGTCGCGGCAAGCCCAATTGCTGCCAGCGGATCAATGTCGTCGGCGTCCATAGCGATGGCGGCATGGCCGATTGGCTGACCGTGCCCGAGGACAATCTCGTCGACGCCGAGGGGGTCGGTCTCGACGAAGCGGCGATGGCCGAGTTTCTGGCGATCGGCGCCCATGCGGTCCGGCGCGGCGCGATCGAGCCGGGGCAGCGCGTCGTCATTTCCGGCGCCGGGCCGATCGGCCTGGCGACGGCGATTTTTGCCCGCGCCAGCGGCGCCCAGGTGACGATGCTCGACAAGCGCGCCGACCGGCTGGCTTTCGCCGCGGCGACGGTCGGCGTCGAACATGTCGTCGAGGCCAATCCGGGCGCCCGCGATGAAATGGCCAAGCTGACAGATGGCGATTTCTTCGATTGCGCCTTCGATTGCACGGGGTCGCCGGCGGCGATGGCGGCCGGCTTCTCGCTGGTCGCCCATGGCGGCGCCTATGTGCTGGTCAGCATCGTGCTGGGCGACATTAGTTTTTCCGATCCCGAATTCCATAAGCGCGAAACGACGCTGCTTGGCAGCCGCAACGCGACCCGTCAGGATTTCGACACCGTCTTCGCCTCGTTGCGCGGCGGCGCGATTCCCTCCCGCGCCCTCGCCACACATCGCGCCTCGCTTGACGAGGCGGCGCGGCTCTTTCCACATTGGCTCGATCCGGCGAACGGCGTCGTCAAGGCGCTGATCGAAGTCTGAACCGCGCGGCGCGCGACACCGAGCAGGGTTCCATATGGCGTTCCCCATTCTTCAATTCGGCACCAGCCGCTTCCTTCAGGCGCATGTCGATCTGTTCGTCGCCCGCGGTTTCGTCGAGGGGCCGGGACAGCGGCGGATCGCCGTCGTCCAGACGACCAGCTCGGCCGACAGCGCGCGCCGCGTCGCCTTTTTCGATTCCGCCCAGCCCTATGAAGTCAATGTGCGCGGGCTGGTCGCCGGCGCGAAGGTCGACACCTGGGAGGAGGTCGACAGCATCGGCCGCGGCGTCGACGCCAATCGCGACTGGGAGACGACGGAAAAGCTCTTCATCGAGGCGCGCTGGATCGTCTCCAACACCGGCGACCGCGGCTATGAGCTCGATGCGAGCGACGCGCCCGACAAGGGCGTGCCCGTCGGCTTCCCGGCCAAACTCACCAAGCTGCTCCACGCACGCTTTCGCGCCGGCCGGCCGGGGCCGACGCTGTTTCCCTGCGAGCTGATCGAAGCCAATGGCGACCGGCTGCGCGCGGTCGTCGTCGAAGTCGCGAAAGCTTGGGGCCTGTCGGCGGATTTTCTGCACTGGCTCAACAAGGAATGTCTCTGGATCAATTCGCTGGTCGATCGCATCGTTTCGGCGCCGATCGAGCCGGCCGGCGCGGTGGCCGAGCCCTATGCGCTGTGGGCGGTCGAGGACCGGCCAGGCCTCATCATGCCCTGCCGCCACGAAAGCGTCGTCGTCACCAATGATCTCAAGCGCTACGAGCGTCTCAAGCTCTTCATCCTCAATCTCGGGCACACCTATCTCGCCGAATTGTGGAGCCGGCGCGGCGCGGTGAAAGGCGTGACGGTGCGCGAGCTTCTGGGCGACTGGACGATTCTCGACGAGCTCAACGACCTCTATGACAAAGAGGTCCTGCCGGTTTTCGAAGGCGTCGGGCTGGGCGCCGCGGCCTATGATTATCGCGGCTCGGTGCTGGAGCGGTTCCGCAATCCGTTCCTCGACCATTATCTCTCCGACATTTTCAGCAATCACGCGGCCAAGAAGCAGCGCCGCTTCGGTGGCTTGATCGGGCTCGGCGAACAAGCGGGCCTTACGATCGCGCAGCCGCGCCTGCGCGCCGCGCTGGCAGGCTAGCTCCCAACCCGATCCGAAGAACGCCGCGAACCAAATTCCGCCCAAATCCGTCGGCAATTGGCGCTTCCGCGCGCGGATTGGCGTCCCCTTGCCGCATAAGGGGAAAGAGTCCACTCTCCGCGCGTTTCGCCGCTTTTGCGGCAGAACCTGGGAGTTTTTCGTGGCCCGCTCGTTGTCCTCCGCTTTGGTTCGCCTCGCCGCCGCCGCGGCTTTGATTTTCGCGCTGACGCCGGCCCAAGCCGCCGGGCCGCAGCCAGAAGGCGCGGTCGATATGGCGAAGGTGCTGGAGGCGGGGCCCTTGCCCGAACTCTCGCTCGGCGACCCGAAGGCGGGCGTGACGATGGTCGAATATGGCTCGCTGACTTGCCCGCATTGCGCGGCCTTCGATCTCGGCGTCTTTCCGGCGCTCAAAACCGATTACATCGACACCGGCAAGGTGCATTTCATCTTCCGCGAATTCTCGCGCAACCCGCTCGACGTCGCGGCTTTCGTGCTGGCGCGCTGCGAAGGCGACGACAAGACGCTGGCGACGATCAATCTTCTCTTCGCCCAGCAGGAGAAATGGGCCTTCGTCAACGATCCGCTCGAGGGGCTGATCATGGCGCTGCGGCCGACCGGCATGAGCCATGAGCAGGCGATGGCCTGTCTCAGAGATCAGTCGAAAGCCGACGCGATGACCAAGATCCTCAAACGCGCGGTCGATGTCGTCCATGTCCAGGGCACGCCGACCTTCGTCATCGAGGGCAAGGTCTATGACGGCGAATTGTCGAAGGACGATCTCGACGCCATCCTCAAGCCGCTGGTGAAGTGAGGTCCTTCATCCTCCCCCGCGAAGCCGGGAAGATGGCGCGGTGATCGTCCTCCCCTGCGCAGCGGGGGAGGGGGACCGCGCGAAGCGCGGTGGTGGGGGCATCATGCGAGCGCCCAAAGCAACCGTCGAAAACGCGCGCCGTTTGCGCCGCGCTCTGTCGCCGCCCGAAGCGCGGCTGTGGAGCCGGTTGAAGACGCGCTCGGAGGGCGCGCCGGTTTTTCGTCGCCAGCATCCGATTGGTCCTTACGTGCTCGACTTCTATTGCGCCAAGGCGCGGCTCGCCGTCGAGGTCGACGGAATCGGCCATGATATGGGCGACGGGCCGCAGCGCGATCTTCGCCGCGACGCATGGCTGCGCGATCAGGGCATAGCAGTCATCCGCATCCCCGCCAAAGACGTGATGCGCGCCATCGACGAAGTCGTCGTTTCGATCGTGAGCCTGGCGAACGACAAGATCGCAACCTGAACCCCCTCCACCGCGCTTCGCGCGGTTCCCCTCCCCCGTAAAACGGGGGAGGATTGAGCGCGACGCCTTCGCCGGCGCAATGAAGGATGAAACTCAAGGGGCGGTGATCGTCCTCCCCTGCGCAGTAGGGGAGCGGGACCGCGCGTGAGCGCGGTGGAGGGGGTCGCGCGCTCAGCCTCTCAACGCCTCAAGGATCGCCTCGCTCGAGCGCACGCGGGCGAGGCGCGGCAGGATCGTCTCGACCGCGAAACGATGCGCCGCCTCAGTCACGCCCGAGACGGCGTCTTCGGCGATCAGCACGCAATAGCCGAGTTGCCAGGCTTCGCGCGCCGTCTGCTCGACGCCGAAATTGGTGGCGACGCCGGTCAGCACGATCGTGTCGATGCGGCGGCGGCGCAACTGCAGGTCGAGTTCAGTGCCGTGAAACGCGCCCCATTGGCGCTTGACGATGGTTATCGCGCTTTCGAGCGCGGCGATCTCGGGCGTAAATTCCGCCCAGTCGGGCGGCCGGGGTCCGCCGAGCGTCGGTTGATCGACCTCCTGCAGCAGCCGGTCGCGGTCGTCGGCCGAGAAATCGACATGCACCCGCACGATGACGCCGCCGGCTTTGGCCAGCGCCGCCGCAAGAAGCGCCGATTTGGCGACAACTGCATCCACCGGATGCGGCGCCATCGGCCGGCCGAGAATGCCCTTCTGCAGATCGATGATCACCAGCGCGACGGATTTCGGATTCAGGGTCAGCATGTTCGACGATTCCTCATTTTGATCGACGCCGGCGCCTCGCTGTCACGATTCTGTCATCTCGATGATGGCACAGCAACGCGGTCGGCCGGCGCGAAGCGCGCTCGATCAGGCCAGACCGCCGGGGCGCCCGAGAATGAATTTCTTTCAACGTTTCACATTTCTCTTTTCGGCGCCGATGTTCGACGCCGACGATCTCGAAGGCCTGCGGGTCAATCAGATCGTCACGGCCATCGAACGCATGGGCTTCCAGGTCGTCAAGGCCCGACGGCTCGACGACGCCGAGATCGCCGTCCAGACCGACGCGGCGATCGGCTGCATGGTGGTCGACTGGGGCAAGAAGGGCCTGGAGGGCAAGGCCGCCTCGCTGATCAACCTGATGCGCAAGCGCGGGTTGGAAATGCCGATCGTCATTCTGGTGCGCGGCAAGCGCTTCGAGGACATTCCGGTCGAAGTGCTCGATTTTATCGACGGCTATGTGTTTCTCGCCGAGGAGACGCCCGAATTCATCGCCAAGAATCTCGTCTCGCGGCTCAAGCAATATGCCGAGACGCTGAAGACGCCCTTCTTCGGCGCCCTCGTCGACTACGCCGAGGAGGGCAATCAACTGTGGACCTGTCCGGGCCATAACGGCGGCATCTTCTATTCGCGCAGCCCGATCGGCCGCATTTTCATGGAGCATCTGGGCGAAGCGGTGTTTCGCGACGATCTCGACAACTCAATCGTCGAGCTCGGCGATCTGCTCACCCACGAGGGTCCGGCGCTCAAAGCACAAAAAGAGGCGGCGGTGATTTTCGGCGCCGAGAAAACCTATTTCGTCCTCAACGGCACCTCGACCTCCAACAAAATCGTGCTGACCAATCTGGTCGCCGAGGACGATCTGGTGTTGTTCGACCGCAACAATCACAAGGCCGCCCATCATGGCGCGCTGCTGCTCGGCGGCGGCGTGCCGATCTTTCTGCCGACCGACCGCAACGCCCATGGGTTGATCGGGCCGATCTGGGCCGAAGCCTTCGACGAACAGGCGATCCGCCGGCGCATCCGCGACAATCCTCTGGTGACGGACAAAGAGGCCTGGAAGCGGGAGCGCCCGTTCCGCGTCGCGGTGATCGAACAATGCACCTATGACGGGACGATCTATGACGCCGAGCGGATCGTCCAGCGCATCGGTCATCTATGCGAATATATTCTGTTCGACGAAGCCTGGGCTGGCTTCATGAAGTTTCATCCGCTCTATGAGCGGCGTTTCGCGATGGGCCTCAAAAATCTCGACGCCGCGTCGCCCGGCATTGTCGCGACCCAGTCGACCCATAAGCAGCTCGCGAGCTTCTCGCAGGCCTCGCAGATCCATATCCGCGACCGTCACATCAAGGGCCAGCGCCGCCGCGTCGAGCATCGCCGCTTCAACGAAGGCTTCATGCAGCACGCCTCGACCTCGCCCTTCTATCCGCTCTTCGCCTCGCTCGACGTCGGCGCGCAGATGATGAAAGGCCGCTCCGGCGAAGTCCTGTGGGACGACACGATCCGGCTCGGCATCGAGCTGCGCAAGAAGCTGCGCGCGGTGCGGCGCGAGTTCGAAGAAAAAGAGCGCGATCCGGCGCGCCGCTGGTTCTTCGATCCTTTCGTGCCCGACCGCGTCACTATTCCCGACGCCGCCAGTGAAGGCGGCGCCCATGTGGTGGCCTGGGAGAGCGTGTCGACCGATCTGCTCGCGCGCGACCCGCGCTATTGGGCGCTTGCGCCGGGCGAGGCATGGCACGGCTTTACTAAGCTCGAGGCCGATTTCGCCATCACCGATCCGTCCAAGCTGACGCTGCTGACGCCGGGCTTCGACCGCAAAACCGGCGCCTACGAGGCTTACGGCGTGCCGGCGCCGGTGGTCGCGCAATATTTGCGCGAGAACCGCGTCGTGCCCGAGAAGAACGATCTCAACTCTTTGCTGTTTCTGCTGACGCCAGGCGTCGAGTCGAGCAAGGCGGGAACCCTGGTCTCTTCGCTCGTCGCCTTCAAGCGCCGCCACGACGAAAACGCGCTGCTCGACGACATGATGCCAGAATTCGTCGCGCGCCGGCCCAAGCGCTATCGCGGCCAGCGGCTGCGCGATCTCTGCGCCGACATGCACGCTTTCTTCCGCGAGGCCGGCGTGAGCGCGCTGCAGAAGGGGCAGTTCCACGACGACCATATTCCCAACATGGCGATGACGCCACGCGAGGCCTCCCGCCGTCTGGTGCGCAACGCCGTCGATTATGTTCCGCTCGACCAGCTCGAGGGCCGCGTCGCGACGACGCTGTTCGTCGTCTATCCGCCCGGCATCGCGACCATCGTGCCGGGCGAACGGTTAGATGCCCGCTCAAGGCCGATGATTGATTATCTCAAGGCCTTCGAGCGCGCCGCCAATCTCTTCCCCGGCTTCGAGTCGGAGGTTCAGGGCCTCTATCGCGAGGTCGACGCCAATGGCGTGATGCGGTTCCATACCTATGTGGCGAGCGAGTGAATCAGTGACGCAGGCCTCCGCGCCTGCGCGACCACGGAGGGCCGCGCCACTGAGGCTTGATCGCGGCGCGCGCACCCGTTACGCCGACGCGGCCTCGCTCGCTCCCCGGATCCGACAGCGATGAACGTCGCCGCGCACTCCACCATTATCATTCGCCCGTCGCGCGACGCCGATGTGCCGGCGATGCTGGCGATCTATCTCCATCACATTCGCCATGGCGTCGATCCGAACTACACGGGCGACAACGACGCGCCCGACGCCGACGATCTCAAACGTCGGCGTAAGAATATGCAGCGCGGCCGGCTGCCCCATCTCGTCGCTGAACAAAACGGCGAAGTGCTCGGTTACGCCTATGCGGTGCCGTTCCGCAAGCGCCCGGCCTATCGCTACACGGTCAAGCATTCGATCTATGTGCGCGCCGAGCGGCTCGGTCAGGGACTGGGACGGATGCTGCTCGCCGCCATCATCGACGCCTGCGCTGCGGCCGGCTATCGGCAGATGATCGGCTATATCGACGGCGCCAACGAGGCCTCGCTCAGGCTGCATCTCGCCTTTGCTTTCAGGGAAGTCGGCCGCCTGCCCGCGGTCGGCTATAAGTTCGGCCGCTGGACGGATTCGGTGATGATGCAGCGCTCGCTCGGTCCCGGCGGCGGCGCGCCGCCGGAATGGTGAGCGCGCAACTCTAGGCCGCCCCCGCGCTCTCGAACAGGGTCGCGCGCACGCGGCGCGCCACCTCGACATAGGCCGCCGCCTGCACACTGTCGGGAGCGCTGACGACGATCGGCGCGCCGTCGTCGGAGGTTTGCCGGATCGCCAGATCGAGGGGGATCTCGCCGAGGAACGCGACGCCATGCGCCTCAGCCTCGTGGCGGGCGCCGCCATGGGCGAAGATGTCGCTGCGCGCGCCGCAATGCGGGCAGAGAAAATAGCTCATGTTTTCGATCATGCCGATCAGCGGCACGCCGACCTTTTCGAACATCGCCATGCCGCGCCGCGCGTCGATCAGCGACAGATCCTGCGGCGTCGAGACGATCACCGCCCCCGACAGCGGCACGGTTTGCACGATCGTCAATTGCGCGTCGCCAGTGCCCGGCGGCATATCGATCACCAGCACATCGAGCGCGCCCCAGTCGACCTCGCGCAGGAACTGCGTCAGCGCTGACATCACCATCGGCCCGCGCCAGACGACCGGCGCACCCTCCTCGACCAGAAAGCCGATCGAAATCACCTTCACGCCGAATTTCTCGATCGGAATCAGCCGCCGCCCATCCTCGGCGATCTCGGGCTTATGGGTGATGGCGAAGAGGCGCGGCATCGACGGGCCGAACACGTCGGCGTCAAGCACGCCGACCTTGAGGCCGAGACGGGCGAGGCCGAGCGCCAGATTGCAGGCGGTGGTCGATTTGCCGACGCCGCCCTTGCCCGAGGCCACCGCGATGACTTTGGCGATGTCGGGAATGGCGCGCGCTTCCGGCGGCCCGCGGCGCGCGTGGCCATGGCCGTGGCCGCCGCCGTCCGTTGGCGGCTTGGCCGCCGGCGCATTGGCGCTTTCGGCGGTCAGCGTCACCAATGCGGAGCTGATGCCGGGGATCGCCTTGATCCGCGCTTCGGCGGCGGCGCGCATCGGCTCCAGCGCCTGCGCGCGCGCCGGATCGACCCGGATCGCTACAAAAGCCTTGCCGTCGCGAAAGGTCACGCCGTCGATCGCGCCCGATTGCGGCAGCGGCGTCCTGCCGTCCGGTCCGGGCGTGTCGGCGAGCGCTGCGAGAATGTCGTCCTTCGTCGGCATTGTGATCGGTGGTCTCGAAATCCGCGCCGCGCGACGGGCGCGCGGCGCGGGTCTGCACTGGACCATATTGACCCTCGATGCAAGGCGGCAGGCGCGCCGATCCTGTTCAACGCTTTGACGGCGTTCGCCTTTCGCGTTACAGCGCGGCCTTCGGCCGCTCTAGAGCCCGGTGGCGCGCATCTCCGTTTCGGCCCCAGATGTCTCGCACGACACGCGCGCCTTCATTCGCGCCAAACTGAAGCTCGCGCCCCTGCCCTTTCTCGATGGCCTCAAGCTGCATCGCGCCGGGCCGCAAAGCGCGGTCGGACAATTCATCGCGCGGCGCGGCGGCGAGGCGAACGCGCCCTATTGGGCCTATCCCTGGGCCGGCGGACTGGCGCTGGCGCGTTATCTACTCGACCATCCCGATCTCGTTGCCGGCCGGCGCGTGCTCGATCTCGGCGCCGGCTGCGGCCTCGTCGCCATCGCGGCGATGAAGGCGGGCGCCAGCAGCGCCATCGCGACCGACGTCGATCCCGACGCCATCGCGGCGATCGCGCTCAACGCCGAGGCCAATAGCGTCGTCGTCGCCGCGATTTGCGACGACCCGCTCGGCGAGCCGCCGCCCGAAGTCGATCTCGCGCTCGCCGGCGATCTGTTTTACGAAGCCGGGCTCGCGGCCCGCGCCTTTGACTTTCTCGCCCGTTGCCGCGCGGCGGGGATCGCAACGCTGATCGGCGATCCGGGGCGCGAACATCTGCCGCGCGAGCGGCTGTTGCAGCTTGCCGATTATCGCCTCGACGATTTCGGCGACGCGCCCGGAGCGGCGGCGACGGCTGGCGCCGTCTTCGCGCTGGCGTGACAGGGGAGGATCAGTTGGCCGATCTGACGCTCGATCTGCGCGGCCTGAATTGCCCGCTCCCCATCCTGCGCGCCCGCAAGGCGATCCATGATGTCGCCCAAGGCGGTGTGCTGGAAGTCCTGGCGACCGACCCGCTCGCCCCCGAGGACTTCGCTTCCTTTTGCGAGACCAATGGCCATGCGCTCGTCGAATGCGCCGAGACGGAGGGTGTTTTTCGCATCCTGATCCGCCGCGCTGGCTAGCGCTTCGAAGCGTCCTTCGAGACGCCCGCTTTGCAGGCTCCTCAGTACGAGGACCAGAATCGCCGGCAAGCCCTCATCCTGAGCCGCCGGCAAAGCCGGCGAGTCGAAGGACGAGGGCGGCGGACCCAAAGATCGCGATGACCCTGCCGCGACAAACACCTTTATCCCGGCCGCGCGAGGAGGCATTGTCGCGCTTTGCGGCGCCCGCCGCGCCTTGCCCGAGTCGCTCATGCCCGAATGGTCGCAGACATTCACCTTCCTCGACGGTCGCTGGCTGGAGGGCAACCCGCCGATCCTCGGACCGCGCGATCACGCCTTCTGGCTGGGTTCCAGCGTCTTCGACGGCGCGCGGGTCTTCGAGGGCGTCGCGCCCGATCTCGACAAGCATTGCGAGCGGCTCAACCGCTCGGCCAAGGCGATGTGGCTGAAGCCGCTGATGACGAGCGAGGCGATCGCCGCGCTGGCGCTCGATGGCGTCAAAAAATTCGCGCCCGGCGCCGAGCTCTATATCCGGCCGATGTATTGGGCGGAGCGCAACGGCCAGGGCTCCGTGCCGCCCGACCCAGAATCGACGCGCTTCCTGCTGTCGGTCTATGTCGCGCCGTTCCCCGATCCCAGCGGCGTCTCGGTCACTCGTTCGCAATTCGCCAAGCCGCTGCCGATGACGGCGCCGATCGAGGCCAAGGCCGGCTGCCTCTATCCCAACAATGCGCGGGCGTTGCTGGAGGCGCGTTCGCGCGGCTTCGACAATTGCCTGCTCACCGACATGCTCGGCAATGTCGCGGAACTGGCGACCGCCAATGTCTTCATCGCGCGTGATGGCATCGTGATGACGCCGCTCGCCAATGGCTCCTTCCTGAATGGCGTCACGCGGCAAAGGCTGATCGGCCTGCTGCGCGGCGACGGCGTGGAGACGCGCGAGGCGACGCTGAGCTTCGCCGATTTCGACAATGCCGATGAGATTTTCGTCGTCGGCAATTACGGCAAGGTGACGCCGGTCAAACGCTATGAGCAGCGCGACCTGCAGCCCGGCCCGCTCTATCGCCGCGCCCGCCAGCTCTATTGGGATTTCGCCCATTCGAAGTGAGGACGCGCGGTTCGTCCCCCCGCCCCTCACCCTGCCTCTCCCCGCCAGGGCGGGGAGAGGAGTCATCCCCAACGAGCCTTTCTTCCCCTCTCCCCGCGCGCAGCGTGGGGAGAGGCAGGGTGAGGGGCCGGGGGATTGGGCGCCGCTCTTGCCGCCGCAACGCGCTTGGCTTTCTATGGCCGAGCCAACCTCCTCGCCGGATCTCGACATGATCTCTCGCAGATTTCTATTCGCGCTCGCCCTGCTCTCGCTCGCCGCCCCCGCGCGCGCCGCCGCGCCGCAGACAAGCGTCCCCTATGCGCTGCTGATCGACTATGATTCCGGCACGGTCCTTTTCGCCAAAAACGCCGACGCGCAAATGTCGCCGGCCTCGACCACCAAGATCCTCACCGCCGAGATCGTCTTTCGCGCCATCGACGAGGGACGGCTCAAGCTCGACGATCCCGCGCCGGTCTCGGCCCGCGCGGCGAGCGAAGGCGACGCGGAATCGGGCGGCTCCAGCATGTTCGTTCAAGCCGGCTCTGAAGTGCGCGTCGACGATCTGCTGCACGGCCTGATCATCGCCTCGGGCAATGACGCGGCGATCGCGCTCTCTGAAAAGCTCGCCGGCTCGGAGGAAGCCTTCGCCGTCCTGATGAACACGCGCGCCCGCGAGTTGGGGATGAGCCATTCGCATTTCGCCAACGCCTGGGGCCGCGGCGACCCGCGCCAGAGCGTCACCGCGCGCGACATGGCGCGCCTCGCCGCCTATGTGATCAAGACCTATCCGCAGTTCTATCCCTATTTTGGCCAGACGCAGTTCACCTGGAACGGCGTCGCGCAGCAGAACCGCAATCCGCTGCTGACGATGGGTCTCGGCGCCGACGGGATGAAGACCGGCCATATCGCGCAAAGCGGCTATGGCCTCGTCGGCTCAGCAGTACAAAACGGCCGCCGGCTGATCCTCGTCCTCAATGGCGCCAAAAGCGAAGACGAGCGGGCGCGCGAGGCGCGCAAGCTGATCGAGTGGGGATTTGCGCAGAAGTAGTGGCGCGGGCCGTCCTGGCCGCGGGCGCGCAGGCCCAAGCCACTTTTCGCGCGCCCGCTCGCCGTCATGACCGGGCTTGTCCCGGTCATCCACGAAGCGACGCTGCGAAAGCCCCGAAGAATTGCAGCTCTCTTTAACGCGTGGATGCCCGGCTCAAGGCCGGGCATGACGGCGGCAGGGAGAGCGCACCCTCCGCGGCCGTCGGCGCGGAGGTCTGCGCCACCAACTGCGTTCCTGTAACGGCTCGCTCTTAATGGCGGCCAATGCGAGACTAAACTAGGATCGCGACCCGCAACCAGCGACCTCGATCGCGTAGCGCTTGCGGTAGCGGAAAAGCGAGAAGCAGCGCGTCCATGTCACAGGAAACGCGACAATGAAAATCTGCCGGGCGGGTCTCTATGCGCTATTGATTATCGCCCTCCAGGAGATTTCTTTTGGGCGAAATCTCGGGTTCGCCGCGTCGAATGAAATTGCCTGCTCCAATGGAGTCTATAAGTATTATGGTCTCTGGGGACCTCACGGCTCGGACGGGGCGCATTGGCGAGTTGCAAAATGGAAAAAGCCGATACGAATCGTAATGCTCGACGATACGCAGGGCTCATCGAGCGCACGGGCTTTAAAGGAGAAATTCGAAAATAGTGAAAAAGAATTTCAAGCAACTTCGAACGTAGACATCACGATTCTTCCGCAGTCTGGTACACAAACTGGTGACGTCGTTGCGGTAATATCGACTGATTTGGACGCGTCAAACGACAGGAATGGCAATATTCTTACATCTATGTTCCGAGGAGCCAACTATTCTGATCCAGAGGCCGCAGCGAGATCTAGCAATGTACGGTTCGCATGGCGTGCGAGCGATGCGCAATGCGATGGCGTTGTAACCGGAAATACGACGGAAGGGATAGTGGGCGGCTATTTGTTTGCTAAAAGTGAGGGGGGACATTCCTGCGTTGTGAGAATGTTTGCTACAATGTTCGGAATAGGGACGCCGCCTTCGTCAGCTGAAGACAATATTCCCGGTGACGATCAACAATCTCTCGTACTAGGCGCACTCAAGGAATTGTACCGACCGGAAATTGTTCAGGGCATGGACGACGCACAAGTCCGCGGGGTTATGGCTGAGAATTGCAAATAATTATCGCCGGTCACCTTAATTTGCGCCTACGCCGACCGACGCGATGAGCGCCGGTGGCGAAGAAACGGTCGAAGCTCTCCCGCAACTAATCCCACCCAAACCAATCGTCAGGCATGCCTGCGCCACTTAAGCCCGCGCCGCCGACGCTGCAACGCCTCGCTCTTGCCGGCGATGAGACCGCGACTAGACTAGAAGAGCCAATTGCTGGAGGGCGACGCCATGACGGCCGCAGCGACCGACCCCTCCACCGCGTCAACCTTAAGACGAATCGCCGCCACGCCGGCGTTCTGGCTCGCCGCCGTCTGCCTCGCGATCCATCTTGTCGCCAACGCGAACTACGATGTCTTTCGCGACGAGCTCTATTTCATCGTCTGCGGCCTCCATCCCGCTTTTGGCTATGTCGACCAGCCGCCGCTGATCCCGCTCATCGCCGCGGCGTCCTTCAAGCTCTTCGGCACGGCGCTGACGCCGCTGCGGCTGGTCCCGGCGCTGGCCTCGGCGGCGACGGTCGCGCTCACCGCCGATTTCGCCCGCCGGCTCGGCGGCGGCCGCTTCGCTCAGATTCTCGCCGGCCTCTGCGTCTTGCAGGCGCCGGTGCTGCTCGCCTTTGGCGTGCTGCTGTCGACCGATTGCCTGCAGCCGCTTTCCTGGCTCGCCTGCGCGTGGATACTGCTGCGCCTCATCGACAGCGGCGACGAGCGCTGGTGGCTTGCTTTTGGCGCCGTCGTCGGCGTCAGCTTCGAAAGCAAATATCTGATCGCCTTCTATGCCGTCGCGCTCGCCATCGGCATTCTCGCGACGCCGCTCAGGCGCAGCCTGATGCGGCCGTGGATCTGGGCCGGCGCCGCGTTGGCGCTGGCGATCGCCCTGCCCAATATCCTGTGGCAGGCGACGCATGGCTGGCCGTTTCTCGAAGTCGCCGGCGCCGATGTCGGCGCCAAGAGCGTTCCGCGTTCGCCGCTTGGCTTCCTGCTGCAGCAGGCCCTGTTCATCGGACCGGTCTCGGCGCTCGTCTGGCTCGCCGGATTGTGGCGCCTCGCCATCCGTCCGCCGCGTCCTGAATTGCGCGCGCTGGCGATCGCCTATGTCGTCGCCTTCACGATCTTCGTTGTCATGCGCGGCAAGGCCTATTATCTCACGCCGATCTATCCCGCGCTCTTCGCCGCAGGCGCGGTCGCCCGGGAGTCATGGTTGAAGCGCCCGGTCACGCGCGGCGTCGTGATCGCGATCATCGTCATTGCCGGGCTTGTCACCGCGCCGACCGTGCTGCCAATCCTGCCGCCCGATGTGCTGATCGCCTATATGCAGGCCATCGGCCTCTCGCCCAAGGCGACCCAGACCGAGAGCATGAAACTCGCCGCGCTGCCGCAATATTACGCCGACATGTTCGGCTGGCGCGAAATGGCGGCGGCGGTCTCGACGGTCTATCGCGAGTTGCCGCCCGAGGACCGCGCGCAGGCGGTGTTCTTCGCCTCAAATTATGGCGAGGCCGCCGCGCTCGACATTTACGGCTCGCCGCTCGGCGGGCCGCCGGTGATCAGCGGCCATAATTCCTATTTCCTCTGGGGACCGCAGGGCGCGTCGGGCAAAGTCGTCATCGCGCTGGCGCACGACTCTTCGCGTTTCGCTGATGCCTATAAGGATATCCGCGCCGCCGGCCGCATAGAGAACGCGTACGCCATGCCCTATGAGAGCGGATTGACGATCTGGGTCCTGCGCGAACCCAGCGCGTCGCTCACCGACATGTGGGACAAGCTCAAACATTACGATTGAGCGGGCGGCCTTACGGCGCGAACTCATAAAAGCGCGGCGGAGAAGTCGCTGTCGCGGAGCCGGAATAGCAGTGGCGCGGCCTCCTGCGATTAGACCCCTCGCCGATTCACAGTTTGCGGCGTCGCTCCCCAATGCGCAGCATATCTAACGAATCTCACGGAAAAATTCTCGCATGTCGCCAACCAGTTGCTCGGGAACTTCGAGCGCGGCGAAATGCCCGCCATGAGCGAATTCCGTCCAGCGTACGATATTGTTTTCGCGTTCGGCCCAGCGCCGGATGGTGACATCCTGAGTCAGAGAGACGGCGACGCCGGTCGGCGCCATGTTACGCGGCTTTCGTTGCTTGGCTTTGGGATCGTGCAACGTCTCGTAGTACAAGTTGGCCGACGACCCCGCAGTGCCGGTGAACCAATACACGCTGACGTTGGTAAGAATGCGATCGCGGCTGATGGCGTCTTCCGGCAGCTTGGCCGCCGGATCGACCCACTCCTTGAACTTCTCCACGATCCAGGCGAGCTGCCCAGCCGGAGAATCGGTCAACCCATAGGCCAGAGTCTTCGGCCGCGTGGCTTGAATGAAATCATAGCCCCGCATGTCGTCGTTGAAATGTTTGAAACGCGCCAGCCGCACGCGCTCCGCCTTGGACATAATCGCCAGCCCGACCATGATTTGCGGCATCGTCGGAATCTGGACGAGCGAGTTCACATGTATGCCGACGATATGCGCGGGATCGATCCGCCCCATTTCGGGTGCGATAAACGCACCCCAGTCACCGCCTTGCACGCCATACCGCCCATACCCGAGCCTGCTCATCAACTTCGTGAAGGCCTTGGCGATGCGGTGGGTGGTCCATCCCATGTTGCTGAGCGGCCGCGAAAACCCGTGTCCGGGAATTGACGGAATTACAAGATGAAAGGCGTCGGCGGGATCGCCGCCGTGCGCGCGCGGATCGCTAAGGGGTCCCACGACATCCATGAATTCGACGAACGATCCTGGCCAGCCGTGGATGAGCATGAGCGGGGTCGCGTCAGTCTCCGGCGAACGCACGTGCAGGAAATGCACGGTCTGCCCATCGATGGTTGTCGTGAACTGCGGATATTCGTTGAGCTTGGCCTCATGATCGCGCCAGTCGTATTCGGTCTGCCAATACGTGGCCAGTTCCTTCAGATAGTCCCCCGGCGCCCCCCGGCTCCATCCCTCTGCGGGCAATTCGTCGGGCCAGCGAGTGTTGCCGAGCCTCTGCTTGAGATCTTCGACTGCCGCCTGAGGGATATGGATCTCGAAACGGCGTATCGCATCTTCGTTCGGCGCATGATCCGTCAGTTGAGAAGCCGTCCTCGCCGCTGGTTTGAGTGCAACATTCGACATGGGGACACTCCATTCAAGCCGCCGACTAACGATGTCCGCACCCGTGGCCGACATGTGGGACAGGCTCAGACATTATGATTGAGCGCGCGACCTCAATGTTCGAGCCCATAAAAGCGCGGCGGAGAAATCGCCGGCGGCAAACTCACGCGACTTGAGCCGGGCGCGATCTCAGACGCGTCGCCTGGCCAATGGTGCTGCGAAAACTCTTCGCAAGCGTCCTTGAGAAACGCGGCGACGGCCCCGACGCGGCTCAAGGCGTCGCCGATCGGCGGCGCGCCAACCGGCGCGATCAACTCAAACTCGTCGGGCGCATCAGGCCGCCGAGCGGCGGAGGGTTCATTCGTCGCAATCGAATCGCGCATCAATTGGCGTTTGGCCGCCGCCGCGAGCGCGTCGCCGTCGAGCAGGCCATCATCCGAGGCGAGCGAATAAACGAC
>SSMV01000077.1 GCA_004799435.1 Bradyrhizobium sp.
ACGTGCAGCGACGGGAATTCCTGGCGTCCGGCCTCGCCGCCGCGGCCGCCTTTGGCCTTAGCCGTGGCGCGGCGGGGGCGGCGACGTCGCTTGCGGTGCTGCGGCTGGGCATCATTAACGGCCTCGAATCGCCAATCGGCGTCAGCGCGGCGGCCTTCGCCGACGCGGTCGCCGCCAATTGCGGCGGCAGAGTCCGCGTCGACATCTATCCGGCTGGCGAGGCGGGCGGCGAGGCCGAGATGTTCAAGGACATGCGCGCGGGCGCCCTTGAAATGGTCTTCGCATCAAGCGACGCCTATGCCTCGGCGGCGACGCGGCTTGGCGTCTTCGACATTCCCTTCCTTTTCCGCGACGTCGCCCATGCGCGCGGCGTGCTCGACAGCGAGATCGGCAAAAAGGCGCTCGGCCAGCTCGATCTCGTCAATGTCGTCGGCCTCGCTTGGGGCGAGAATGGCCTGCGCCATCTCACAACCGCCGACCGGGCGGTGAGGACGCCCGCCGATCTTGACGGCCTCAAATTGCGCGTGCCCGAGTCGCTCGTGCTGGTGCGCGGCTTCAAGGCGCTGGGGGCCGACGCGGAAACGCTTCCGCTTCCCCAGCTCTATGAGGCGCTCGCATCGGGCCGTTTCCAGGCCGAAGAGAATCCGTTGACCGTGATCAGCGACCTGCGCTTCGACCGCGTGCAAAAATTCCTGTGCCTGACCGGCCATGTCTATTCGCCGGCAATGATCATGATCGCGAAGGGCGCGCTTGCATCGCTCTCGCCCGAAGACGCGCAGGCGGTGCGCGACGCGGCGGCGCTCTGCGCCAGCCAATCGCGAACCGCCAATGAGAAGGCGGAGGCGACGGCGCTCGCTCAATTGCGCGAGCGCGGCATGACGGTCGTCGAGGATGTCGATCGCGCCGCCTTCGTCGCGGGGATCGCCAGCGCGCAGGAAGTCTATGAAAACAGCTTCGGCAAGGCGCAGATCGCCGCCATCCGAGACTGGAAGGCGTGAGGCCATGCTCAAGCGGATTTCGCTCAAGCGGATTTTCCTTCTGTTCGGTCGGATCAGCATTCGCGCCCGCATCGCCGCCGGCTTTGGCCTGTTGCTGGCGCTGCTGATCGGCATATCGATCAATTACGACCTCTCGCTGCGCAACGTGCGCCAAAGGGTCGCCGAGATCGACAGCGCGGCCGCGGTCTCCGACGCCCTGATCCAGTTCTCGCGCGACTTCCTCGAAGCGCGCCGGCTGGTCGAGGTTTACTTACGCGCCCCCAACGCCGCCGAACTGGTGGCGGCGCGCAATACGCTGGTCGCCATCGACGCCGAGGCCGACGATCTGACCGCGCTGATCGGCGACGAGAGCGCCCAGTTCAAGACGAAGATCGCCGCCTTCCAAAAGGCCTTCGACCAATTGGTCCAGGACATGGAGGCGCGCGAGAAGTCCCTGGCGGCGCTGACGGCGGGCAGCGCCCGCCTGACCAATTTCGGCGTCACGCTGGCCTCGGGGCTGGCGGCTGAGGGCGACCCGGCGGCTGGCGCCGCGGTCAGGTTCAATCAGGCGGTGCAGGAGCTCGCCAAGGCGGCGCTGCGCTTCTCGGTCGAGCCCAATCCGGGCGACGCCGACATCGTCCATCTCGAGAAGGCGCGCCTGACGACCGAGATCGCCGCGCTCAAGGACGCGCCGCCCAACAACTCCCAGCTTGCGGCGCTGCTCAATTCGCTCTCGACGCCCAGCTATCTCGCGACGGCGGCGGGGACGGGGCTGGTGCTCCAGCGCGCCGATTTCGATTCTGATTTGGCCAAAATGACGGCGATCGGCGTCGATATCGGCAACGCCTCCGACGATTTGCGCCGCCGGCGCCTTGAGGTCCGCAATCAGAGCATCGCCGCCGCCGAGACGACGATCGGCAAGGTCCTGACCTCGGGCATCGTCACTTCGGGGGTGGCGATCGGCGTCGGCCTCCTGCTCGCCGCCCTGGTCGGCTATTCGATCTCAAGGCTGATGCGGCGCACCACCAATGTCATGTCGGCTTTGGCCAGGGGCGATCTGACGACCGAGATTTACGGCGCCGGCCGCGGCGACGAAATCGGCATGATGGCCCGCGCCATCCAGGTCTTCAAGGAAGCGGCGATCGAAAAGCTTGGCCTCGAATCGCAGGCCGCCGCCGGCCGCCGCCAGGCCGAGAGCGAGCGCCTCGCCCGCGAGGCCGAAAAGGCCGAGGAGGCGCAAAAGGATCAATTCGCCATCGACACGCTCGGCGGCGCCCTGGGACATCTGGCCGAAGGCGATCTCGTCTTCCGCATCGCCCAGCCTTTCGCGCCCAAGACCGAGAAGCTGCGCAATGATTTCAACGCCTCGCTCGATACGCTCAACAAGACCATGGTGACGGTCAACGCCAATTCCCAGACCATTCGCCTGAGCACGGAAGCGATCGCCTCGGCCGCGCTCGATCTGTCGCAACGCACCGAACAGCAGGCGGCGAACCTGGAGCGCACGGCGGCGACGCTCGACGAGATCACAGCCACCGTCAAACGGGCGGCGGAAGAGGCGGGTCACGCGAGCCAGGTGGTCGCGGCGACCAAGAACGGCGCGGAAAAGAGCGGCGAGGTGGTGCGCGAAGCGATCGAGGCGATGAGCCGGATCGAGAAATCCTCGCAGCAGATCGGCCAGATCATCGGCGTCGTCGACCAGCTCGCCTTCCAGACCAATTTGCTCGCCCTGAACGCCGGCGTCGAGGCGGCGCGGGCGGGCGATGCGGGGCGCGGCTTCGCCGTCGTCGCCACGGAAGTGCGCGCGCTGGCGCAGCGTTCGACCGAGGCCGCCAAGGAGATCAAGGCGCTGATCTCGGCGTCGAGCCAGCAGGTCGCGCAAGGCGTCGACCGGGTCGGGGCGACCGGCGAAGCGCTGGCCTTGATCGTCACCCAGGTCGCCGAGATCGACGCGGCGGTGACCAATCTCGCGTCGGGCGCCCGCGAACAGGCGAGCGCGCTGCAGCAGGTCAACGCCGCGATCAGCCAGATGGACCGCACCACGCAGGAGAATGCGGCCAGGGTCGAGGAAACGACCGCCGCGGCCAA
>SSMV01000078.1 GCA_004799435.1 Bradyrhizobium sp.
AGCCGCAGCACCGCAAGCGACGTCGCCGCCCCCGCCGCGCCACGGCTAAGGCCAAAGGCGGCCGCGGCGGCGAGGCCGGACGCCAGGAATTCCCGTCGCTGCACGTTGGACCCCGAGTCGCGCCAAATGAGAGGTGCTAGTAACATGCTAACAATAGGTAACTAACGCGCTGTTAACGACGATCGTTTCAGGAGGTCAGCCGCCATCGGCAAACGAATATGTCGATTTGAGGCGACGGCCCTCACGCCGGACAAATCCCGCCGCCATATTGGTGTCGGTCGGACTCTGACGCAGACAATCCACGCAATATCGCGAAGGCGCATTGGCGCGATGGGCGCCCAGCTATCCGAACCCCGCGGGAAGCTTCGCCGACACAGGCATTCATACTGTTAGCCCGCTCACCGCGTCGAGTGTTTTGTCGCTCCGCAAACGCTAACGAGCGATCCTAGCTCTCGACCTGGCGTCGACCGACGTCACGCGTGACGTCAGGCGACATCAGCGATCCGTCTCGCGCGTTGTCGCTCGGTTTTCATCAAGCCACGCTCGATTGACGCCACAAGTTAATGTTGCTTTCAATCGCATAGCGGTCGATTTCTATGATCTCGTCGCGCGAAAACGTCAAATTGTTTAGGGCGGCAATACAATCGTCGATCTGTTCGGGTCTGCTCGCGCCTATGAGTGCGGAAGTCATGCGCGGATCGCGCAGCACCCAGGCGATCGCCAATTGAGCCAGGCTCTGACCGCGCCTTTCCGCGATCGCCGCGAGGCCGCGCACCCTGTCCAGGATGATTGGGTCGAGGAACTCTTGCGGCAGCGACTTTCCCGACGTCGCGCGGCTGTTCTCCGGAACGCCAGAAAGATATTTGTTCGTGAGTACGCCCTGCGCCAGAGGCGTGAAAGCGATGCACCCCATCCCGTGCTTGTTAAGACAATCCAAAAGATGATCGTCCTCAACCCATCGATTTAGCATCGAATAGCTTGGCTGATGGATGATGGCTGGCGTGCGCAACTCGCGAAGAATCTTTGCTGCTTCTGCTGTGCGCTCCGAACTGTAAGAGGAAACACCGACATAGAGCGCTTTGCCTTGCTCAACGGCGCTGGCCAGCGCGCCCATTGTTTCCTCAAGAGGCGTGACAGGGTCAAACCGGTGCGAATAAAAAATATCTACGTAGTCGACCCCCAATCGCTTGAGGCTTTGATCGAGGCTGGCGAGAAGATATTTTCGGCTGCCCCATTCTCCGTAGGGGCCGGGCCACATCTCGTAACCGGCCTTCGTCGAAATAATCAGCTCGTCCCGATGTGAAGAAAAATCCGTTTGCAAAAGGCGCCCGAAATTTTCCTCAGCTGCGCCGGGCGGCGGCCCGTAATTGTTAGCCAGATCGAAATGCGTGACGCCGAGATCAAATGCTCTTCGGCAAATATCTCTCGATCTATCCAGCGAAAAATCATTGCCGAAATTGTGCCACATACCAAGCGATACAGCCGAAAGCCTCAAGCCGCTGCTGCCGCAACGACGATATAGCATCTGATTGTATCGAGATTCGGCCGGAATATAATTCATGATGTTTGGCTCTCTTTGCGTCAAGCCGGCCGCTTCGAACGCCTAGCCTGATCGATACTCACGGCAAGCAGCAGCACAAATCCGCGTAGGGCGTTTTGATAAAAAAAGGGCATGTTCATAAGGCTCATTCCATTGTTCAGACTGCCCATAAGCAATGCGCCCAGAAGCGCGCCAGCCACGCGTCCGCGCCCGCCGGACAATGACGCGCCGCCGATGATCGCGGCGGCAATGGCGTCGAGCTCGAGGAATAATCCGGCGGTCCCGCCCACTGCGCCGCTGACCCGGGCGGTCAATGCAATCCCGGTTATTCCGTAGCCCAGCCCGGCGATCACAAAATTCCAGAAGATCGAACGCCTTACGTTGATCCCGGACAGGCGGGCCGCCTCTTCGTTCCCGCCGATGGCGTATAAATGCGTTCCGTAGCGCGTGCGCTGCATCAACGTTGCGGCGGAGACACCAGATATACCTACAAGAATGACGAGATACGGGAGGCCCTGCCGCGAGACGATCCAGATCGATATCGCCGCCACGATAGCGATCGATAGAAATAGGCGGACCAAGCCGGCCGCATAATTCGCTCTGGGATCGACGAAGCGCGCGCGTCGAAGTTCAAACCCTCTGAAACCTAAATAGCCAGCGGCGAAAACCGCAATCAACGCAATCGACCAGTCGGGGGATAGAAAGCCAGTCGCGAGATCCGTCAGATCCTGAGGAAGCGGCGCAATGGTCGCCCCATCCGACGCGATCATCGAGATTCCGCGGAAATAGAGCATTCCGGCGAGCGTTACGATGAACGAGGATATGCCCATGCGGCTAACCCAAAATCCCTGCCAGGCTCCCATTCCGATCCCGCAGCAGAGCGCGATGAACACGCCAACCCATATGTTGCATTGATACTTCACCGTCAGGAGCGCCAGAACCACGCCAACCAGGGCCACGGCCGACCCGACGGACAGGTCGAAGTTGCGTGTGACAATGAGCATCACGGCGTTTATTGCGGCGAGACCGACGACGGAAGTTTGCAGCGATAGCAGAAGAAGATTGCGCTGCGTTAGAAAGACGCCGCCGGTCGCGACGTAGAAACAGAACCACACTCCTCCCAGGATCAAAATGAGCATGGGTCCGCGCGGCGCGGCGGCCGAGACGGCGTTTAAGATTTCACTCGATCGCTGACGGAAGCCGCCGTTCGAAACGAGGCGTTGATCGGTGTCAATCAATCAAACACCAGTGCAGCGGTTTGACGATCCGACACGCAATTCGCTCGCTTGAGAATTCGTTCGCACGGCCCTTCTCGCCACTTGAGCTTGTCGCGACCCGCAGGGCGATGAAAATGCAACGCCCATTGCGGTAGGTGTTCGGTCGGCGCCGCCGACCGAACTGACGAATAGGCGCAGTCGAACCGACTGAGTTCCGAGCTCGCGCCAGCGCTCTATTTGCAGACGGGCTTCTTGTCCGGCGCGTTTTTGTAAACGTCGTCGATGTTCAGCCAATAGGGATGTTTGCAAACGAAATCCGAGATTCCGGCCTGGGTCACCAAATATATCGGCGTCTTCACCCAGGGAACCTGACCTGCCCCACTGTCCGCGGACGCTGTCGCCCCAATGTCCTTGCATTGCGCCAGTGCAACAGCCGCCGTCGCGCCGGCCGTCGCCATCTCGTCGGGAGCGGGCCACAGGCTGCCGAATTGTCGTCCCTCAACGATGGCCTGCGCCGCCGCCAATTCCATGTCCTGACCGGTCACCGGAATTGATCCCGGTTTCAGTCCCGCAGCCTTTATCGCCTGCAGGACTCCGAGCGACATGCCGTCATAGGAAACCAGAAAGGCGTCGACCTTGTTTCCGTTGGCTGTCAACGCATTTTCCGCGTTTGCTTGCGCGGGCTCTGTCTTCCAGGCGGGCGTGAATTGATCCATGACGATCTTAATGTCGCCCTTGGCCACCAGTGGATCCAGAACCTGGTGATAGCCCTGCTGCATCTGCGTCGACCCGGTCTGTCCGCCGTCGCCGCCGATCAGCACGTAATTGCCCTTCGGCGCCTTAGCCACCACGGCCGTCGCGGCCGCCGCTCCCCCATCCTTGGGATCGCGTCCGATGTAGCCGGCCTGTTTTGCCCCGAGGATCAGATCGTCGTAGGAGGCGAGCGGAACCCCCGCCTTCGTCGCTTCTTCGGCGATCGCCGCAGCGACATGAAAGTCAACGGGTTGGATGATGATTGCGTCGACGCCCTGAGTTAAAATATTCTCAGCTTGAGCGATCTGTTTTTGAGCGTCGTTTTCAGCGGACTGCACCAGGACCGTATAGCCCGCAGCCTCGGCGGTCTTCTTAAAGAACGGAATGTCGGCATGAAGGTAACGGAACGCCGTCTGTTGCTTCAGCATGAACGCAATCTTGTGGGTTTTGCCGGGAACGCAGGCGTCGGCCGCGACTGCCGGCCCCATCATCCAACCTGCGCTGACGAAGAAACTGGCTGAAACGATGACATTGAGAGCTTTCGGCTTTTTTTGCCGCATTGGTTCCTCCCCAGAGTTAGACGATGGTATCGATAACAACACCTAACATGTGAGTCAATCGTTGATTCCAAGCCGCTGATTGTGGTAACAACCTCGTATCTCAGTTAGCTAGCAGGACGATCGCCTTGCCTATCACGATGAAAGAGGTCGGAAAAAAGGCGG
>SSMV01000079.1 GCA_004799435.1 Bradyrhizobium sp.
TTTCGACTTCCGCATCGGAAACGAAGGGGCCGTGGACGCGGGTGATGCGGCCGCCGCCCGCCATATAGAGCATGTCGCCTTGCCCGAGCAGTTGCTCGGCGCCTTGCTCGCTGAGGATGGTGCGGCTGTCGATCTTGCTCGTCACCTGGAAGGAAATGCGGGTCGGGAAATTCGCCTTGATCGTGCCGGTGATGACGTCGACCGAGGGGCGCTGCGTCGCCATGATGAGATGGATGCCGGCCGCGCGCGCCATCTGGGCGAGGCGCTGGATCGCGCCTTCGATGTCTTTGCCGGCGACCATCATCAGATCGGCCATCTCGTCGACGACCACCACGATGTAGGGCAGCTCGGCGAGGTTCATCTCCTCCTGCTCGTAGATCGCTTCGCCGGTGTGGCGATCAAAGCCGGTCTGCACCGTGCGAACGATCGTCTCGCCCCGCTGGATCGCCTCGGCGACGCGCGCGTTGAAGCCGTCGATGTTGCGTACGCCGAGCTTCGACATCCTCTTGTAGCGTTCCTCCATCTCGCGCACCGCCCATTTCAGCGCCACGACCGCCTTCTTGGGGTCGGTGACGACGGGCGTCAGCAGGTGGGGGATGCCGTCATAGACGGAAAGTTCGAGCATTTTGGGGTCGACCATGATCAGCCGGCATTGCGCGGGCGTCAGGCGATAGAGCAGGCTCATCACCATGGTGTTGATCGCCACCGACTTGCCCGAGCCGGTGGTCCCGGCGACCAGGAGATGCGGCATGCGCGCAAGATCGACAATCACCGGCTCGCCGCCGATCGTCTTGCCCAGCGCGATGGCGAGGCGATGTTTGGACTTCTCAAAATCCTGGCTCGCCATCAATTCGCGCAAGAATACGGTTTCGCGCCGCTGGTTGGGCAATTCGATGCCGATGGCGTTGCGCCCCTGCACGACGGCGACGCGCGCCGAGACCGCCGACATCGAGCGGGCGATGTCGTCGGCGAGGCCAATGACGCGCGAGGATTTGATGCCGGGCGCCGGCTCGAGCTCATAGAGCGTGACGACCGGGCCGGGCCGCACGTTGATGATCTCGCCCTTGACGCCGAAATCGTCGAGCACGCCTTCGAGCAGGCGTGCGTTCTGCTCCAGCGCATCCTCGGAAATCTTCGAGGGGGCCTGCCGCTTCGCGTCGGCGAGCATAGAGAGCGGCGGCAATTCATAATCGTCGCGGTCGAGCAGCGAGAGCTGGGCCTCGTTGGCGGCGCGGCGGCCGGGCTTCAGCGCGACAGGCGGGGCGGCGACGCGCGGGGAGGGGCCGCCGTCATAGCCGCCGCGAGTCATCGGCGGATCGGCGCGTTCGCTGGGCGGCGCGAAAGCGTCGAGATCGGCGACAAAGGCGTCGGGTTCGCGTCCGAGCCACGGGGCGCGCGCAGCCGGCCCGACGCTCGCCGCAGCTTTGGCGCCGCTGGCGAACAGGCGACGGGCGGCGCTACGCAGCATTAGCGCGCAATGAATGACGGCGCCGAGCGAAACGAGGCCGAAACCCGGCTCGCCGTCGTTGTCGTCCTCGTCGCCATCATAGCGCTCCTGGCCGCGCTGCGCGGTCGCGAAACTGGGTTCGGGCGGCTCGGCGGAATCGGCGGGGCCGCGAAAATGATAGCCGGCGGCGGCGGTGAGGGTCAGGATCGCCAGCGCGAAAAGCGTCAATCCGACGATCGCCATGCCGAGCGAGGAACCGGAAAGAAGCTGACGCGGCGCCCAGAGCAGCGCGTCGCCGATGACGCCGCCGAGGCCGGTCGGGAGAGGCCAACTGGCCGGCGCCGGCAGCAAGGCGGCGCAGCCGGCCGACAACGCTGCGCCAAGCACCCAGAGGGCGAGCTTGTTGCGGATGCGGTCGAGACGCTTGTCGGTCATCAGCCGCCAGCCCCAATGGGCGGGCGGAATCAGGGCGACAACGCAGGCCAGGCCGAAGAACTGCATGGCGACGTCGGCGACGATCGAACCGGGACGGCCGAGCAGATTGCGGATCGGCGTCGAAGTCGCGTGATTGAGGCTCGGGTCGGCGACCGACCAGGTCAGGAGCGCGGCGCAAGCGGCGCCAACGCCGGCCAGCACGGCCAGCCCGATCAATTCGGCGGCGCGACGCTTCGGCATCTCCCGCAGCGCGTCGGGCAGATAGTCCAGAAACGTGAACGTGGTGGTGCGCATGTCCCGGTCGCTCGGCGGGCGGACGCCGAGGGCGCCGCCGCGCCGCAAGGCTAAGGGGCGCGAGTTAATGCCGACCTAACCTTAACGATGCGTCTTCCCCCTGGCGTAGACAAAAAAAGGACGCCGCGCGGGCGTCCCGAGTCGGGGAGGAACCATGAAGGCCGGCCCGGCGGATTGACCGCCGGGCCGGGTTTTGAAGCTTATTGGACGACCTCGCCATGCAGCGCGAGATCGAGCCCGTCGCGCTCCACCTCTTCGCTGACCCGCAGGCCGATCGTCATGTCGATGACCTTGAGCAGGATCAGCGAGATCGCGCCGTCGTAGATGATGACGGTGGCGATGCCGATCAGCTGGTTGATCACCTGGCCGGGATTGCCTTCGATCAAGCCAGCGTGGCCGCTGTACTGGTTGACCGCGAAGACGCCGGTCAGGATCGCGCCGATGATGCCGCCGACGCCATGGACGCCGAAGCAGTCAAGCGCGTCGTCGTAGCCGAAGGCGTGCTTGAGTCCGGTCGCGCCCCAGTAGCAGCCGACGCCGCAGGCGACGCCGATCACCATCGAGCCGATCGGGCCGACATAGCCCGAGGCCGGGGTGATGGCGACGAGGCCGGCGACCGCGCCCGAGCAGATGCCGATGACCGTCGGCTTGCCGCGATGGGCCCATTCGACGAACATCCAAGTCAGCGACGCAACGGCGGTGGCGATCTGAGTGACCGTCATGGCCATGCCGGCCTGGACGCCCGCGCTCACCGCCGAACCGGCGTTGAACCCGAACCAGCCAACCCACAGCAGGCCCGCGCCGATGAAGGTCAGGACCATGTTGTGGCCAGGCCCTGTGTCTTTACGCTTGCCCAGCATGATGGCGCAGCACAGACCCGCGACGCCCGCGTTGATATGGACGACCGTGCCGCCTGCGAAGTCGAGGACGACTTTCCAGCCAGCGAAGTTGCCCTTGTCGTCGACATTGGCGGTCGAGAACATGCCGTCCGGACCCCAGACCCAATGGGCGATTGGCGAATAGACGAGGATCGCCCACAGGCCGATGAACCACAGCATCGCGGAGAACTTCATGCGCTCCGCGAAGGCGCCGGCAATCAGCGCCGGGGTGATGATCGCGAAGGTCATCTGGAAGCACATGTAGACGGTCTCAGGGATCGTCGGCGCGAGCGAATTCGGATTGCCGATGCCGCCGTTATTGACGTCGCTGAGGATGTTTTGCAGGAACGCGCGGCTGAGGCCGCCGATAAAGCCGCTGCCGCCCGTGAACGACAGGCTGTAGGTGAAGACCGCATAGAGCACGGTCACCAGACAGGTGATGGCGAAGCTGGTCATCACGGTGTCGCCGACGTTCTTCTTGCGGACCATGCCGCCGTAGAAGAGGCCGAGGCCCGGGATGGTCATCATCAGCACCAGCGCGACCGAGGTCAGCATCCACGCCGTATCGCCGCCCGCGGGCGTGCAATTCGTCATGACGGCCGGCACGGCGGGCACCGCAGCGTATTTGTCGGTGGCGTCGATCGCCGCGACGGCGGCGGCGCAGGCAGGCGTGCCAGGCGGCGGCGGCTTGACCGCGGCTGGCGCTGCTGCATCCGCGGGCGCGGCGGCGGCGGGAGCGGCCGCCGCCGGGGCGGCTGCGGGCGCGGCGTCGTCAGCGAAGGACGGCGCAGGGGCGGCGAAGCCGATCAGCGCGGCGACCGCAAGCGCTGGCAGCATGCCTTTGAGGAACCGAGTCAGACTCATCGTTGAAATCTCCGATTGAAAGGGAATGGCAAGATCAGAGGGCGTCCTTGTCCTTCTCGCCGGTGCGAATGCGGATGGCCGACTCGATCGAGGTGACGAAAATCTTGCCGTCGCCGATCTGGCCGGTGCGCGCGGCCGCGACGATCGCGTCGATCACCTTGTCGACGAGCTCGGCATTGACCGCGACCTCGATTTTCAGCTTCGGCAGAAAGCTGACGGCATATTCCGCGCCGCGATAAATCTCGGTGTGGCCTTTCTGTCGGCCATAACCCTTCACTTCCGTCACTGTCAGGCCGTGCACCCCGATGGCGGTGAGCGCGTCGCGCACCTCCTCGAGTTTGAACGGCTTAATGATCGCCATTACGATTTTCATGAGCCTCGCCCCGTTTCTGAGAGCGGGACGCGGACCGGTGAAGAACCGCGCCTCCCTCTTGCAAAGTGGTCGACCGCACGCGCAAGGCGCGCGGTTCGGCTCTGCTCTTACAAGGGGCGTGCCAGCCGCCGGATGGCGAATTAACTCAATGATAATGAAGTTATTTCGCCTGGTTCTGGCCGCATTTGGCGCGCCGGGACGCGGCTCCTGCACAAGACGACTAAATTTTAGGCGCCTAATTTATAATCAGGTTGGCGCGGCGGCGCGGACCGGCCGAATAAGGCCTTCCTGAGCGACGCTCGCGGCCAAAACGCCCTGCGCAGTGAACAATTCGCCGCGCGTCAGGCCGCGCGCCCCTTGGGCGCTCGGACTGTCCTGCACATAGAGCAGCCACTCGTCGGCGCGACAGGGGCGATGCAGCCAGAGCGCATGATCGAGACTGGCGACCTGGTTGCGGCCGTCGAAAATCGCATGGCCGTGGGCGATCAGCGCGGTGTCGATCAGCGTCATATCGGAGAGATAGGCAAGCGCGGCCGTGTGGATCGCTGGGTCGTCCGGCAGCCGGCCATTGATGCGAATCCAGATCGACTGGCGCGGTTTGCGTTGCGCGCCGGCGGGCAAGGGCGCGTAACGCGCAAGATCGAGGGGGCGAAATTCGATCGGCTTGATGCGGTCGAAGAGGCGCTCCATCGGCTTACGCGCGCCTTCGCCGAGAACGGCGACCGCGGCGTTCAGATCGACGGCCTTTTCCGGCGGCGGGACGTCCGGCATTTGCACCTGATGCTCAAGCCCGCGCTCGGCGATCTGATAGGAGACCGACATGATGAAGATCGCCGCGTCGCGCTGCCGCGCGACGACCCGACGGGTCGAGAAGCTGCGCCCATCGCGCAGGCGCTCGACCTCAAGCTGAATGGGCTCGGCCGGATCGCCGGCGAGCAGGAAATAGGCGTGCAGGGAATGCGGATCGCGCCCTTCGACCGTGCGCGAGGCGGCGACCAGAGACTGCGCGATCACCTGGCCGCCATAGATGCGCGACCAGGCGTTGGGCGGCGAGCGGCCGAGGAAACGATCCTGGCCGATCGGTTCGACATCGAGCAAGGCGACAAGATCGGCAGCGGTGAGGGTCATCGGGGCCCGAGGGGTTGCGGCGCACAAGTGGGGGGCGGCCCGGGCTGTTCGTCAACCCCGCCCGTCCCACTAAGCCTGTCGGCCGCCTGCGCAAAAGGGCGCCAATCGCCCAAATAGCCCGCAAATTCCGCGACGAACGTAACCCTCCCGTAATCCCTTACGGCGAGAATGCCGGCTCAAATTCGGGCTCGAAGCCACGCCATGCGCATTTTCCGCCGCCTTTTCGAAGCCAGCCGCCGCGCCGCGGCTGATTTCGCGCGCCGCGAGGGCGGCGGCCCCGCAGCGGAGTTCGCGCTGGTCGCGCCGATCTTCGCCATTATGATCTTCGCCACCGCGCAATGCGCCATCATCTATATCGCCAACGCCTATCTCGAGACCGGCGCAGAGGAGGCGGCGCGCGCGGTGCTCACCAATCAGACGGGCACGCTGACTGTGTCGCAATTCCAGACAGCGGTTTGCGCCGATCTCCCGGCGCTCTTCAATTGCAGCAGCGTCATGGTCGGGCTGCAGCAGGCCTCGTCCGAAACCTCGATCAGCACCACCAAGCCGACGTTCAACTCCAATGGCACGCTGTCCAACACTCTGCCTTACACGCAGCCCGCGGCGGGACAGATCGGCGTCCTCCAGGTTCTCTATCAATGGCCGGTCATCGGTCTGCCGTTTGGCGTGAACTTCGCCAATCTCGGCAATGGCACCTATCTCATGATGTCGACCCAGGTCTTTAAGGTCGAGCCGCAATGATCCGCTCCCGCATCCTCTCGCGACTTTCGCGCAGCGTCTCGCAGGCGGCGATGGCGTTGCGCGACGACGCGCGCGCCACGGCGGCCGTCGAGACAGCGCTGATCCTGCCGGTCGCGATGACGATGTTCGCGCTTCTTGTCTACGGCGCCGAAGCCTTCGCGATTCAGCGCAAGGTGACGCTGACCGCCCGCACCGTCACCGATCTCATCACCCAATCGACGCCCACAATGGTCGGCGGCCACCCGTCGGTGGCGCAGTCGTCGATCGACACCGATCTGGGCGTCTCTTCGTCGGTTCTGACGCCCTATACAGCCGCGAACCTGTCGATGCTGGCGACTGAGGTGCTTGTCAATGCCGATCAGGTCACGGCGACGGTGCAGTGGAGCGAGCCCTATAATGGCGCGACCGCGCGCGCGACGGGATCGACGCTGACGCTGCCGACCGGCCTCGGCACCGGCCAGCAAGGCAATTATTTCATCCTTGGCGAAGCCTTTTACAATTACACGCCGATGAACTTCTTCTTCCCGCTTTCGGCGATGACGCTGCATGACGCGATCTATCTGACACCGCGCCAGGCCCCGAGCCTCGCCATGCTGGTCGGGCAATAGGGCGACCCGCCGCCGCTTCCCCGGTCTCCGGCCTCGTCCTGAGGAGCCCGCGAAGCGGGCGTCGCGAAGGACACGCGACAGCGTTGCGCAAATGCAGTCCCCGCATCATCCTTCGAGGCTCTCGCTGACGCGAGAGCGCCTCAGGATGAGGCTGCGGATCGACCCAAGCAACGCGTGCGCAGACGCGATCCCGAACGCTCTTGAAATCGCTGACCTGCCGCCCTCGTTCTGAGGATCCCGCGCGGCGGGCGTTTCGAAGGACGCTCTCCAGCGAGCATGCAGCGCGAGCTGTTCCCACCCGATTGATCCTCTTCATCGTTCGAGACGTGCCGCTGACGCGGCGCTCCTCACGATGAGGAGGATTGGAGGCGCTGCTGACGCGGAACGCCTCATGATGAATGGGGTCGAGAAGTGAGGGATGACAGTCGTCGCCGCTTCGCGATCAAACCCACCGACCTCATCCTGAGCCGCCCTCGCGCAAGCGAGGGCGTTTCGAAGGATGCGCAACGGGCGTCTAGAATGGTGACGTCGAGGGCCGTCGTGCAGCGCACCTCGATTGCGCCGCAGCCCACTCAGTTGGTCAGATGGGCGGTGTTGGTGACCGTATTGAACAGATTGGTCAGCGCCGCGCTAAGGTCATCGCCGACGCCCGCTTCGGCGTAGAGATTGGTCGAAGCGCAAGCCTCGAGCTGATTGCGGATCGACGAATTGGAGACCGGATTGACGTTGATCGGCTCGATATAGCTATTGTACCAATTGTCGTTGGTCGCGGCGAGATAGGTTGTGTTGAGGATGGCGATGCGGATGCCGCGGGCCTTGATCGTGCTGCAAAGCGTTGTGTTGATCGGCTCGTAGCAACGGCCGCCGCCGCTCGTCGTGCCGTTGCAACTCCCATTCTGCTCGTCGGCGACGCCGTCGGTGACGATGAACAACACTTCCTGCGGCGTGTCGCCGGCGGTATTGGTGCCTCCGCCCGGCAGCGGCATCAACGTGTTGGCGCTGGTCATGACGCCGTCGAGATTGGTTTCCTGGTCGTTGGTGGCAGTCCCCCCCGTGCAGTAAAGCGCATCATTGGCGGTGGTGCCGGGAACGGCGGCGCTACTGCCGGGCGAGCAGCCGTTGTTGTTCGTCCACATTTTCATCAGCTGAAAGTTGGGCGAGGCGGTGCTCCATCCCGACACGTAGTTCGACGTCAGGCTCATCAACGACGTAAAACCGGTCGAATAGGTCGCGTCGATCGAATTGGCGGCGAAACGATAGGCGGGGGGTGGCGACTGCGGCGACGCACTGGTCGTCGACGAGGCCGTCGACATCAAGGTCGTGACGCCGGTATTGAGCTCGTCGATGCGCAGCAAGATGCCGTTGCTCTTTGCGAGCTGATAATCGTCCATCTGCACGCAGCCGACGTTGGTGCTGCCGCTTTGCGCGCCGGTGCAGGTCTGGCTCGTGTTGTTCGGATTCCAATAGGGGTTGCCGGCGGTGTCGCCATTGCCGGTGCTCACCTGGTGGCACGCGAAAGCGCAGCCGGTGTAGCTCGTGTCGGAGCCCTGAGCGGGGCTCGTTAGCGAGACGATCAAATTGAGGCCCGAGGTGGTCGCCGGCAGCGCCATCGAGGGCGAATTGTCGAGCAGCAGATAGAAGTCGATGTTGGGGGCGAGCGACGCGCTGGCGGTCGACGTGCCAGCGATGCCCAGCGCCGAATAGCCGAGAACGCCGGCGAAGATATTCGTGTTGGCGGCGGTGTAGGCGACGGTGACGGTTCGGTTCAGCGCGCTGTTGCCCGGGTTGGTGACGGTGATGGTGAGGACGGTCTTGCCGGTGACCACAGAACCGATGGTCGAAGCCTCAGCGTTGAAGACATTCGTCGCCGCCGTCTGAGCCGTGGCGTTGGGCTGTTCCATCATCGTCGGGGTCAGCGCGGCGAGCACCGCCGCGTCGGCCGCCGCGTCGAGCTTGGTCTGCACCTGTTGGGCGTGCGTGTAGTCGATCGCAAAACCGGCGCCGAACATCAGTACGGGCAGCGTCAGCGCGTAGAGCATCGCGACATTGCCGCGTCGATCTTTGAGGAAAGCGAGTAGGGAGGGAAAGCGCATGGCTTGTCTCGCGTGGGTCGAAGATGTTCGTCGCAGCCAGGGTGGCGGCGCGCCGAGCCCAATTTCCCTATTGAAATGCGGCCTGCACCCTAAACGAACTGCTAACGGGTCCGCTAAAACCACGCCGCAGCGATGAGTGCGAAGCAGGATTCGGCCGCAGAGTTACGGAATCGTCACCGCGATCGCGGAATCTTCGACCTTGCCTTCCGCGCCAATCGGCGCCGCGCAGAGTGTCGCCTCGCCGCATCACATGGAAAATTCGTCATTTCGGCGATGCAGTCGCGCGTTGCTTCGACTCACGCGCGCGATCTATGGTGCGGGCAGGGGAGGCCAAGCGCGATGGGTTCGAGAATAGCGCTCTATGTCGTTGTCGGCGCGATCGCCGTCGTGATCGCTTTTGGCGCGCTCTTCTATGAGCCGATCATGAGATCGCGCCTCGGCGAACAATTGTCTGCGTCGCTCTCTCCCTCGCCAGTCGCTTCGATGCCGACGCCGGGAAGCGTCGCGATGGCGCCGGCGACGCCCAGCCCGGCCGTGAGCGCGGCTTCACCGCAGGCCAAACCGGCGCCTGCGCCGACGTCTTTGCCAGCCTTCGACGTGGTGCGGATCGAGCCGAGCGGCGACGCAGTGATCGCTGGACGCGCCGCGCCGCAGGCGGCGGTGGTTCTCACCGACGACGGCCGGCCGATCGGCGACGCCGCCGCCGATTCGGCGGGCGAGTTCGTCATTCTGCCGCCCGCTTTGGGCCCCGGCCGCCATCCGCTGCGCCTCTCGGCGAAAGTCGGCGCCGGCGCGCCGCAGCTCTCCGACGTCTATGTCGCCGAGGTCGCGGCCTCGGCTGTCGCCGCCGCCCCGCCGCCAGCCGTGGCGATGAAAGGCCCGGTCATGGCGATGAAGGGCCCGGCCAAAATGACGGCGTCGACGCCGGTCGCGCAAGCCTCGCCGACGACGGCGATCGCCCAAGCCTCGCCCGCGCCAATGGCCGCCGCGTCGCCCTCGCCAATCGTCGCCGCTTCGCCCGCGCCGAGCCCGCAGGCTTCCGCATCGGCTGTCGCCGAAGCGAGCGACAAGCCGGCTGCGCCGGCGACGCCGGTTGTCGCCGCCATTGCGGCGCGTCCGTCGCTCGGCTCTGCAGGCGGAATCGTCGTCGCCAGCGTGCAGCCGGTCGATCCAGCAGGATTGGAAGCTGCGGGTTCGGCGCCGCCTGGCGCCAACATTCGCCTGCGTCTCAACGACACATTGCTCGCGGAAGCGATCGCTGGGCCGGACGGCAAATGGCGGCTCACGATCGAGCGCGGCCTGACGCCGGGCGACTATGTCCTCGAAGCCGACATTGTCGATCCGGCAGGCGCCAAGCTCGCGCGCGCCGACGCGCCCTTCACCTATCCGACGCGCCCGCTCGCGACCGTCGTGGCTGCGGCGCCGGCGCCGTCTCAGACCGCTTCGCCGTCGGCGGCCTCGGCGCCAGACGCATCGTCAGCGGCTTCGCCGCAGGTTGCCCTCACGCCGGCCGCCGCGCCGCAGGCGGCTTCACCACAGATCGTTTCGCCGCAAGCCTCTCCAACCGTCGTCGCCAATGCGCCGCCGCCCTCCGCAAGTCCGCCGGTCGCCGCGGCCCCGAGCCCACCGGTGGCGTCGCCGACTCCAACAGCGAGCGTCGCCGTGCCGTCGCCTTCGCCCGCGCCCTCAGCGGCTGCCACTGTCGCCTCGACGACCGAGCCGACGCCTGCGGTCGCTGCGACGACCGAGCCGACGCCGGCCGCAAGCGTCGCCGCCGTTCAGCCCGCGCCGACAACGAGCGAGACGCCGGTCGCCACCGGCGCGCATGCCGTCGTCGCCGACGTGCGTACCGTCACGGTGACCAAAGGCGACAACCTCTGGGATCTGGCGATTCATTTTTATGGCGATGGTCTTCGTTACGCCGATCTCTTCGGCGCCAATTCGACGCAGATTCACAATCCGAACCTGATTTACGTCGGACAGATTTTCGTGGTGCCGCCTGCGTCGGCGCCGAAATCGGGCGAAGCGCCGGCCAAGTGAGGAAATGCTGCGCGAAGCGCGGGGTCGCCTAATGGCGCTGGGCCGGCTTTTCCTGCGCGGCGAGACGCTCGAGCGCCATGAGAGAGAAGAAGCGGCCTTCATTGTCGCGAATGCGCACATTGGGCCGCTTGTGCCGCAATAGCGTCTTGACCAGATCGCGCGCGTCGCCTGCGCCTTCGCGCCGATCGACGACCTGCCGCAGGTCGGTGCCCGAGGAAATGATGAAACGCATGGTTGTCGCTTGGCCCCGGGGCAAAAGGCTAGCAGAAAGCCACGGCGACCGCCAGCCAGCCCCGAAATGGCTCCCCGAGCAGGACTCGAACCTGCGACCATTCGATTAACAGTCGCGTAACTTACAATTTCGGCGAACCTCGGCGAACGCCTACGAACGGATTATATGTTATAAATCAAAATATTATCGCGTTTGACAGTTCGCCGTCGTTCGCCCTAATTTGCTGCCAATCGGGCCCTTTTGTGCCCCCCGTGTGCCCCCAGAATCGTCAAAAAGGCCGCTTTTTTTGAAGAGGCTTCTTACCGATCTGTTCGTCCGGTCGGCCGAGCCGCCGCCGAGCGGACGCCTTGAGGTCGCCGACACCAGGTGCCCCGGTTTGACGCTTCGGGTAACTAAAGGAGGGGCAAAATCCTGGTCGCTTAGATTTCGCGATCCCAACTCGGGGAAACTGACTCGCGCGACAATCGGGGAATATCCGTCCAACACCCTGCAGATGGCGCGCGAGCGAGCGCTGACCCTGAAACGCGAAATCGCGGATGGAATAAACCCCGTCGAGAAGAAGCGCCATGACCGAGCCAACGCGTCTATGCGGACGTTTCAGGCGCTCGCCGAGCGGTACATAGCGGAACATGCACGCCGTCATAAGAGAACGGCAAGCGCCGACGAACGTTCTTTGCGCATTCACGTTCTTCCTCGTTGGGCGGCACGTCCCTTTGATAGCCTGGGCAGACGAGACGTTATCGCTCTTTGCGAGGAGATCGTTTCGAAGGGCTCGCCGATTCAGGCAAACCGAGTACAGGCGCTTATCTCCAAAATTTTCAGCTTCGCAATCGACGCGGAGCTTGTAAGCGTCAATCCATGTGCACGGCTCAAGAAAAGGTCCAAGGAGAACGTAGCCACCCGCGTGCTTTCGGATGACGAGATCCGGCTCTTCTGGCGACGCATCGGCGACCCTCCGAACTCGAATCGAATTGGGCATACTGTCAGCCAACCGCATCGGGCGGATGGGGCAGGGACGTAGGCGATAGTACATTTTCCCAAATCCGCACTATCGCTGCTTCGCGATCGGTTTGTTGCGCCGCGCGCGCCATGTTCAACATTCGAAGTCGTTGTCGGCGAAATTGCCAGCCCGGCTTGTCGGGCCGAAGAAACCGGCAACTTCGAAAGTCATGAATTGATCGTTCCCTGAAAGCATGGGAATGTAATGCTTCTGCCTTCGCGGCGGCGCGCGGTTGGCGAGCGTCGCCGAAATTATTCGTGATGCGAATGGCGACTCTTGTCGATCGATTTCGACGGCAACGGTCCAAGCCTAATATAAGGGAGGTCCCACGTTGGCGAATTCGGATGACGAGTGGCGTGTTGGAGTGCTGTTTTCACAAGCCGGCATAACGGCGGTCACCGAAAGCGAGCATCTTGCAGGCACGCTCCTTGCCATCGATGAAATCAACGCCGCGGGCGGCGTGTTGGGGCGCGCTATAAAGCCGATTTGTTATGATCCGGGAGCTGACAATCGCGCATATCGAAATTTGGCACGGCAATTGCTGGCCGAAAACGACGTCAACGTGATTTTTGGCTGTTCAATGTCCGCAAGCAGAAAAGCCGTGCTCCCCATCATAGAACGGCACAACGGCCTGCTGCTCTACCCCTCGATGTACGAAGGATTCGAATACTCTGAAAATGTTCTCTACACGGGGGCGACGCTCAACCAGAATACCTTCGCGCTTGCCGATTTCCTCTTGCAGAAATACGGCCCGCGGATCTTCTTCGTCGGCGCTGACTACATCTATCCGCGTGAGTCCAATCGCGTGATGCGCGACGTGATCGAGTCGAAGGGCGGTCAAGTCGTGGCCGAGCGCTACGTTCCCCTCATCGCAGGAACGGACGAATTAAAAGCAATCATCGCGGAGATCCTTCACCTGAAACCGACGGCGATATTTTCAACCGTGATCGGCAAATCCGCCCAACAATTTTATCGCCTGTACGACGAAGCTGGAATCGATAGGGCTGAAATTCCGATCGCCAGCTTGACGATGGCGGAAAGTGAGATTCGCGTGATCGGGCCAGACAAATGTTCTGGACACATTCTTGCCGCGACCTATTTCCAGACATTGAAAAACGACGCCAATGATCGGTTCGTTTCGGCCTACAAATCGCGCTTTGGCTCTGACGCGACAACGAGTGTTTGGTCCCATCCCGCATATACGCAGGTGCATATGTTTGCGCGGGGACTTGAGAAGGTGGGCTCCCTCGACACTCAGAAGCTGTCGGCCGCGATATTACAGGAGGATTTCCAGTCTCCGGAAGGAAGAATCACGTTTGACAACGACACGCGTCACGTTTGGTTGCGCCCCAGGATCGGCGTCGCCAGGGCCGATGGATTGTTCGATGTCGTTTGGGAGGCTCCGGCGCCGGCGCGGCCTGACCCCTATCTGACCGTCACGCGATTCGAAGAAGCCTCGTTTCAGGCGTAACCGATGAAGACGGGCGCGAAAAAATTACTGGACGATCCGCGCAGGGCGCGGGTTCTCGTCGTTCACCCCCAGGATGAAGACGGCGCAGCGCTGGTCGTCCATCTCAACCAGTTGGGCTGCGAAGTTCGCCCCGCTATTCGCCACTCCTTTGCCTGACCCAGAGAGAGGGAACAGCCACGATGAACGGAAGCGACATTCGAGCCGGTCGCCTGGCGGACGAAGAGTATGCGGCGAATTTCGGCGATGCCCATCCGCCGCTGAACTATACCCAGGCGCTGATCGAGGCAGACCGCTGCTATTATTGTCATGACGCGCCCTGCATCACGGCCTGTCCCACCGGCATCGACATTCCCTCCTTCATTCAGCGCATAGCCCAGGACAACATCCGAGGCGCAGCGACGGCCATCCTAGAGGCGAATCCGCTTGGCGGTCTTTGCGCCCGGGTCTGTCCGACCGAGGTTTTGTGCGAGCGGGCCTGCGTGCGCAATTGCAATGAGTCGAAGCCGGTGGAGATCGGCGCCTTGCAGCGCTATGCCACGGATGCCTATTTTGCCGCGCCCGGCGCGCCCCTGTTCATCCGCGCTCCCGACACCGGCAAGGTGGTGGCGGTGGTTGGCGCCGGCCCGGCGGGACTGGCCTGCGCTCATGGGTTGGCGCGGCGGGGGCACCGCGTCATTCTGTTCGATTCCCGGCCCAAGCTGGGCGGGCTGAACGAATATGGGGTGGCCACCTACAAGACCGCAGGCGATTACGCCCAGGAGGAGGTGCGCTGGCTAATGTCGATCGGCGGCATCGAAGCCCGGAACGGACAATCTCTGGGCCGGGATTTCACCTTGGACGGACTGATCGCCGAGCATGATGCGGTTTTCCTCGGCATGGGGCTGGGCGGCGTCAATGCGTTGGGGGTAGCAGATTCCGGTCTGGAAGCCGTGCGCGACGCTGTCGACTTCATCGCGGAACTGCGCCAGACCCCCGACAAGTCCCGCCTTCCGATCGGGCGCCGGGTGGTGGTCATTGGCGGCGGCATGACCGCGGTGGATGCCGCCGTGCAGTCGCGCCTGCTGGGCGCCGAGCAGGTCACTATAGTCTATCGCCGGGGGCAGGAGGCGATGTCAGCCTCCAAGGTCGAACAGCGCTGGGCGCAAACCAACGGCGTCACCCTCCGCTTCTGGGCGACGCCCAAGGAGATCCTGTCCGGCGCCCGCGGCGTGACGGGCGTCCGCTTCGCCATCACCGAAGCGGTCAGTGGCAAGCTGACCGAGACGGGAGAAAGCTTCATTGTTGAAGCAGACATGGTGCTGAGGGCGATCGGCCAAACCTATCTGCCCGAGGCAGCGGGCACCCGCATCGCCCTGAAGGGCGGGCGGATCGCAACCGACGAGCGTGGGCGGACCAATCTCGCCGGAGTCTGGGCCGGCGGTGACTGCCGCCATGGTGGCCGCGATCTCACCGTCGAGGCGGTGGAGCATGGCAAATGCGCCGCCCTCGACATCGATGCCGTACTCTCGGAGGCCCGTCATGGCTGACCTTTCCGCCAATTTCCTCGGTATCAAAAGTCCCAATCCCTTTTGGCTGGCCTCGGCGCCTCCGAGCGACAAGGAATACAATGTCGTCCGCGCTTTCGAGGCGGGATGGGGTGGGGTTGTCTGGAAGACTCTTGGCGAGGATCCGCCGATAGTGAACGTCAATGGTCCTCGCTATGCAGCCCTGATGTCGCAAGACCGCCGAGTCATCGGCTTTAATAATATCGAACTGATCAGCGACCGTCCGCTGCGCACCAATCTCGATGAAATTCGCCGCGTCAAGCGGGCGTGGCCCGACCGCGCCATGGTGGTCTCTCTGATGGTCCCGGTCGAAGAAGCGGCCTGGAAGCGCATCCTGCTGATGGTCGAGGATACGGGCGCCGACGGGATCGAACTCAATTTCGGCTGCCCGCACGGCATGAGCGAGCGCGGCATGGGATCTGCGGTCGGGCAGGTGCCGGAATACATTCGACGGGTCACCGAATGGTGCAAGCTTTACTCACGCCTGCCGACCATCGTTAAGCTGACTCCCAACATCACCGATATCCGCTATGCGGCGCGCGCCGCTCATGCGGGGGGAGCCGACGCCGTCAGCCTTATCAACACCATCAACTCGGTGATGGGGATCGATCTCGACCGCATGACCATGTATCCCTCCATCGACGGGTTCGGTTCCCACGGCGGCTATTGCGGTCCGGCGGTGAAACCGATCGCGCTCAATATGGTCGCCGAAATCGCCCGGGACGCCGGCACGCGCGATCTGCCGATCTCCGGGATCGGCGGGATCACCACTTGGCGCGATGCTGCGGAGTTCATTGCGCTGGGCTGCGGCACCGTTCAGGTCTGCACCGCGGCGATGGTCTATGGCTTCAAGATCGTCGAGGATCTTTGCAGCGGGCTGAACAATTTCATGGACTCGCATGGCTACGCGAGGATCGAGGATTTCCTCGGCCGCGCCGTCGCTTCGGTCAAAGACTGGAATGTGCTGAATCTCAATCGCGTCGAGAAGGCGGTCATCAACCAGGACAGTTGCATCCAATGCGGACGTTGCCACGTCGTATGCGAGGACACGTCGCACCAGGCGATCTCCGCTAGCAAGGATGGAAAGCGTCATTTCGAGGTGCACGAAGAGGATTGCGTCGGCTGCAATCTCTGCGTCTCGATCTGCCCGGTCCCTAATACTATCTCCATGCGGGCTTTGCAGCCGGGCGAGATCGACAAGCGCACCGGCATCGAGGTGAGCGGCGACTATGCCAATTGGACGACGCATCGGAACAATCCGGCAGCCGCCCAATGAGGATGTAACCCTCGATGCGTCAAGCCACGGCTTTGTCGAAGGCCGGGAGCGTCGACGCGTTGGGCACTGCGCGGCGGAGATCCCTTAGGCCGGAGAGAGCATCATGAGCACATATCTTCTCATTCGCGGTGGAACGGTGGTGAATGCGGACAGAGAGTTCCGCGCCGATGTGCTCTGCGCCGACGCCGTGATCGCCGCGGTCGGACCGGATCTGAAGGATAGCGCGCCGGCTGGCGCCGAAGTGATCGACGCCGGCGGACACTATGTCATGCCGGGCGGGATCGACCCTCACACGCACATGCAGCTCCCGTTCATGGGCGAGGTTGCGGCGGATGATTTTTTCACCGGCACCGCCGCCGGCCTCGCGGGCGGCACCACCAGCATCATCGATTTCGTAATCCCGGCGCCGCAAGAACCCTTGATGGAGGCCTACCGCCGATGGCGCGGCTGGGCCGAGAAATCGGCAGCCGACTACGGCTTCCATGTTGCGGTGACGTGGTGGGACGAGAGTGTCAGGCGCGACATGGGAACTCTGGTCGCCGAGGAAGGAGTCAACAGCTTCAAGCATTTCATGGCCTACAAGAACGCCATCATGTGCGACGAGGAGACGATGGTGAACAGTTTCCGTCGGGCGCTGGAACTGGGCGCCATGCCGACGGTGCATGCGGAGAATGGCGAGCTGGTCTATCAGCTGCAAAAAGAGATTCTAAAGATGGGGATCACCGGCCCGGAGGGCCATCCCCTGTCGCGCCCGCCGATTGTCGAGGGCGAAGCGGCCAACCGCGCCATTGCCATCGCCGATGTGTTGGGGGTGCCGATCTATATCGTTCATGTCTCCTGTATTGAGGCCGCTGAAGCGATTGCGCGGGCGCGGGCGCGCGGCCAGCGGGTCTATGGCGAAGTGCTGGCCGGACATCTGGTGATCGATGACGAAGTCTATCGCCATCCCGATTTCGCCACTGCGGCGGCCCATGTGATGAGCCCACCTTTTCGCCCCAAGGGCCATCAGGAAGCCCTGTGGCGCGGGCTGCAATCGGGTCAGCTTCACACCACGGCCACTGATCACTGCGTCTTCTGCGCGCCGCAAAAGGCTGCGGGCCGCGAAGATTTCACCAAGATTCCCAATGGCTGCGGCGGGGTGGAGGAGAGAATGTCGGTGGTCTGGGATGCGGGCGTCGGCAAGGGACGCCTGACGCCCTGCGAATTTGTCGCCGTTACCTCGGCCAATAGCGCGAAGTTGTTCAACCTTTACCCGCGCAAAGGGATGGTCGTGGAAGGGGCGGATGCCGATCTCGTGGTGTGGGACCCCAGGGGCAGCAAGACGATCTCGGCCAAGACCCAGCATTCCAAGTTGGATTTCAATGTTTTCGAGGGACGGAAGGTCACTGGCATTCCAACCTACACGGTGAGCCGGGGCCGCGTCGCCTTCGCCAATGGCGATCTGCGCGCCGAACAGGGAGCTGGGCGTTATGTCCGGCGTCCGTCCTTCGGCGCCGATTTCACCGCCAATGCGCTCCGCGCCAAAGTCCTTGCGACCAGCGCAGTGAAACGCTGAACGGGAGCGGCATGATGGACCAACGCAACACGCCGAATCTGGATCAACTGCGGATCGATGGCGAAAGATTGTGGGCGTCCCTGATGGAGTTGGCGCAGATCGGCGCGACGCCCAAGGGCGGCGTCTGCCGGCTGACGCTGACCGATCTCGATAAGCAGGGCCGCGATCTGATGATCGGCTGGGCTCGGGCCGCCGGCATGTCGGTCACCATCGACAAGATCGGCAATGTCTTCATGCGCAGGCCGGGAAGCAACGATTCCCTGCCGCCAATCGTCCTGGGCAGCCATATCGACACCCAGCCGACGGGAGGTAAATTCGACGGCAATTTTGGTGTGCTGGCCGGATTGGAGGTGGTTCGCACCCTCAATGATTTTGGCATTGAGACAGAAGCGCCGATCGAGGTGGCCTCCTGGACCAATGAGGAAGGGTCGCGTTTCGTGCCAGTGATGATGGGGTCTGGCGTCTTCGCCAAGGCGTTCACCCTGGAGCACGCCTATGCCGCCAAGGACGTCGAGGGCAAAACGGTAAACGGCGAGTTGACGCGGATCGGCTATGTTGGCGAGCAGGAGCCGGGGGATCACCCGATCGGCGCCTATTTCGAGGCCCATATCGAGCAGGGTCCCTTATTGGAGGATCACGACAAGACGATCGGCGTCGTGACGGGGGTTCTGGGCATCCGCTGGTATGATTGCGTGGTGACTGGGATGGAGGCTCACGCCGGGCCGACCCCAATGGCGTTGCGAAAGGACGCGCTGCAGGTGGCGGCCCGGTTGATGCAGGAGGTGGTTGCGTGCGCCCATCGCCACCCGCCTCATGGCCGCGGCACGGTGGGCGTGGTGCAGGTTCATCCCAACAGCCGCAATGTCATCCCCGGGAGCGTCAAATTCTCGATCGATCTGCGCAACGCCACCGATGCGCAGTGCGACGCCATGGATGCCGATATCCGTGGCGTTGCAGAGAGATTGTCGCAGGAGACAGGACTGCCAATCCGCATCGATCAGGTTTCGGCCTATCCGGCCCAGGGTTTTCACCCAGACTGCATCGACGCAGTGGCCCGCGCCGCCGAGAAGCTGGGCTATTCCAATATGCCAGTCGTCTCCGGCGCCGGCCATGACGCGGTCTATATGGCGCGCCTCGCACCTTCCGGCATGATCTTCATCCCCTGCAAGGACGGGATCAGTCACAACGAGATGGAGGATGCCAAGCCAGCCGACATCGAGGCCGGATGCAATGTGCTGCTCCACGCGATGCTCGAGCGGGTGGGAGTGGTGCGTTCTGTGCAAAAGTGAGGAAAAAATTGAATACGAAGTCTGGCATTTCATCAACGGCTCGATCGCGGCGGGCAGGAGCGCCCGTTCCGCCTCGTTCCAAAAGCGAGTGACCGCATCATCGTCGGCGATGTCACAACGGACGGCGAGCGCCCGGCGACCATGCCGGCCAATTGCGGCGGCGAGCGCGAGCACATCCGCCGCGCGGTGGAAAGCCTTCGCAGGCTCACTGGCGAACGTCCGTTTGGATGGTACTGCCGCTACGCGCCCAGCGAGAACACACGACGGCTCGTAGTGGAGGAAGGCGGCTTCCTATATGACTCGGACGCTTACAATGACGATTTGCCCTATTGGGTGCAGGTTGGGGATAAGCCCCATCTCGTGATCCCTTACAATCTCGATTTAAACGATGGCAAATTCGCTACTGCCCCTGGCTACGGCTCCGCCGACGATTTCGCCAAGACGCTGATTGAGTCCTTCGACGTACTGTATGAAGAGGGCGCCGGCGCGGCCCGATCCTTATTTGACCGTCACGCGCTTTGAAGAAACCTCGTTCCAGGCTTAGCGGATGAAGGCGGGCGCAAAACGGCTACTGGATGATCTGCGTCGGGCGCGAGTCCTCGTCGTTCATCCTCAAGACGAAGATGGGACCGCCCTTGTCGCGCATTTGAACCGACTGGGTTGCGAGGTTCGACGTCTCTGGCCTTTGCCGCCGTCCATTCCGAGCGACATCGACACACTGTTCGTACTTGTCGACGAAGTACCGGTTGTCGATCAATTGTCCACGATGCTGGACGAGAAAAATCCGGCGATCATCGCTATCGTCACCTATGAGAGCCCTACCTCGCTCAAAGCCATCATCGATCTCAACGCCCATGGGGTCATCAGCAAACCGATGCGGCCACTCGGCGTTCTCACGCAATTCGCGCTGGCGCGCTATCGTCATGGCTACGAGGCGCGCCTTTCGGGAAAGGTGGCCAAGCTCGAAGACACGCTGAAGGGGCGTCGGCAGGTTGAGAAGGCGACCAAAATTCTTGTCGATCTCAACAAAATCGATGAAGACGCGGCCTATCGGCTTATCCGCGACCAAGCGACCGCCAAGCGCATGACAATGCGCTCTGTCGCTGAAAACATCATCTCGGTGAGCGAGACGATGAGTGAGCTCGGAATGACACTGGCGCCAATGCCGAAGGCGGAATTGTGAGTTCACGGGCCTGGCGCGAGCGCGCCCACGAACAGATTTTTTGCCAATTGACAAACTGATTATTTCGTAATTAGGTCGCCTCGTCGGGCAGGATTGCCCTGCGGCAGGATTGCCGCATTTACATATTGGCTAGGCAGCCTCTGGTTCGCGGATGATTTCCGCGCCAGGGGCTTTTTTGCGTTTGGAGATCGGGTTGTTGGAAACAACGCTGCGCAAGGACGTGATCGTCGCCTGCATTCAATTCGAGCCGATCGTAGGCTCGGTGGCGGCAAACCGAGAAGCGATGGAGCGTCAAATCCGCGCGGCGCAGGCCGGCGGCGCATCGATTGTCGTTCTCCCGGAGCTTGCCGACAGCGGCTATGTCTTCGAGGACGAGAACGAACTGGCGGCGCAGGCCTCGCCGGTTCCCGGCGGCGCGACATCGACCCTGCTTTGCAATCTTTCGCGCGAATTGAACATCGTCGTGGTGTCTGGCCTGGCCGAGCGCGACGGGGACGCATTTTTCAACACGGCGATCGTTTGTGGGCCCGACGGGTTCGTCGGCAAATATCGCAAGCTCCATCTCTGGAACGAAGAAAAGCGCTACTTCCGTAGCGGCGATCTCGGGTTGCCGGTCTTCGATACGCCGCTTGGAAGAATTGGCGTCGCGATTTGCTACGACGGCTGGTTCCCCGAGACCTTTCGCCAATTGACGTTGAACGGCGCGCTGCTCGTCTGTGTCCCGACCAATTGGGTTCCGATGCCCGGCGGGGACCTCCAACCCGAGCCCATGGCCAACGTGCTGCACAAAGCAGCGGCGCATTCCAACGGCGTTTACATCGCCTGCGCCGACCGCATCGGCACCGAACGGGGCCAAAGTTTTCTCGGCCGCAGCGTCATCCTCGGTCCCACCGGCTGGCCGGTGGCGGGACCGGCGAGCGCGGATCGGGCCGAAATCATATTCGCCAAGCTGGAGTTGGGGGCAGTTGCAGCAGGACGACGACTGAGCGTCTTCAACGATCTCATCAGCGACCGCAGAAGCGATGTCTACGGCTGAGACCGAGCCGACGTAATGGGGAATCATCCAGGTTGAGAAGGGGAAGCATCATGAAAAACAGAGCGATATTGACGGCCTTGGCTGGCCTACTGCTTTCGACGGCGGCATTCGCGCAAAGCGGCGAAGCGATCAAGATTGGCGTGCCGGTGGGTCTGTCGGGCGCGAACAGCGTCGTGGCGCCCTCGGTTGTCCAATCGTCCCAATTGGCCGTCGATGAAATCAACGCCGCCGGCGGCGTGCTCGGGCGCCCGCTCGCGCTCGAAATCGCCGACGACGCTTCGGGCGCCGCCGGCGCGCAGCGGGCCTTCGACTCGCTCGTCTATCAGAAGTCGGTCAACGTCATCATTTCCATGGAAACGAGCGCCGCCCGCAACGCCGGTCTACCGATCATCGCGAAAGGGAATGTGCCTTACATTTACACCTCGTTTTACGAGGGCAGGTCCTGCAACAAAAATCTGTTTGTCGATGCGTGGGTGCCCGAACAGCAGGTACCCCCGATCGTCGACAATTTCATGAAGGCGGCCAAGGCCAAAAAATTCTATCTGATCGGCTCAGACTATTCCTTCGGGCGCGGAATGTTGCAATTCTCCAGGGCCTATATCGAAAAGTCCGGCGGAACGGTTGTCGGCGAAGATTATCTGCCGATGGACGGGTCGGATTGGACGGCGATTGTTTCCAAACTCAAGGCGTCGGGCGCGGAAGCGATCATTACGTCGACAGCCGGCGGCGCGCCGAACGTCACCTTGACCAAGCAGCTCAAGGCGGCGGGCGTGAACCTTCCCTACGGCAATCTCGCGGTTGACGAAGGCACCGCGAAGGGCATGGGCAAGGATGCGGCCGGAATCTACATTTCGGCGTCTTACGTGACGAGCATCGATTCCCCGGCCAACCAAAAATTCCTTAAGGCCATGGCGGATAAGTTCGGGAAAGACCTCAAAACGCCGAACGATTTGTCCGTGCCGCAATATGAGGCCATCTATCTCTACAAGGCGGCGGTCGAGAAGGCGAAGTCCACTGACACTGCGGCGGTTGTGGCCGCGCTTCCGGGCGTGTCCTTCGAGGGACCGCGGGGCGTCATCTCGATGAGCAAGCAGCACCACGCGCCGTTGACCATGTACCTCGGCCAGGTCGGCGACGACGGCGGCGTCAAGGTCGTCGACACTTTCAAAGATGTCGATCCGGGCGCTCAGTGTCCGAACCTGTGACATGAAATTTGCGGCGGGCTCGATGAGCAGCCCGCCGCTACCGCAATTCAGCAGGCCGGCAGATGACTTTGCTCCTTGATATAGCAACGACCGCCGCCGTTCTCTTCATAGTCGCCTCGGGCCTCCTGGCGATCTTCGGCGTTTTGAAGATCATCAATTTCGCCCATGGCGCATGGCTGACCGTCGGCGCCTATTGCTCGGTCCTGATTGCGCATTGGGGTTTGAACCCCTGGCTGTCGCTGCCTTTCGCCTTCCTGGTCGGCGCCGCGCTCGGCGCATTGACCGAACGCTTAATCGTCAAGCCGCTCTACCGCAGGCCATTGGACGCGATTCTCGCGACCTGGGGCCTTGGCATTGTCATAGGGCAATTGATCACGCTGTGGTTTGGTCGCGACGTCCAGATGACGCCCAATCTCATGTCTGGGACCGTTGGGTTTCTCGGCGTCGACTACTCGGCCTATCGACTGTTCGCCGTCGTGGCGGCCCTGGCGGTGGGGATCGGCTTTACCTTTCTGCTCGACGGCACGCGCCTCGGTCTCTCGGCGCGAGCCGTCATCATGAATGAGTCGCTCGCGAGAGCCCTCGGGATCGACACCGGCAATGTGCGGCTCCTGACCTTCGTGATCGGCACCGGGCTTGCGGGGCTCGCTGGCGCGCTCTTGACCCCCTTAACAAGCGTTGACCCGAACATGGGCGTCGCATGGCTCATCGGCGCTTTCATGCTCGTTATGGTCGCGGGCTCGTCGTTCGGGGCGCTTGCGGTTGCCTGTCTGCTGTTTGGCGGCGCGCAAGTTCTGGTGAGCACGTTTCTAAACCCAGTTCTGGGAGGCGTCACGATCGCGGTGCTCTGCGCGCTTGTTCTGCGGCTAAACCCCAAAGGATTCGCGCGTGGTTAACCCAACTCGCACCTCCAGACCCTTCAACTCCGTGGCGTTGCCAGCTTTGGCGGCGGGCGCGCTCGTTGTCGTCGCGATCGGCCCGATCGTTCTCGACCGATTTGCGGTGAACGTGCTCACGCGTTCAATGATCTATGCGGTGCTGGCGATCACGGTCGATATTTTGTGGGGCTATGCCGGCATCCTCACCTTCGGACAGGCGGCGTTCTTCGGCATCGGCGCCTACGCCACCGCGATCGTCGCGACTCATGTCGGCGATTCCCCCGCCATGATGGCGCTCGGTTTCGTGCTCGCGGTCGCGACCCCGATGCTGCTCGGCTTGCTGGTTGGATGGCTTTCATTTTACCACAACTCCACCCCGCTTTACGCGTCCGTGATTTCACTCGTCTTTCCGATCGTCGTCACGCAGCTTGTGTTCTCGGGCGGGGTTTGGACGGGGTCGAGCAGTGGCCTTGTGGGCTACACGACGCTGCCGCTGGAGCTCGGCGGCTTTTTCCGGCTGGCGGGCTTTTGTCTGATCGTCATCGCGGTTGCGGCATGGATTTTTGTCAAATCCGATGCGGGGAAGCTCCTCATAGCGATCAGGGACAATGAAACGCGTTGCTCCTACCTCGGTTTGAACACCTCACGGTTCAAGATCCTGTTGACCGCTTGTCTTGCCGGCGTCGCCGGGCTCGCGGGCTTCCTCTACGCGCACGCCTCCGGCGTCGTCGCGCCGGAGAACACCGGCTTCGTCTTTGGAACGGAATTGGTGGTGTGGACGGCGCTGGGCGGACGCGGAACGATCCTCGGACCGATTCTCGGCGCTATCGGAATTGACTATCTCAGCGCCAATCTCTCTGGCGAATTGCCGTTTCTCTACCAGCTGATCGTTGGCGCGCTCTTCGTCGTCATGATCATTGTCGTGCCCGGCGGTTTGGCTGCCGTGGTGACAAAAATTGCCGGCATTGGGACCAATCCGACCGCGATCGCAAGCGTCACCGTGAAGGGGGTCGCAAGCCGCCCATCGGCGGGGTGGGTCGAGGCGCGCGACGCGCTGATCAAGATTGAGAATCTTGGCAAGTCCTACGGCAGCCATCACGTTTTGGAGGGCATTGATCTCAGCGTCCGGGCCGGCGAGCTCGTCAGCCTGGTAGGCCCCAATGGCGCGGGCAAGACGACGCTCATGCGATGCGTCAGCGACGGCACGCTCGAGGCGACCGGCGTGAGGCAGGTGTGCGGTCGCTCGATCGTGAGACTTACGCCAAGCGACATCGTCGCTCTCGGCGTCGGTCGAAAGTTCCAGGTCGCGAGCGTGTTCGACAGCCTAACGGTCGCGGACTGTTTGAGAATGGCGCGCATGGCGATCGACCCACCCAGCGTGTTCGCCGCTTCGCGCACATTGGCTTTGCCGCTGTCTTCGGAGCGGATCGTCAAGCTGACCGGATTGGATCAGCTCCTGGACTCGTCCGTGTCGCTGCTCTCGCACGGTCAGAAGCAGAGCTTGGAGTTGGCCATGGTCGTGGCCCTGGAGCCCAGGCTCATCCTGTTGGATGAACCAACCGCAGGGCTGACGAAACCCGAACGTACAATGATCGGCGGCATCCTGAAATCATTGACCGAAGAGCTCGGCGTCGCGGCAATTCTCGTCGAGCATGATCTTGATTTCGTACGAGAGATTTCGAGCCGGATCGTCGTCTTGCATCAGGGCAAACTCGTGCTCGACGGCAGCGTCGAAGAGGTCGTGAACTCCGCCCTTGTGAAGTCCGTCTACTCAGGGGGCGGGCATGCGTGATGGATCGAACGGATGGAAAGCGGGTGACGATCTGCTCAAGCTTTCGGCTGTCAGCAGCGGCTATGGCGCCGTCACGATCGTCAAGGACATTTCGCTGACGATCAAACGCGGCGAAATCTTTGCGGTGATGGGCAAGAATGGGATGGGCAAGACGACCCTCCTGAAGACCATTCTTGGTTTTATCGAGCTGAAGGCGGGTGACGTGACCCTCGAAGGCGCCTCTCTTCGAGGGGTCGCGCCGGCAAAATTGATCGCCTCCGGCGTCGCCTATGCGCCGCAAGATCAGCCCCTGTTTCAGGACCTCAGTATTCGCGACAATATTCGGCTCGCGCTGAGGTCCGATCGCGAATTCAAGAACGCGTCCGAGCGTGCATTCAGCTACTTCCCGTTTCTTAGAGATCGGTTGGGCCAGAAGGCCGGAACGCTATCGGGCGGAGAGCAGAAAATGCTCACCCTGGCGCGTTCGCTGATGCACCAACCGAAGATGCTGCTGGTTGATGAAGTTTCCGAAGGTTTGCAACCCTCGGTCGTTGACCGCATCGCGGCCGCGCTAAAGAACGAACGTGACGCGAACGGCGTCACCATTCTCATGGTGGAGCAAAATCTCGACTTTGCGCTGAGGGTCGCTGACCGCTGGGCCATTCTCAAGCTGGGCGCCATCGACGATCAGGGCGGCATGGAATCCAACACGCGCGAACGCGTGTTGGAGCATCTCAAGATATGACCCCACGCGCTCTGCTCCGTGCAAATGCATTCATGCCCTATCCGGAATTCCCGGTCGCGAATGCCCATTCTGGTGTTCTGCATGGATACAGATTGGCGGTCAAAGACATATTTGACGTCGCCGGATACCCGACTGGCGCCGGTAGCGCGGTTGTCCTCGCGGCGTCCGGCGTGAAGGATGCGTCAGCCCCAATCGTCGAGGCGCTATTGGCCGCAGGAGCGGAGTTTGTCGGCAAAAGCTACACCGATGAAATCGCCTACTCGCTCCTCGGTCAGAATTCTCATTTCGGGTCGCCGATCAACCCACGGTGGCCGGATCGGATTGTTGGGGGATCCTCTTGTGGATCGGCGGTCGCGGTCGCGGCGGGTCTGGCGGATATCGGGCTTGGCACTGATACGTCGGGTTCGATCCGTGTGCCGGCGACCGCGAACGGGCTAATCGGCTGGCGGCCGACTCACGGGCTCTTGTCATTGGAGGGATGTCGGCCTCTGGCGCCGAGTTTCGACTGCGCAGGCTTTTTGACGCGGTCCGTCGAAGCGATGGACGCCGTAATGGGCGCCCTTGGAGTCGAGGATGGCGCTGACCTGGAACCGACCTATGTCGTTCCCTCGGACCTATTGGAGATTTGCGAGAGAGGGCTCGCGGAAGAATTCGCGAAGATCGTCGACTCCCTTGGAGGTCGCAATCGAGTCGTGGCTTTGGAGACTGGCCTTGATCTCGTCCGGGCCCGAGACGCGTTCAACGCGATTTTGCGCCGTGAAGCCTACGAGAATAACGCCGAGCTTCTCCACGACTATCCGGCTTCGCTCGATCCGGCGATCCGCGAGCGGCTTCAGCTCGGTGAAATCGTCACGCCGCGGCGCCTCTCGCTAGCTAGAGACTTCGCAGCCGAGCTGAAAGAGCGCATCGGCACGTTACTCTGGGACAACGCATTTCTCCTGATGCCGACAATCCCCGGCGAAGTTCCGAAGAAACACGCGCAGCAGTCAGAATTGGACGAATTTCGAAATCAATCGATCGCCTATTGCTGTCTGGCTGGGCTCTCCGGCTTTCCCCAATTGTCCGTCCCGATCACTGCGCCTGACTCGGTTGCGCAATCAATCTCGATTGTCGGCGTTGGAGGCGCTGACCGACGCACCCTCGCGGCAGCGAAGCTGATGTCGACGCACAGGAACCAAATCGACTTTAAATCTGCGACGAAAAGAGAACGCCACTGATGGGCAACGCGCCGCTAAGTCATGGTTTTGAACGTCTCTTCAACCTGAATCGCGTCCGCGCAAATCTTGGTGCGCCGCAGCTCTATGAAGAGTCGATACGTCGAGGTGAAGGTGTGCTTTCGGCGAGCGGCGCCTTGGTCGTGCAAACGGGCGAGCACACCGGGCGCAGTCCCAACGACAAATTTATCGTTCGCGACGCGCTGACCGAAAGCACGGTCTGGTGGGAGACCAATAAGGCCATGACGGCGGAGCATTTCGATACGCTGCTCGTCGATTTCTCTGCCCATGCCGCCGCCCGCGAACTATACGTTCAAGAGCTTTTCGCGGCGGCCGATCCGACCGAGCGATTGAATGTGCGCGTCTTCAGCGAGTTCGCCTGGCACTCGCTCTTCATTCGAAACCTGCTGATTCGTCCAGACGTCCACGAGGTCGCGGGTTTCGCGCCCGGTCTGACGATCATCGATCTTCCCTCATTCCGCGGGGACCCTGCGCGCCACGGCTGCCGCAGCGAAACCGTGATCGCCTGCGATTTCACGCGCGGGATCGTGCTGATCGGCGGCACGAACTACGCCGGCGAGATCAAAAAGTCCGTCTTTACCTATCTGAATTTCACGTTGCCCGCGCGAGGCGTGATGCCGATGCATTGCTCAGCGAACGCCGCCGGAGCAGAGGACGTCGCGGTGTTCTTCGGCCTATCCGGCACCGGCAAGACGACGCTCTCGACCGACCCAGACCGCACTTTGATCGGTGACGACGAACACGGCTGGGGGCCTAACGGTGTCTTCAATTTCGAGGGCGGCTGCTACGCCAAGGCGATTAAGCTTTCGCGTGCGAATGAGCCGGAGATTTTTGCCGCGGCCAACCGCTTCGGCGCGGCGATGGAGAATGTCACGGTCGACCCCGTCTCGCGCGCCCCTGACTTCGACGACGGCTCGAAGACCGAAAACACGCGCGTCGCTTATCCGATCGACTTCATCGCCAATGCCTCGATCACGGGTCGCGCTGGCGCGCCACGCAATGTGGTGATGCTGACCTGCGATGCGTTTGGCGTGTTGCCGCCAATCGCCAAGCTCACGCCGGAGCAAGCTTCATATCATTTTCTTTCCGGTTACACGGCCAAAGTCGCGGGCACCGAGCGCGGCGTGAGCGAGCCGAAGGCGACTTTTTCAGCCTGTTTCGGGGCGCCTTTCATGTCGCGCCATCCGGCGGTTTACGGCGAATTGCTGACAAAGCTCATCGCCGAGCATCGCGCGGATTGCTGGTTGATCAATACCGGCTGGAGCGGCGGCGGATATGGGGTTGGTCGGCGAATGCCGATCGACGTCACGCGGCGCCTTCTCGCGGCGGCACTGAGCGGTTCGCTGGAGGCGGCGTCATTCCGGGTCGATCCGGTATTTGGATTTCGCGTCCCCGAAGCTGTCTCCGGAATCGACGCCAAGCTTCTCGATCCGGTCAAGACCTGGTCCGACGCACGCGCATATGTGCGAGCGTCCACGCAGCTCGCGGACATGTTCGAGGAGAATTTCCGCAAGTTATCCGTCGGTGCGGCGCATCCCGGCGCGCGCCAGGAGCATCGGATGCGATTGTGAAGTGGCGGGTCCTCGCGCCGTGCGCTCTCAAAGCGTCGTAGTCGTTCCGGGCGTCTGTCGTCGGCAGCCGGCCCGTGCGTGGAGCACTTTGTCTTAATTGGGACGAGTATTCGGATGCGCATGGAAAAAGCCGGAAAACTCGGCGCGGCAGCCGCTTTGATTGTCAGCGTGATCGCTGCGACGTGCGTCGCGCTTGGTCGCGGCAGTTCGTCGTGGGCGCTGATTGCCATCGCAATTGATGCCGCGACGGCGGCGTTTTCGGGCGTAGTGTTGGCGGTAGTGGGCGCGACATTGGCCGGAATGCTGAGGGGAAGCGCCCCTTCGCCCACGCGGCCTTTTGCGGTGTTCTCCGTTGAGCTCGATAATCTGGATCGGAAGCTCAGAGAAGACATTGCAGCGTGGCGAGAGCGGGATGCGGTGTCGCAGGCGGCGGAGCTGTCGGAGCTTGCCGCCCGGCAGACGCGCGACACCCAGCAGGAGGTCGAGAAGGCGTCCGCCGATGAACGCGCCAGAAGGCTTGAGGTTCTTACAAAGAGCTTCGAGTCAAAGGTCGGTCGTCTCGTGCAGACTCTGTCCTTGGTGGCGGTGGAGATGACGGACACGGCGCAGAACATGTTCGGCGCCGCCGATCACAGCAATAAGTTGGCGAGGAACGTCGCGACAGCCTCTGCGGATGCCTCAGCAAACGTAAGCACTGTCGCCGCGGCGGCAGAGGAATTGTCGGTTTCGATTCAAGAAATCGCACGTCAGATTTCGGCGTCCTCGCGAATTGCCGAAAAGGCGGTGCAGGAAATGGCCCGCGCAGATGTCGTACTACAGGGGCTCGAAGCCAACGCGCTGAAGATTGGCGAGGTGGTGGATATCATTCGAAGCATCGCGTCTCAGACAAAAATATTGGGGTTGAACGCAACGATTGAGGCCTCTCGGGCCGGAGCGGCCGGCAAGGGGTTTGCGGTCATATCAAATGAAGTGAAGACCCTGGCCAATAGAACCGAGATCGCCACTCACGACGTCAATGCGCAGATCCTGGAGGTCCAGGCGGCAATAAAGGAGGCCGTGACCGCGATCCGCAATGTAGCGACGACGATCGTCGATATCAGCGCGACCAGCGCGACCATCGCCGCCGCGGTGGAGCAGCAGGAAACCGCAACGCAGGAGATTACGCGCGGCGTCCACATGGCGGCCCAGCACACGGAAGATGTTTCGCACACGATCGTGGGCGTAACCGCAGCGGCCGCCAATACCGGCGAGGCGGCCGATCAGGTCCTCGGAATTGCCAAACGAGTTGCTGGCCGGGCGAATGAGCTGGGTGGGGAGGTGAACGCCTTCCTAGCGGAAGTCGGTCTGCTATCGGCCTTGCGGAAGCGGAAAGCGATAAGCGTCAGCGCGGCAAACGCTCATGTCTGGACAAATACAGGTCCGGCCACCGCCGAGGTGAACAACACCGGTCTGGCCGTGGATGACAACACGGTCAAAATTGGCATTCTGCATTCTGAAACAGGAACGATGGCGCTCAGTGAGTCCGGGCCGATACAGGCCGAACTCCTCGCGATCAAGCAAATTAACGAACGCGGCGGCGTGCTCGGCCGTCAAATCGAGGTCGTAAAGGAGGATGGCGCCAGCGATGACGCGACCTTCACCAAGATGGCGGAGAAATTGTTGGCAATCGACAAGGTCGCGGCCGTTTTTGGTTGTTGCACGTCCTCTTCGCGTAAGGCCCTGCTTCCGGTTCTCGAGCGACACAATGGACTTCTCTACTACCCTAGTTTCTATGAAGGCCTAGAGCAGTCGAAGAACGTCATTTACACGGGCCAGGAAGCCACGCAGCAGATTCTTGTCGGGCTGGATTGGCTCATGAAGGAGAAGGGCGCAAGAAGCTTCTTCCTCGTTGGCTCCGATTATGTCTGGCCACGGGTGTCCAACAAAATTGCCCGCCGGCGCCTTGAAAATGCAGGCTGTCGAGTCGTTGGCGAGGAATATGTCGAGCTCGGCCAAACCCAGTTCGAGTCGATCATTGTCCGGATAAAGGCGGCGAAGCCGGACGTCATCTATGCGCTCGTGGTCGGCGGATCGGCGATCGCCTTTTACAAGCAGCTAAGGCTCGCGAATATTGACCTGAACACCCAAACGGTCATGACGAACGCGGTGACCGAGGATGAAATAACGGGCATCGGCGCCGACATTGTCGCCGGCGGCTACGCGTGCATGAAATATTTTCAGTCGCTCGAGAGCCCGAGCAATTCTGCCTTTGTCGAAGCCTACAAGGAAGTGTGGGGCGCCGAAAGCGTCATAGGCGACGGGACGCACAATGCTTATCTTGGCCCCTGGTTGTGGAAGCTAGCCGTTGAGAAGGCGGGCAGCTTCGACGTATCGAAGGTCACTGCGGCTTCCCCAGGCGTCGAATTCCCGGACGCACCGGCCGGTTATATCCGCATCCATGAGAACCATCATCTCTGGAGCAAGACCCGCGTCGGACACGCGC
>SSMV01000008.1 GCA_004799435.1 Bradyrhizobium sp.
GATCTGGGTGACTTTGACGGCGTTGGCGATGAAGCCGGCGAAGCGACCCTCGCCCTTAGGACAGCCGGGCATCTGAGGCGACCCTCTTAAGGGTTCTAATGCGCCATTCGCTTTCTATTGCGCGGCGCTGGAAGTCAACCGCATACGGCCGCCGCGGAGGCACGGCGGTGCGCTTCTGTCGGACCGAGAGTTGCGCCAGGGGCCCGGAGCGCAACCGTCGGCCGCCTGCCTGAGGCCGGCGCGCGGGCGTCGCTCGAGGCGAATGGCACTCGATTCACGAACATGTGAATCCGCTCGACACGCCAGCACTTGACGTTCGCTGACATGCGCTGACACGCGTTTCATTTGTTGGGGCCAGAGTTGGGGAACACTCGCCAGCTTGGCAGTAAGATATTGAAATTATTGAGTGTCTGGCGGAAGGGGTGAGATTCGAACTCACGGTGGACTTGCGCCCACGGCGGTTTTCAAGACCGCTGCCTTAAACCACTCGGCCACCCTTCCGCGATTGGCGGCCGATCCTTAGCCCATCGCTCTATCGGCCGGCAATCACGCTGGCCGCTTTGGGCGCCTCAGGCGACCTTCGTCGGGCTGGTCGCGTAGATCGAAATATTGTCGGCGGCGAGCTGAGCGATGGTGTCGGTGAAGCTCATCTGCAGCGAACCGGAATAGGCGGTGTTCCAGGGGTTCTGGATCGAGATCGTCCCGGCGGCTGAATTGACCCCGGTGATCATATACATGTGGTCGCCGACCAGATTGCCATTGTCGGGGTTCGGCGTCGACATGATGATCTCGTCGCCCGCCTTGAAGTCGCTCGACAGCGTCGACATCAACGAATTGAGGGTCGCCGAGGATTCGCCAGAATAGAGATTATAGGTGTTAAAAGTCTGGTTGGTGATTTCGCTGAGCGTGATCGCCGTTCCGCCGTTGATGTCCTCATAGGAATCGCCGGCGGGATGGCCGCCGTAATTGGCGGCTGAGGTTTGTTCGTTGAGCTGGGCGAAGGCCTTCTCGACCAGGGCGACCCACGAGACCGTGCCATTGGCGAATTCTTCGCTCGTGCCATTGGCCCAGCCATAGCCGCCGCCCATCATCGGCAGTTCGGCGTTGACAGTGACGTAGTCGGCTTGCCCATTGACATAGAACAGCACCGAATAGGTGCCGTTGCCGTTGTTCTGGATCATGTTCTGGATGAGGCTCGGATCCTGCAGCGCCGTCTCGCCGAGCGCCGCCACGAAATAGCAGTCGCCGAGATAGCCCTGATTGACGTCGGTGTAGAGCGGGGTTCCGCCATTGCCGAACAGGGGCAGGGTCGAATTCTGATAGGTCGGGTTGAGGTTCTGCTCGCCGATGCCCGACACGTCGAGGCTCGGCAGATCGGTTCCCAAGAACCATTTGCCAATGAGATCGCCGACCTGGGTCTGGCTCGAACTGGCATTGAGATTGCCGAGCGCCGAGGCGCTCGAAGCGCCGCCGTTCCAATAGGCGTTGGCCGAGTTGCCGTTGATGACGTCGTCGGCGATCTGCTGGACATAGGCCGAGGTGGTGAGGCCGTTCGTCGCATTCAGCATGCCGGCCAGCGTCTGCAAGGCGCTGAACTTGGTCAAGGTCATGCCCCCGACCGCTGCATCCTGCAGGATGGTCAGCATGCCGTTATAGGTGAGCGCATTGTTGGCCGTCAGCTGTTGGGCGACGGTCGAGGAAATGCCAAGCTCGCCAAGCAGCGATACGACGGGCGACCCCGCTGGCGCATTGACGGTCAGCGTCGCCGTCGAGGCGGCGGAGAAGGCGCCGCCGTCGGAGACTTCGATCGTGACCTTGTCGGTGCCGACGCCGGAGCCGGCGACCCAGGAAACCTTGGCGAGCTGCGCGGCGGTGAACTCATAGGTCTGGCCGGCGGTCAGCGTCGTTCCATTATAGACGAGATGGCCGTCGGTTCCGCTGTCGGTCAGTTCGTATTCGGTGATCGATTTGCCAGCCGGGACGGTGGTGGAGGCGACCAGCGACGAGGCGATCAGCGTCTGACCTTCGGTGACCGTCTGGTTGGCAGCCGTCACTGTTGGGGCCACAACCACCGGGGCGGTCGTGGTCGCGCTGGTGGAAAAGCCCGATGACCACGTGCTGCCGTCATAGGCCTTGATGCTGATGGTCTCGCTACCAGCGCCGGCGCCGCCGACATATTTGAGCTGGCCGAACTGCGCGGCGGTCAGCGTGTGCCACGCGCCATCCGAGAGCTTCGAGCCATTGAGCGTGAAATAGCCGCCGTCGGCGCCGTTGTCATAGACCTGATATTCGGTGATCGAGCGATGCGCGCTGTCGGTGACGGAGCTGACGAAGGACGAGCCGGAAATCGATTGGCCTTCGCTGAGCGTCTGGGCCTTGAGGGTCAGGTTGATCGTCATCGCCGCGACGCTTCCGATTGTTCGAGAGAGACTGCGCGAGACGCGCGACAGTCGGCCAACGCCCAACTCAAGCCAGCCGGACGCTACCGTAAGCGGAGTTTATTGAAAAGAGATTGGCGCAAATCGTTAAAATTGTCTTTTTGTCGATTTTGGCCGGCACACTCCGATCTCCGGAAGAAAGGAGTTGGCAATATCTTGCCGGCAATTTGACCTTCGGGCCGCGTCGTGGTCGTGTCGTGCGGGCCCAATCGCTAATTTTCCTTCGGATCCGGCTTCGCCATGCGCGCCGTCCAAAAGCTGAACGAAGAGCTCGCGCAGCCGAAGGCCGACGCCGCAACCGTTGATTCGCGCGCGAGCGCCGCCCCGCCGACCGCATTTGAGGCCGCCAGGCCCACTGAGCCGCCCGAGGCGCGGGCCGCGCCCTCGGCGCCGGCCGATTCCGGCCTTGTCGCCTTGTCGATGGTCGCGGGCTTCTACCGCGTCGCCGCCGACGCCGCGCAATTGCGGCACGAGCTGGCGCTCGGCGCGCGCGCCGCCGCGCCTGAAGATCTGGTGCGCGCCGCCAAACGTCTGAAACTCAAGGCGCGGCTCGTGACGGGCGAGCGCGCCCGCCGCCTCGACGCCATTCCCTATCCGGCGATCGTCTCTCTTGCCGCCGGCGGCTTCGCTATTCTCGCCGCGGCGCCGACCAAGGGTTCGGTGCGGCTGATCGATCCGCTGGCCAAGACCGCGCGCGATCTGCCACTCACTGAAGCCTTGACGCTGACCGGCGGGGCGCTGGTGCAGATCGCGCGCCGCTTCGCCGGGGCTGGGGTCGATCCCGCGAGTTTCAGCTTCCGCTGGTTCCTTCCCTCGATCGTGCGTTACCGCAAGCCGCTCGCCGAGGTCGTCGTCGCCTCGCTGTTCGTTCAGGCTTTCGCACTGCTGACGCCGATCTTTTTCCAGTTGATCGTCGACAAGGTGCTGGTCCACAAGACCTATGCAACACTGACCGTGATCATCGTCGGCATGCTGGCGATCGGCGTCTTCGACTCGCTGCTGCAGTTCCTGCGCGCCTATACGCTCAGCCACACCACCAACCGCATCGATGTCGAACTCGGTCGCCGGCTGTTCCATCACCTGTTCCGCCTGCCGCTCGGCTATTTCGAGACGCGCGCCGCCGGTCAGACGGTCGCCCGCGTGCGCGAGCTGGAGAC
>SSMV01000080.1 GCA_004799435.1 Bradyrhizobium sp.
TGCAGCACGGTCAGCGGCTGACCGCTGCGATCGAGGCGAAACAGATAGGTCAGGATTTCGCCCATCGTGTCGCCGCCGACATTGGCGTTCTCGAACATGAAGGCGTAGCGGGCGTCGTTGCGCAGGCCCTCGATGCGGGTCAGCAGATGATGGTGACGCATCCGCGAGGCGCGATTTTCGAGCTTGCCCATCCGCTCCTGGATGAGCCCGACCAGGTCCTGCATCGTATAGGGCACGGGCGTGTCGACGGTAAAGCCGGCGCTGCGCGGATCGAGGCGCCGCACCGTCGTGCGCTCGGTGAGATTGCGTTGCGAATGATAGATCCCCTTGGCGATCGGGATCTGTTCGGCGAGAATGTCGGTTTCCTCTTCGACGCCTGGACGCCCGTAGTAGAGCGCGTCGATGAACTCTTCGAAGTTGAAGAGCCAGAACGGCAGTTTCAACGTCGCGGCGCTGATGACATTGGCGCGCTCGCCGAAGCAGCGGCCATATTCATTGTGACCGTCGAGCAGGAAGATGCGCAGATCGGGGCGCGCGTCGAGGATGGCGTTGAGCAGCACGGCGACGCCGCTCGACTTGCCGACGCCGGTCGATCCGAGAATGGCGAAATGCTTGCTCAGCAAATTGCCGATGTCGAGCGTCGCGGGAATGCTGTCGTCATGATGCAGAGCGCCGATCTTGACGAGATTGGCGCTGGTCGAGCTGTAGACGAGCCGCAACTCATCCGCCCCGATGATGCGCACCGGATCGCCGATCGCCGCATAACCCGAAACGCCGCGGATGAAGCGTTCGACGCCGTCGATCCATTTGATCTCGCCCATCAGGTCGACTTTGGCGATCGCGCCGAAGCGCGGTTCTTGCTTGTCCGTGTTGCTGTCGACTTCCGTGACCACGCCGACCAGGCGATGCGCGCCGGCGCCAATCGCCATGAAGGTGCCGACCGTCGCGCGCAGCGTCTCGCTCAGCGACGGCGCCGGCAGACCGACGCGCGCTTCCGAGCCGCGCACGCCGAGCACGGCGCCGAGCGCGGTTGGCTGGATGAATTGGGAATTGTGAGAATCGAACGCCGCGTGATTCTCGGACATTGGAACTCTTGATCAATTTCCACTGAGGGCTATTACTGCGAATTGTCGCAGTTGAACCTTTCGACAAGGTTAAATGCTGCCTCATCAGTCTTCGGATCGGGCCTGCGCGCTTGGCTTCAGGCGAGGATTACGAATTTGTTCCGCGTATTGAATTTGACGTCTTCAGGCAGCCGACGATGAGGCTGTTCGCCTTCGGTTTGGGCTATGCGGCGCGACGCATTCTGGGCCGCCTGCCGGGCGTCGAAGCCAGCGGAGCGACGCGGGAAGCGGCCGCCGCCGCGGCCTGGCGTAGCGAGGGTGTCGCCGCCTTTGGTCTTGACGATGCCGCTGCGCCGGAGATTCTCGCCGCGGACCTGCGTTCGGCCGAGGCTCTCCTCATCTCCGCGCCGCCCAATGAGGCGGGCGATCCGGCGCTGGGCGCGTATCGGTCGGCCTTCGCGGCGGCCTCGAATTTGAAGCGGATCGTCTATCTCTCCAGCGTCGGAGTCTATGGCGATTGCGCCGGCGCCTGGGTCGATGAGACGGCCGTCTGCACGCCGAATTCGCGCCGCAGCCGATGGCGGCTGGCGGCCGAGCGGAGTTGGAGCGAGTTCGCATCGGAGAAGGGCGTCGCGCTCGACATTCTGCGGCTCGCCGGCATTTACGGACCTGGCCGCAGCGCGCTCGAAAAGCTGCGCGCCGGCGAAGCGCGGCGGATCGTCAAGCCGGGGCAGGTCTTCAACCGCATCCATGTCGACGATCTCGCCACGGTCGCGGCGCGCCTGATCCAATCGGGCAGACCGGGCGGCTTGTGGAACGTCGCCGACGAGGAGCCGGCGCCGCCGCAAGAGGTGATCGCTTTCGCCGCGGCGCTGCTCGGGGCGCCGCCGCCGCCCGAGGAGGATTTCGCCGCAGCGGAATTGTCGCCAATGGCGAAGAGCTTCTATGCCGGCAATCGCCGCGTCAGCGTCAACAAGCTGAGGCGGGAACTCGGCTATCGCTGGCTCTATCCGACCTATCGCGAGGGCCTAAGGGCGCTCGCGGCGACGGTCAGTTAGGCGCCGATCGCTTCGCCGTGCAACGACACGTCGAGACCCTCGCGCTCCTGCTCGGGGCTTACGCGCAGACCGACGAGCGCGTCGACGATCTTGAGCGAGATCCAGGCGCCGGCAAGGCACCAGACGATTGTCACGACCACGCCGATCGCCTGCAAGAGAAGCTGGCGCGGATTTCCCTCTAGCAGGCCGGAAACGCCGGGATGATCGGGCGTTGCGCTGAGCGAGGCGGTGGCGAAGACGCCGGCCGCCAATGTGCCGAGGATGCCGCCAACGCCATGGACGCCGAACACGTCGAGGGAATCGTCATAGCGAAAGCGCCGCTTCAGCGCCGTGCTGGCCCAGTAGCACAGCACGCCGGCGACGATTCCGATCACGACGCCATGCCAGGGCAACACATAGCCCGATGCCGGCGTGATCGCGCCGAGGCCCGCGACGGCCCCGGAAATCAGGCCAAGCACGGAAGGCTTGCCGCGCTCGGCCCATTCGAGCGCGCTCCACACCAGCGCCCCGGCGCAGGCGGAGAGATGCGTCGCGACAATCGCGAACACCGCGCGCGAACCGGCGCCGAGCGCCGATCCGCCATTGAAGCCGAACCAGCCGACCCACAGGAGGCCGACACCGATCACCGCCAACGAAAGATTGGCGGGCGCGAGATTCTCGCGTCCATAGCCTTGCCGCGCGCCGACCATCAGCGCCGCGACCAGCCCGGCGACGCCGGCGTTGATGTGCACCACCGTGCCGCCGGCGAAATCGATCACGCCCAGTCTGGCGAGGAAGCCGCCGCCCCAGACCGAATGGGCGATTGGCACGTAGACCAGGAACAGCCAGATCGCGCAGAACAGCAGGAAGGCGGAGAACTTGAGCCGGTCGGCGACCGCGCCGCCGACCAGCGCGCAGGTGATGACCGCGAAGGTCATCTGATAGGTCATGAACAGCATCTCGGGGATGGTCGGCGCGAAGGGGCTCGTCGTGTCGAAGCCGATCCCGGCCAATGCGACGCGCTCGAGATTGCCGAACCAGGCGCCGTCGCCGCTGAAGCTGAGCGAATAGGCGGCGGCGAACCACAGCAGCGAGACGATTGCGGTCGCCGCCACGCTTTGCGCCATTGTCGCCAGGATATTCTTGTCGCGCACCATGCCGCCATAGAAGAGCGCCAGGCCGGGGATCGTCATCAAGAGCACCAGCGCGGTCGCGACAATCATGAAGCCGGTGTCGGCCGGGTCGATTTTCCCGTCTGCCGCCATGGCCGGCGAGACGCAGGCCAAAACGGAAGCCGACACGGCGGCCAGCGTGAGGACGGTGCGCGAAAATAGACTGTTCATTACGGGCGATCTCGATCGAGGAAAGATGCGTCTAGAGAGCGTCGGCTCCGCTTTCGCCGGTGCGGATGCGAATGACGCGCTCGAGCGCGGTGACGAAAATCTTGCCGTCGCCGATCTTGCCGGTGCGCGCCGCGGCTTGAATGGCTTCGACGACAGCGTCGACGCGGTCTTCGTTCACGGCGATTTCGAGCCGCGCCTTCGGGGTGAAGCGCACCTCATATTCGGCGCCGCGATAGATCTCGGTATGGCCCTTCTGGCGTCCGTAACCCTTGACCTCGCTGACGGTCATGCCGTGAACGCCGAGCCGGTCGAGCGCCTCGCGGATGTCATCGACCTTGTAGGGTTTGACGATCGCGGTGATGATTCTCATAAGAATTTGAAATTCCTTGCGTATTGACGGCTGGCGGTCGCCCGCCGTCGCCGGGGAATATGATTAATTTTTTGGCAATATGCACAGAATTTCAGCGAAGGAAAGCGCCGCCTTGCGCCGTCCCGCATGAAATTCGCCCTCAGGCGGCTTGGCCTTTTTTGGCATCTGTGGCGGTCTCGGCAGCGTTGCGCGCGAACTTTAGAGTTTGTATTCAGACAAATGTTCGTGCTGCGCTGGTTGGCGGGAGGCTGCGCAAATGGAAGATCGCTTCGACGCCACGCCCGCGCCTGACGGCGTCAACCGACCTTGGGTCTATTCGCGCCTCTCTGGCGCCGAATTGCGCGAAGCGCTGCGGCGCATGGTTCGCATCCGCCGTTTCGAGGAAGCGGCGGAGGATTCCTATATTCGCGGTCTCTCCTACGGCACGATGCATCTGTCGATCGGGCAGGAGGCGACGGCGGTCGGCGTCTGCGCGCCGTTAAGCGACGCCGATTACATCACCTCGACGCATCGCGGCCATGGTCACTGCATCGCCAAGGGCGCCGAGCTGAAGCCGATGTTCGCCGAATTTCTTGGCCGCGAGACCGGCTATTGCAAAGGGCGCGGCGGATCGATGCATATCGCCGATCCCGGCCGCGGCAATCTCGGCGCCAATGGCATTGTCGGCGGCGGCCTGCCGATCGCGGTCGGCGCGGCGCTCAGCGCCAAGCGGCGCGGCTCGAACGCCGTTGCAGTCGCCTTCTTCGGCGACGGCGCGAATAACGAGGGCGCTTTCCATGAAGCGCTCAATCTCGCCTCGATCTGGCGGCTCCCGGTCGTCTTCGTCTGCGAGAACAATCAATACGCCATGTCGACCGCGATCTCGCGCTCGACTGCCGCCGTCAATGTCGCCGACCGCGCCAGCGCCTATTCGATGCCTGCTGAAATCGTCGACGGCAATTCCTTCGCCGCCGTAGCGGAGGCGTCGTTTCGCGCGACGGATCGGGCGCGTGCGGGGGATGGTCCAACCCTGATCGAAGCCAAAACCTATCGCACGCGCGGCCATTCGCGCTCCGACCGCAATCGCTATCGCAGTCGCGAGGAGATCGAAAGCTGGAAGGCGCGCGATCCGATCGACGCCTTCGAAGCCGAGCTTCTCGCCTTCGGCCTGGCGAGCGCCGAGGAGATCGCCGCGATCAACGCGGAGGCGCGCGCGGACATGGCGGCGGCGATTGAATTCGCTCTGGCGAGCCCGACGCCCGACCCCGCCGAATTGACGCGCGACGTCTATTCGCCGGCCTGAGGCTTCAACGACCATGGCGAATGACACGCGCGAACTGACCTATGCCGAAGCGATCCGCGAGGCGCTGGCCATTGCGCTTGCCGCCGACGAACGCGTCTTTCTGATGGGCGAGGATATCGGCGTCTATGGCGGCGCATTCCAGGTCACGGGCGATCTCGTCGACCGTTTCGGCGAGGAGCGCGTCATGGACACGCCGATCAGCGAACTGGGCGCCGCGGGCGTTGCGGTCGGCGCCGCGCTGACCGGATTGCGGCCGGTGTTCGAATTTCAATTCTCCGATTTCTCGCTGCTGGCGATGGAGCAGATCGTCAATCAGGCGGCCAAACTGCGCTATATGCTCGGCGGCGCGGTCAATGTGCCGGTGGTGTTTCGCATGCCGACCGGTTCCGGCCTCGGCGGCGCCGCGCAGCACAGCCAGAGCATCGAAGCCTGGTTCGCCCATGTGCCGGGCCTGAAGGTAGTCGAGCCTTCGACACCCTATGACGTCAAAGGCATGCTGTTGTCGGCGATCGCCGATCCCGATCCGGTGATCGTTTTCGAACACAAGCTGCTCTATAAGACCAAAGGACCGGTCCCCGAGGGCGATTATCGCGTCGCGCTCGACCGCGCCGCTTTGCGCCGCGAGGGTCGCGACCTCACCATTGTTGCTTTCGGGATCATGGCGCTTCGCGCGCTGGAGGCGGCGGAAACGCTGGCGCAAGAGGGCGTCGACGCTGAGGTGATCGACCTCAGATGTCTGCGGCCGCTCGATCGCGAGGCGATCGTCGCCAGCGTCAAGAAGACGACGCGCTTGCTGACGGTCTACGAGGGGGTGAAGACGCTCGGCCTTGGCGCCGAAATCAGCGCGCTGGTCGCCGAAAGCGAAGCCTTCGACTATCTTGACGCGCCGATCCTGCGACTGGGCGGCGCGGAAGCGCCGATCCCCTATAGTCCGGCGCTGGAGAAAGCGGCGACGCCGCAGGTCGAGGACATTGTCGCGGCGGCGCGCCGTCTGGCGCACGGACGCGCATGACGCAACGGGCTGCCGGGCGCAGCGGAGCTGATATGGCGAGCGAAGTCATTCTGCCGCGCGTCGACATGGATATGGCGAGCGCTAAATTCGCGCGGTGGCTGGTCGGCGAAGGTGAGCGCGTGCGCGAAGGCCAGCCGCTATTCGAGATCGAGACCGACAAGGCGGCGATGGAAGTCGAGGCGACGGCCTCGGGTCTGCTGCGCGGCCAGCGCGCGCAACCGGGCGAGGTGTTGCCGGTCGGCGCGGTATTGGCCTGGATCGTCGGCGAGAACGAGGCCTTCGATCCCGATCTGCAGGCGCTGGCGGGCGAGTTGCGCGCGCTGCTCGCGCCCGCCGCGACGCCAACGCCAGCAAACGACGCGGAAACATTCGCGCCATCGTCCTCCGTCGATGGCCCGACGCGCGCGACGCCATTGGCCCGACGTCTGGCGCGCGAGCGCGGGGTCGAACTCGCCGCGCTCGCCGGCTCGGGGCCGCAGGGGCGCATTCAGGCGAATGACGTGCCGCCGCCGCGCTCGGAAGTTCAAAGCAGATCAGGGCGGCTCAATCGCGAATGGTTGCGCCGCAGCGAGGGCGCGCCTGTCGTGATGGTTCACGGCTTCGGCGCCGATCTCAATGGCTGGCGGCCTTTAGCCGGCAGGCTTCCGGCTTCGATCGGCGCTCTGGCGATCGATCTGCCGGGGCACGGCGCTTCGCCTTTCGCCGCCGAGACGACGCTGTCCGCGATGGCCGCCACCGTCGCCGCGACGCTTGCCGAGGAGGGTATCTCCGCCGCCCATCTCGTCGGCCATTCGCTCGGCGGCGCGGTAGTCGCGGCGCTGGCCAACGCCGCGAACCTGCGCACGCTGTCGCTGGCGCTGATCGCGCCCGCCGGGCTCGGTCCCGAGATCAACGCCGCCTTCCTCGACGGCTTTCTGCGCGCCCGTTCGGTCGAAAGCCTCGGCGCCTGGATGCGGTTGTTGACCGTCGACCCCGACGCGCTCGGCGCGGCCATGGTCAAGACGACCCTCAGGCGGCGGGCGGAGACCGGTGAACTTGAAGCCCATTCGCGCATCGCCAGAGCGTTCTTTCCCGATGGCGCGCAGGCGATCGATATTCGCCCGTGGCTCGCCGCGCTGACGATCCCGGCAAAAGTCATCGTCGGCGTCGAGGATCGTATCATTCCCTCTCGCCAGGCGGAGGGCCTTGCCGGGACCATCGCGCTCCATCGCTTTGCGGGCGTCGGCCATATGCCCCATCTCGAGGCGCGCGGGCCGGTCGGCCGGCTGATCGAGGAATTGGTCAGAGCGGGTGAATAAAGCGCCGTCGTCTAGCCGGCGGTCAGGGTGCGCGCGGTTATCTCGTCGGTGACGATGGTTGTAGGCCTCAGCAGGCGGGCGGCGCCGCGCAACGCGGCGATCTTCTCCGCGCCGCCGGCGGCGAGGACGCGAATGGGGGCCGCCGCGACGGCCTCCAGCGGAACCGACATCACGCGCTCATTGATCGGATTGTCGATCAACCGGCCCTCGGCCGAAAAAATATAGCAAAGCGCTTCGCCGACGGCGCCATATTCGCCAAGGCGTCGCCGCTCGGCCTCGTCGATCAAGTCGAAACGCGCGAGGGTGGAATCGCCGCCGAGCGCCCCGACGCCGAAGACGACGGCGTCGAGCCGGCGGGCGAAGTCGTAAACCTTGGCGAGGCCGCAGCGCTCGATCAGCGCCTGGCGCGTCGCGGCGCTGTCGACCAGCGACGGCGCCGGAATGAGATAGCAGTCGGCGCTATAGGCGCGCGCGAATTGCCAGGCGAATTCCCCGGGATTGAGCGGCCCGACATGGGTGACGCCGCCGACCAGGGAGACGACGGTCACGCCTTTAACCGAACGCTCGCTGAGATGTCCGAGCGACCGCCACAGGGTGCGGCCCCAGCCGAGGCCGATCTTCATGTCATCGACGAGCATTTCGGAGACGAATTCGCCAAGCGCGGCGCCGATCGCCGCGTCCGCATTCGCCGTCTCGTTCGACAAGGGGGCGACGATCGCCTCGGGGATGTCGAGCGCCTTGGCGAGCGCGATCTCGAGGCCGGAGAGGTCCGCGAGCCCGCGCGCCAGCGCGATCCGGATCTCGCCCTGGGCGCGCGCTTCGGCCAGCATGCGCACCACCGAGACGCGGCCGACGCCGAGCGCCTGGGCGATGGCGCTCTGGGTCATTTCCTCAACGTAATACATCCAGGCGGCGCGCCGGCGCAGCCTTTCGCCGCGACGCAGCGGCGGGCGCGGCTTGACAGTTTCCGGGTCCGCGGCGGCAGGCCTTTTGGTCATAGCGAATTCAGTCCAAAGCAAAGCGCCGACTTCCCGCCGCCGGCAATTGAATAAATACCCCCGTTTCTCGCCGAAGGCTTTGATGAATTGGTAATTCCTCGCCCCTAGATTGCGCAACCTGGAAGTTTCGCTAGGGGCCTTGATGACGTTCCCAGGCTCAACGCCTGTCGCCACGCGGGTTATTTCGTCCGCGCCGGCCGCAGCCCAGTCGATGCGCGGCTCCTCCAGCCGCCGGTTCGTTCGATTCGGGGCCGTGGCTCGCCAATCCGCCTTCGCGCTGGGCGTTATGCGCATCATCGTCATTTGCCTGGCCGCCTGGGGCGCGTGGACGCATGAGCGCAGCCAGATCCGCGCCGACACCGAGCGCGAGGCCGCCGCCGTTCTGGAGACGGCGGTGCGGGCCGGCGATCGAACGCTCGGCGATCTCGACCGGGCGCTCGCCGGTCTCGCCAGTCGCGCCGAAAGCCTAGGCGCTTCTTTGGATTTGAGCGCGTTGACCGCCGATGGGGCGGCTTTCACGGGCGATCGCGCGACAGTGGGCGCCATTGATGGATCCGGCGTCGCGGCGGGAGCGGCAATCACATTGACGTCAGCCGATCGACAGGCCTTGCTTGCCGGGGCGCAGGCGCAAAAGGGTCAACGCGTCTTCGTCGTTTCGTCTTCTCGCATTGCTCTGGCGCGCGTCTTCAACGATCGCGACGGACGCGGCGCCGGCGTGTTGGTCGCTATCGTCAATCCCGCGACGCTCATCGCGGATTTCGCCGATCTTGAAATCAGTCGCGCCGGGATCGCCGTCGTCGATCGCGAGGGACGGGTGCTGGCCGGCGCCGGCCCCTTGTCGCACGCCGGCGGTGAATCCCTCGTCATCTCCTATCTTCTGCGCGATGCGGCCAGCCCTCAGTTGACCGATCTCGTCCCCGGACGGCGCGGTTATATCGCCAATCTTGGAGATTCTCCGCTCGCGCTGGTCGCGCAACTGCCCGACCTCGACGGCGAGTCCCCGCTCGTATGGTGGCGAAACGCCACGCTCACCGCGGCGATCGTTCTGTCTCTGCTGATCTTCATCACTTCGACGGTGATGGCGTTGCGCGCCCTCAATTATGAGGAGCGGATCGCCAATTTCGCCAGCCGCGATCCTTTGACCGGGCTGGTCAATCGCACCGCCATTCGCGAACGGCTCGATCAGGCGCATGCCTCGCCAAACGCCCGTGGCTCGATCGCGCTGCTGATCATCGACCTCGACCGGTTCAAATATGTCAACGACACGCATGGCCATGCGGTCGGCGACGAATTGCTGCGGGTGGTCGCTCAGCGCTTGTCGGCCCTGGCGGGTGAAGACGACCTTGTCGCGCGACTGGGGGGCGACGAATTCGCGATCATCCAGTCGGTCGTCGGCTTTGGCGATGAGACCGGCGCGCTCGCTCTGCGCATCTGCCGCGAGCTGGCTGCGCCCTATGTTCTCGGCACAATCCAGGCCAATGTTGGCGCCAGCGTCGGCGTCGCTTTCGCCGGGCGCGACGCCGGCGCCGCGACTGAGCTGATGAAGGCCGCCGACATGGCGCTTTACGCCGCCAAGGCACAGGGCCGGGGATCGGTGTGCTTCTTCCATCCCGAGATGAACGAGGCGCTGCACCGCAAGATGATGATCGAGGCCGGGTTGCGTACGGCCATCGCCTCGCGGGAACTGCATCTCGCCTATCAATCGATCAAGGACGCGCGCTCGGAAGAGACGGTCGGCTATGAAGCGCTGTTGCGCTGGCGGCGACCGAACATGCCCGATATCTCGCCGGGCGAATTCGTCGCGGTGGCCGAAGAGACAGGTCTGATCGTGCCGATCGGCGCCTGGGTGTTGGAGCGCGCCTGCGCCGATATCGCGCGCATCCCCAAGCCCATTCGCGTGGCGGTCAACTGTTCGCCCGTCCAGCTCGAATCCTTCGATCTCGCCACGCATGTCCATAAGTGCCTCGATCACTATGGCGTGGCGGCCGACCGGCTGGAAATCGAGGTGACGGAATCCTTCCTGATCAACGACAGTCCGCGCATCGCCGGCCAATTGCGGCGCCTCAAACGCATGGGCGTGCGCATCTCGCTCGACGATTTTGGAACCGGCTATTCGAGTCTCAATTGCCTGGAGCAATATCCCTTCGACAGCGTCAAGATCGATCGTTCCTTCGTGCAGAAGCTCGAGCGGCGCGAGGCGACGCGAGCGACCGTCAAGGCGATCATCGAACTGGCCTCCAGCTTCGGCATGACCACCATCGCCGAAGGGATCGAGACGCGCGCCCAGCTCAACGCCGTCGTCGAACTCGGCTGCGCCGAGGCTCAGGGCTTCCTGTTTGGCAAGCCCAAGCCGCTTGACGAGGTGCTCGCGCTCGTCAGCCTCGATCGTTCCGAGCCGCTTCGCCGCGCCGCTTCGGCCTGAGCGACCCGATCTTTCGCGCCAAAACCTTCAGTCGCGCTCGCGCGGGACGATGCGGCTCGGGCGGCGCAGGCTCCAGCCGATCGGCGAAGCGCGGCCGAAGAGGAAAACGAAGACTGCGCATAGCGCCGGCGCGATCGCCGCCAGCCACGGCGCATTGACGCCGACCCAATTGCCGATCAGCGGATCGGAGAGCGCCATGTCGCCGGCGAGCCAGCCGAGCAACGCCGCGCCGAAGGCGATCAGCCAGGGCGCGGAGCGCAGCAGCGAAGAGAGGATCAGGCCGCCATAGGCCAGCGCCGGTATCGAGAGCGCGATGCCCGCGCCAAGCAGCCAAAAATTGCCGCGCGCGATCGCCGCCAGAGCGACGACATTGTCGAGGCTCATCGATGCGTCGGCGACCATGATCGTCGCGACCGCCGGCCATAATCGGGTTCCCGGCGCCGATTGACCGACGCTGGGTTCCACTGCGCCGGTGCGATGGTCGGAGAGAACGTTGAGCGCGATGACGAACAGCGTCGCCGCGCCGATCAGTTTGACGGCGGGAAGGGCGAGCAGCGAGGTGGCGAGGATCGTCAGGATCAATCGCATCGCGATCGCGCCGCCCGCGCCGAGGATCACCGCCCAGCGCCTGTCGTCGGGGTTGAGCGAACGGCAGGCGAGCGCGATCAGCAGCGCATTGTCCACGCCCAGCAGCAGATCGGCGACGAAGATCTGGAACGGCACGGCGACCCAGGCGCCGAGGGCGGCGAGATCCATGCCTTAAGGCCCGCCGGCGCGTGGCGGCGGCGAATTGGCGCCCGCCGGTCTCGCGAGGCTCTGTTTGATTTCAGTCGAGGCCAACCGCGAGGGACTCCTCGAGCATCATTCGCGCGCGGGCGCGCAGTTTCTCGGTCTGGCTCTTGAGCTGGCCGCAGGCGGCGAGAATGTCGCGACCGCGCGGCGTACGCACCGGGCTGGCGTAGCCGGCGGAAAAGACGATGTCGGAAAAACGCTCGATCGCCTCCCAGTCGGAACATTCGTAGGGGCTGCCCGGCCAGGGATTAAAGGGAATGAGATTGATCTTGGCCGGCAGGCCGGCGAGCAGACGCACCAGGGCTTTGGCCTCGGCGGGCGAGTCGTTGACGCCCTTCAGCATGACATATTCGAAGGTGATGCGCCGGGCGTTCGACGCGCCGGGATAGTCGCGGCAGGCCTGCAAAAGCGTCTCGATCGGATATTTCTTGTTGAGCGGTACGAGGCGGTCGCGCAGCGGATTGTTGGTCGCATGCAGCGACACCGCCAGCATGGTGCCGCATTCGTCGCCGAGCCGCGGCATTTCCGGCACGACGCCCGAAGTCGAGACGGTGATGCGCCGCTTCGACAGCGACAATCCGTCGCCGTCCGTCAGCACCGCGATGGCGTCGCGCACATTGTCGAAATTATAGAGCGGCTCGCCCATGCCCATGAAAACGACATTGGAGACGGCGCGCACGCCTTCGCCCGAGGGAACCAGACCGTCGGTCGGCGCGACGCCGCCGGGAAAATCGCCAAGGCGGTCGCGGGCGACTAGCGCCTGGCCGACGATTTCCGCCGCAGTGAGATTGCGCGCCAGCGGCTGCGTGCCAGTGTGGCAGAAGGTGCAATTGAGCGTGCAGCCGACCTGGCTCGAAACGCAGAGCGTGCCGCGATCGGATTCAGGGATATAGACGGCTTCGACCTCGGCGCCGCGATCGCCGGGATGGGCAGGCGCGAAGCGCAAGAGCCACTTGCGGGTGCCGTCGGCCGACACCTGCTCGGCGACGATCTCGGGCCGCGCCAACGTGTGGCGCTCGGCGAGGCGCGCCAGGAGCGGCTTGGCGACATTGCGCATATCGGAGAAATTGCGGGCGCCGCGATGATAGATCCAATGCCAGAGCTGGCCCGTTCGCATGCCGATCTCGCGCTCGGGCACGCCGCATTGATGAAGCGCGCGCGCGAGTTCAGCCCGCGTTACGCCAGCGAGGCTTGACGACTGGGCCGCAGGGGAGGCGAAAGCCAGGGACATGGCGCGGCTTCTATCACATCGGGAGGGCTGGAAGAACGGCGGCTGCCGGGGAGTCGCTCTTTAACTGCCGAACACATCGTTGGTCTGCGCCGTGACGCGCACGAACGTCGTGCGCTTGGGCACTTCTTTCAGATGCGCCGCGCCGATATAGGTCATCATCGAGCGCACGCCGCCCATGATCTCCGCCATCGTATTGTCGACCGGGCCGCGATAGGGCGTTTCCACGCTCTTGCCCTCGCTGGCGCGATAATGGGCAACGCCGCCGGCGTAGCGCTTCATCGCCGTCTCCGACGACATGCCGTAAAACTGCATGCCGACCGGGGTCTTCACCCCGTCACGCATTTCGTAGCGGATTTCGCCGTCGCATTCATCGTGGCCGGCCAGCATGCCGCCCAGCATGACGAAATCGGCGCCGGCCCCATAGGCCTTGGCGACGTCGCCGGGCACGGTGCAGCCGCCATCGGCGCAGACCTGACCCTTGAGGCCATGGGCGGCGTCGGCGCATTCGATGATCGCCGAGAGCTGCGGGTAGCCGACCCCGGTCACCCTGCGGGTGGTGCAGACGGAACCCGGTCCAATGCCGATCTTGACGATGTCGGCGCCGGCGAGCAGCAGCGCCTCCGTCATGTCGCCGGTGACGACATTGCCAGCCATGACGACGGCGTCGGGATTGCTGTCGCGCACGCGCTTGACGGTGTCGAGAAACTTCTCGGCGTAGCCATTGGCGACGTCGACGCAGAGAAGGCGCGGCTTCGCCTTCTTGCGGACCGCTTCAAGCTTGCCGAGATCGGCGTCGGTCGTGCCAAGCGAATAGAAGGCATGCGCGCCGTCAGGGCTGGCGAAGAAAGCGGCGAGCTCCCCCTCGGGATAGTGCTTATGCAGCGCCGTCAGCGCGCCGCGCTTGGCGAGCGCGCGGGCCATCGCCATCGTTCCAGTGACGTCCATATTGGCGGCAATGAGCGGAAAACCCTTCCATTCGCCCCCTGTATGGAGAAAACGGAAGACGCGCTCGACTTCGACTTCATTACGGGAATTGAGGGTTGAACGTTTGGGACGAATGAGCACGTCCTTGAAGTCGAGTTTGGCGTCGTTTTCGATGCGCATGGAATTGTCCGGAGCGGGCGCGCGCGAGCTGGCGGCGCGATGGATGTCTAAAGCGCGCCATAGCATAGGCCCGCCTCTGCGCACAGGCGCGCAAAGCGGCGGCTGCCGGCAGCTTAGATGAGTGGAGACGCGTCGTCCTGCAAGAGGCGCGCGCGATTGCTTTGCCAAGGCGATTTTCGACGAGAGATTTCGCCGCCGATGCTTGCGCGAACCCTGAGAAGTCCCGCCCCGATGTTTAGGTTAATAAAACAGTGACCAATCAATACATTTCTAGTCAATTGCCGAAAATTAAAATTCACGCTATCGACTGGGGAACCGGCTGCGTTGGGTGAGGGCCGGGGGGCCGCCGGAGACGACGGCGAGTGTGTTGAGTTCCGAGTTTCGAGTTCGAGGAGTGTCCAATGCTTATGCGTAATCTTGTAGGCGCGGCTGTCGCGCTGTCGATTGCCGGCGCGAGTGTTGCGCCGGCTTACGCCGGTGGCGACAAGGATTGGTGGTGGCATCATCACCATCACCATCACTTCATCGCCGGCGGCCATTCCAATCCTTGGCCCGCCTTCTACATCATCGGCGGCGCCGCCAGCGTGATGCTCGATGCCGCGATCGTCTGGAACACCCAGTGTCGCGAACTGACCAGCCAGGAGGCCTTCACCTCCTTCATCCTGCCGGGCCTCGGCATTGCTTTCGACGGCTCGAACAATAAGTGCAAACACCACGCGTAATTGAGCCGCGAAACGCGTTTCCCCCTGGCTCCCAGCCGTCATTGAACGGCGAGGGGCGATGCGGTCAGGAGGGGCGCGGCAGCGATTGTCGCCGGGCCAAAAGCGACGATCGCCCATGTCGGAATTTACGCCTCAGACTGGGCGCGCGGCGCGCACGTCCGAGAGGCTCCAATCGAAAAATCAACAATCGCCGTTCGCGCGGGCCATCTACAAACACCGCACCGGCACAGAAGCGACCCAAACAGCCTATTTGCTCTTCCCTTGAATCGCATTTGAGCGAAGGCGGGAGCCAATCGTATTCTCCACGATCTTTGTCCGAAGCTTGTCCATTGCGTCATCTCGTTGAACCGGAAGCTGCAAGAATCTGGCTATGGCTTCCAACAGGCTTCTACTCGGCACCTTCTCGCGAAGAAGGGTTTCCCCGGCGTCGCGCGATTGAAGCGTTTGAAGCTCGCCGGCGATCGCTCGGACGTCCACCGGACTCATTTTACTAGGAGGGGGCTTCTTCTGCTGGTCCGATGACCGCATTAACGTCGCGGCCTGCCTGAAGATCGGTGCCAAGTCCTCGTCGGGGTGGTTATCAACATAGTCTGCGAGACGCCGAAGAATATTGGCCAGTTCGCTTCGCTTCGTGGGCATTGCCTTGCTCACATCCACCAATTCATATGCCGGCCGAACTCGGTTGCAACGCCTTCGATCCCCTCGACCACGCTTTGGTGACTCCCGGAAGCGTAGCTGTTTAGAACCACCGGCACCCCGTATTGTGGGGCGTCTGCAAAGAGGGTGTCGTTCCGTTTGATGTACTTATCGAATACCGTAAGTCCAGCCGTCTGGTGCTGCCCCATGAATGCGCGCTGTGCCGCCATCGGTCCTCCTCCATACTCTTGGATCATCGTGAAAACCACACCGAGCAGCTTTGGCTTGATCGGATCAACCTTTTCACCCTGATTCAATTCGGCGAAATCGTTATAGTCCTTGACGAGGGCAGACACGCTCCTGATCAAGTACTCAATGCCCAATGTCGACAGGTAGTCCGGCCGAGCGGGGACCAACAAGAAGTTGCTCGCTACTATCGCAGTTTTCGTCACGATATTGAAATTCGGCGGACAATCAATCAAGACAAGATCATAATCGTTATCCCCAAATTCATTTAGGCCTTTGAGCAAGCGACGATGGACAGTCGTGAAGTTCTTCTTCGCTTGCGCAAGCGTCGCCCCGCCTAGGTTTGTCGCCAGCTCAAGATCTACGTTTATCAAACCAAGGTGAGAATAAATCGCATCAACTTTTCCGCCAGCTTGACGAAGTCGACTGTTTACCCGTGTCGGACTATGCACTATGCTTTTCAGCGATAGCGGTGCGCCTGACTCAAACGAGTCGAACCAGCTTTTGATCGTCTGATTCTCAGAATATTTTTGCTGCCATTCGTCGGGTGAAATCATCGAAAAGGTCAAACTCGCTTGGGCGTCCAGGTCCACGAGCAGGACCTTCTTGCCCCTGAAAGCGAGCTCAGCTGCTAGATTCGCCGTAAGGCTGGTCTTACCCACGCCGCCCTTGTAGTTGATCACGGAGACGATCTGCATATTTTCCCCCGTCGGCGGCTAGCGTGGCTCCATCCCGAGTGTGATCAAGGAAGCGACCGCTGTCGCCGTTCGTATTGGAACGCCTCGAAGTGTCAAATGGCGATATCAGAAGCTTGGCTGGGGGACCTGGATTCGAACCAAGATTGACGGAGTCAGAGTCCGCAGTTCTACCGTTGAACTATCCCCCAAGCGGCGAGCTTCGCTGCGCTGGGCCGCCGGTAAATAGCGAAGGCGGCGGGCGCGGGCAAGGGGCCGGGTTTTGCTCCCCAACCGTCCGACCCAAGACAAGTCGTCTTCGCAACTGCAGCATATCTTGATTTCGCACAACGATTGACTATTGTACGGGCAGAATGATTTCTGCCCAAGAAATAGGCAATTCTGCGCCGCAACATAAGATTGGTCCGCTAGCGCTTGGCGGGGCGGCGATTCTCGCCCCCATGTCAGGCATCACCGATCTCGGCATGCGGCGCGCGGCGCGACGCTTCGGCGCCACGCTGGCCTTTTCCGAAATGGTGGCGAGCGACGAGTTTCTCGCCGCGGATGGCGAAGCGCGGTTGCGCGCCGAAGGCGAAGGGGCGGAGCCGCACGCCGCGCAGCTTGTCGGCTCGGAGCCTTCGGCGATGGCGGAGGCGGCGCGCCGTCTCGAAGGCGCTGGCGCGCGTTTCATCGACATCAATATGGGCTGCCCGTCGCGACGTGTCTCGGGGCGGCTCGCCGGTTGCGCGCTCATGCGCGATCTCGATCAGGCGGAGCGGCTGATCGCGACGGTCACTGCCGCCGTCAACGCGCCGGTCAGCGTCAAGATGCGGCTTGGCTGGGATGAGACCGAGCGCAACGCGCCCGACTTGGCGCGCCGCGCCGAAGCGGCGGGCGCGACGATGATCACCGTTCACGGCCGCACCCGCGCGCAGATGTATAACGGACAGGCCGACTGGGCGGCGGTTGCCGAAGTCGTCGCCGCCGTGAAGGCGCCGGTCGTCGTCAATGGCGACTGCCGCGGGCTCGACGATGCGCGCGCAATGCTGGCGAAGTCCGGCGCGCAAGCGGTGATGATCGGCCGCGCCGCCGTCGGCGCGCCATGGCTGGTCGGCGCCGTTGCGCAGGCGCTGAAGACTGGCGCGCCGCTCGCCGAACCGTCGGTCGACGCCCGACGCGAAGCAGCGCTCGCCCATATCGATTGGCTGCTCGCCGCGCTCGGCCGATCGGCCGGCCTGCGCCATGCGCGCAAACATCTTGCCGCCTACGCCGAGAAGGCCGGCGCTCCCGCCGCGCTGAGGCGCGCGCTGGTGACGAGCGAAGACGCCGACGAGGCGCTTCGGCTTCTGGCGAGCGCCTTCGCGCCGCAATCTGATCGCGAGGCGGCCTGATGACGGCCGGCGGTCCGGGCTCCGCGTCGGTCGGCGGCAGGTTTCTCGATCCGCTGCAGCTTTTGAACGCGCTGCCGCAGCCGATGCTGGCGATCGACGCCGCCGGCGCGATCCGCGAGGTGAACATCGCCGCCGAGCATTTTTTCGACGCTGGCCGTTCGGCGCTGCTGCGCTTGCGGCTGGCCGACATTCTTCCCTTTGGCTCGCCGGTGATCGGCCTTGTCGCCGACGCCGTCGCCAGTCAGGCGACGGTCAATGGCTACAAACTCGACGTCTCGACGCCGCGTACCGGGCTCGGCCGGGTGGTCGACGCTTTCGTCTCTCCGCTGCCGCGGGCCGAAGATGGCGTGGTCCTTCTGCTGCAAGAACGGTCAATTGCCGAAAAAATGGACAGGCAGCTCACCCACCGCAGCGCCGCACGCTCGGTGACGGCGCTGGGCGCGATGCTGGCCCATGAGATCAAAAACCCGCTTTCGGGCATACGTGGCGCTGCGCAACTTCTGGAGGCCTCCGCTTCCGACGAGGATCGCGCGCTGACCCGCCTGATCTGCGACGAGACCGACCGGATCGTGAAGCTGGTCGACCGGATGGAATCCTTCTCCGAGGAGCGGCCATACAAGCGCGAGAGCCTGAACATTCACCAGGTGCTCGATCATGTGAAGCGGCTCGCTCAGGCCGGCTTCGGCCAGCACATCCGCTTTGTCGAGGTCTACGATCCCTCGCTTCCCCACGTCCTGGGGTCGCGCGACGCGCTGATCCAGGTGTTCCTCAATCTGGTCAAGAACGCGGCGGAAGCCATTGGCGAAGAAAGCATAGACGGCGAGATCACACTGACGACCGCCTATCGGCAGGGCGTGCGGCTGAAAGTCGGCGCGGGGGCCGAGCCAGTGAGCCTGCCGCTCGAAATCTGCGTTCGCGACAACGGACCCGGCATTCCCGCCGATCTTGCCGGCAGTCTTTTCGAACCTTTCGTCAGCTCCAAATCCTCGGGTTCTGGCCTGGGACTTGCACTCGTAGCCAAAGTGATCGGCGATCACGGCGGGATCATCGAATTCGAGTCTCACCCGCGCCGCACGACGTTCCGCGTGTTGATGCCGCTGGAGGCGCAACGCGCCGGCTCGGGCGGCGCAGACTAGGCGGAGCGAACGCGAAACGCATCGCCGGCTTCTCCAGCGCCGGCAAGGAGCATGTGGATGCCGTCAGGGCATATTCTTGTCGCCGACGACGATGCGGCGATCAGGACGGTTCTCAATCAGGCGCTTTCGCGGGCCGGCTACGACGTGCGTTCGACCGGCACCGTCGCCGGCCTGTGGCGCTGGGTCGCCGCCGGCGAGGGCGATCTTGTCATCACTGACGTCGTGATGCCCGACGACAACGCTTTTGAGCTGCTGCCGCGCATCAAGCGGATGCGTCCCGATCTGCCGATCATCGTCATGAGCGCGCAGAACACCTTCATGACGGCGATCAAGGCCTCGGAGCGCGGGGCCTATGAATATCTGCCCAAGCCCTTCGACCTCAAGGAGCTGGTGTCGATCGTCGGGCGCGCGCTCGCCGCGCCCAAGCGCGCGAGAGAGACGGGAAACGAACCGGCGGTTGCCGAAACCATGCCGCTGGTTGGCCGCTCGCCGGCGATGCAGGAGATTTTCCGCTCGCTGGCGCGGCTGATGCAGACCGATCTCACGGTGATGATCGCCGGCGAGTCCGGAACCGGCAAGGAGCTGGTCGCTCGCGCGCTGCATGACTATGGCAAGCGCAAGACCGGTCCCTTCGTCGCCATCAATATGGCGGCGATTCCGCGCGATCTCATCGAAAGCGAATTGTTCGGCCATGAGAAGGGCGCCTTCACCGGCGCCAACGCCCGCTCGGCCGGCCGTTTCGAGCAGGCCGAGGGCGGCACGCTGTTTCTCGACGAAATCGGCGACATGCCGATGGAAGCGCAGACCCGGCTTCTGCGCGTGCTGCAGCAGGGCGAGTACACGACGGTTGGCGGGCGCACGCCGATCAAGAGCAATGTTCGCATCGTCGCCGCCACCAATAAGGACCTGCGCTTCGCGATCCAGCAGGGCGCCTTCCGCGAGGATCTCTTCTTCCGCCTCAATGTCGTGCCGCTGCGCCTGCCGCCGCTGCGCGAGCGCACCGAGGACATCCCCGATCTGGTGCGCCATTTCTTCCAGCGGGGCGTCGCCGAGGGCCTGCCGCCCAAGAGCCTCGAGAACGCGGCGATGGAGCGGCTGCGGCGCTATTCATGGCCAGGCAATGTGCGCGAACTTGAAAATCTGACCCGCCGCATCGCGGCGCTCTATCCGCAGGACGTGATTGGCGAGGCGCTGATCGAATCTGAACTTGGCGCCAGCGCACCGCTTTTGGGTCTTACCGGGTCGAGCGGCGGCGAGCGGATGCCGGCGCGCGAAAGTTCGGCCGCCCAGGAGCAATTCGTTTCCGGCCTCGAGCGCCATGTTGCCGATCTGTTTCGATCCTTTGGCGACGCGCCTCCGCCGGTCGGCCTCTATCACCGGGTGCTGCGCGATCTGGAAGTGCCGCTGATCGCCGCGACACTCTCGGTGACAAGGGGCAATCAGATCAAGGCCGCAGAAATCCTCGGGCTCAATCGCAACACCTTGCGCAAGAAGATCCGCGACCTCGATCTCAGGGGGGTCCGCGGATTTCGCTGACTTCCGCCGCCATTTTGTCGTAATCTTGCAACATCGTTGCAAATGCGCAACGCGTCCTTCGGGGCGCGGCGGCAAACGGGTGGCGAAGCTCCAAGGTGTCCAGTCCCAATTCCCCGCCGTCCGGCGAGACGGCCAGCCCGGTCGTCATCGGTCGCCTGGACGACGGACGCATCTCCGGCGTGTTTGGCCCGCTTGCGGTCGGCGGCGCGCTGGTCCTCGCATTGGCGACCTTCGTCACATTCGCGGGCTTCACGCCGATCATTCCGACCCCCGGCGTCGTGCTGATTCTGCTCGCCGGCGACGGGCTCATCATCATCTGCCTTATGGTGCTGATCGGCCTCGAACTGCGCCGTCTTCGCGCCGCTCGCCGCGCCGCGCGCGCCGGCGCCAGGCTTCATAATCGGGTCGTCGCGCTGTTCTCGCTGGTGGCGGCAATTCCCGCGCTGGTCACCGCCGTGGTCGCGGCCGTCTCGGTCGAATGGGTGATCAACCCCGCCTTCATGAAGGAAGTCGGCGCCTATTTGAGCGAGTCAGGCGAGCTGTCGCATGCCTATCGCCAAGCCCAATGCCAGGCGCTGGTGCGCGAAGCCAATTTGACCGCCAGCGATCTGTCGCAGGCGGCGCCGCTCTTGCGCTCCGATCCGGCGCTGCTGACCGACTATCTCACCGTGCGCTCGCATGCGCTGGGCTTCACGGCGGCTGCGATCGTCAAGTCCGACGGCAGCGTGATGGCGCGAACCCCGGGGTCGGATCCCAAGCTGATCGCCAAGCCGGAGGCGGGCGATTTCGCCGCCGCCGCCGCGCGTCAGCCTTTCTGCGGTTTGCTCGAAGGCGGCCAGGTGTTCGTCGCCCTGCGGCCGATCGACGGCATCGACAACGGCTTCTTCTACGCCGCGCGCACCGTCGATTCACGATCCGATCAGGTCGCCCGCGACGCGGAGAACGTGTCGGCCGTCTTCGGAAATTTTGAGGCCCACCGTCACAATATCGAACTCGGCTTCGCCACCGTCTTCATCATGTTGTCGCTGACCATGCTGATCTCGGCGGTATGGGTGGGGCTCACCTTCGCCAATCAGCTCGTCGGTCCGATCCGCCGCCTGATTCGCGCCACCGACGAAGTGGCCTCGGGCAATCTTTACGTCCAGGTGCCGACCCGGCGATCGGAGGGCGATCTTGGCCATTTGGGCGAGACCTTCAATAAAATGACGATGGAGCTGCGCCAGCAGCGCAACCGGCTGACGGCCGCCAACGCGCTCAATGACGAACGTCGCGCCTTCACCGAGGCGGTCTTGTCCGGCGTTCCGGCCTGCGTCATCGGCGTCGACGCGCAAGGGCGGATCACGGTGAGCAACGCCGCCGCCGTGCGGCTTCTATGCGGGGACGATCCGCAAGGCCTGGTTGGGCGGAGCGTCGAGGACGTCTTCCCTGCTGTCGCTCAAATTCTCGCTCAGGCGCGGGCGACCAATCAGCGCCTGCATCAGGGTCAGGCGACATGGCAGAGCAACGGTCGCGACCGGCTTCTCAATGTGCGCGTCACCGGCGATCCGCTGCGTGGCGATCAAGGCAGCGTCGTCACGCTCGACGACATCAGCGAGCTCGTCACCGCTCAGCGCAGCGCCGCCTGGGCCGACGTCGCCCGTCGCATCGCCCATGAAATCAAGAATCCGCTGACTCCGATTCAGCTTTCCGCCGAGCGGCTGAAGCGGCGTTACGGTCGTTTAATCGTCGACGGGAAGGATGTTTTCGATCAGTGCATCGACACGATCATTCGTCAGGTCGACGACATCAAACGCATGGTCGATGAGTTTTCGTCCTTCGCCCGGATGCCCAAGGCGCGCCCGACCCGCGACGATCTTTCCGACTGCGTTCGTCAGGCGTTGTTCCTGATCCGCGTCAGCCGGCAGGAAATCGCCATCGACGACGATCTGCCGGCCGAACCGGTGATCGCCGATTTCGACCGTCGCCTGATTTCGCAGGCCCTGACCAATGTCCTCAAGAACGCCGCCGAGGGCATCGACGCTCTGGGGACAAGCGCCGAGAGCGGTCGGATCGCGGTCGCCTTGACGGTTAGCGAGGGCGTTGCGCGCCTCAGCGTCAGCGACAATGGCAAGGGATTTCCGAGCGAAGATCGACGCAAACTGGTCGAACCCTATGTCACGACCCGCGCCGAAGGCACCGGCCTCGGCCTGCCGATCGTCATCAAGATCTTCGAAGATCATCATGGCGACGTCGAGTTGCTCGATGGCCTGCGCCGCGTCGACGGCGGTTGCGGCGCCCGGGTCCTGATGTCGCTGCCGCTGCGCTTCGAAGGCGAATCCACGGCCGCGCCGGCCGGACGACAAGACGCGCTCGCGCTTTCGCAGACCGACAGGCTTTCCTGATGCCAGCCGATATTCTGGTCGTCGACGACGAAGACGACATTCGTGAACTCGTTTCGGGCATTCTTTCCGACGAGGGACACTCGACGCGGCTCGCGCGCAATTCCGACGAGGCGCTCGCCGCCGTCGAATCGCGTCGTCCTCAGCTCGTGTTGCTCGACATCTGGCTGCAGGGGTCGCGGCTCGACGGGCTGCAACTGCTCGAAATCATCAAGACCCTGCATAGCAACGTCCCGGTCGTGATGATCTCCGGCCACGGCAACATCGAAACGGCGGTGACGGCGATCAAGCTCGGCGCCTATGACTTTATCGAAAAGCCGTTCAAGGCCGACCGCCTGATCCTGGTCGCCGAACGGGCGCTCGAAACCTCCCGCCTCAAGCGCGAAGTCAGCGATTTGCGGGCGCGCGCCGGCGCTGTCAATCGTATGGTCGGCGCCTCGTCGGCGATCGGCAATCTCAAGCGCGTCATCGAGCGTCTGGGGCCGGCGAATTCGCGCGTGCTGATTTCGGGGCCGTCGGGCGCCGGCAAGGAATTGACCGCGCGCCTGATCCACGATCAGTCGGTGCGCGCCGACGGTCCATTCGTCGTTGTCAATGCGCCCATCATCACGCCAGAAAACATGGAAAGCGAGCTGTTCGGCGTCGAGGCGACGCCGGAAAAGCCGCGGCGCGTCGGCGCGCTGGAGGAGGCGCATGGCGGAACGCTCTATCTCGACGAAGTCGCCGATATGCCGCCCGAGACCCAGGCGAAAATCCTCAGGGTGCTGGTCGATCAGAATTTCCAGCGGGTCGGCGGTTCGACGCGGGTGCATGTCGATGTGCGGATCATCTCCTCGACCAGCCGCGATCTCGCGCAGGCGATCACCGACGGACAATTCCGCGAGGATCTTTTCCACCGGCTGTCGGTCGTTCCCATTCGCGTTCCCTCGCTCGCCGAGCGGCGCG
>SSMV01000081.1 GCA_004799435.1 Bradyrhizobium sp.
CAGGCAATTCGGGATCGAAGTCGAACGTCAGACCGAATTGACCGAATTTATCGAGGAGAGGGGCGCTATTGCCGCGAGGTTGCGCAAAGCCGACGGGAGCAGCGAGCTCTGCAAAGCCAAATATCTGGCGGGCTGCGACGGCGCGCGGTCACTCGTGCGCGAGAGCCTGAAGCTCGGATTTCCCGGCGGCACCTATCATCATGTTTTCTATGTCGCCGATGTCGAAGGGTCTGGCGCGGCGATCGACGGCGAATTGCATATCGATCTCGACGACGCCGATTTTCTCGCCGTCTTTCCTTTGGCGGGCGCCGGCCGTGCGCGTTTCGTCGGCTCGACCCGCGACGTCAGCCCGGAAGACAGCGCCAAGCTCAGCTTTGCCGACATCAACAAACGCGCGATCGAGCAGCTGAAGCTCGCTGTCGACAAGGTCAATTGGTTCTCGACCTATCATGTGCATCATCGTGTGGTTGATCATTTTCGTCAGGGCCGCGCCTTTCTTCTCGGCGACGCGGCGCATATTCACAGCCCGGTCGGCGGCCAGGGCATGAACACCGGCATCGGCGACGCGATCAATCTGGCCTGGAAGCTGGCGGCGACGCTCGCCGGAAAAGCGCCCGACAGCCTGCTCGATTCTTACGAGGCCGAGCGCATCGCTTTCGCCCGCCGCCTCGTCGCGACCACCGATCGCGTGTTCAATGTGGTCAGCTCCGACGGGAAGTTGGCCGGTCTGGTGCGGACGCGGATCGCGCCGGCGGTCCTGGGATCGCTCATCTCGATCGGCTTCGTCCGCAATCTCCTGTTTCGTCTGGTTTCGCAGATCGAGCTGAATTATCGCGGCAGGCCGTTGAGCCTCGGTCGGGCGGGAGACGTGCATGGCGGCGATCGGCTTGCCTGGGTGAAGACGGCCGATGGCGACAATCACGCGCCGCTTAGCGCAATGCGCTGGCAGGCGCATATTTATGGCGTGGCCGGGGGAGCGCTCGTTGCTTGGTGCAAGGATCGCGGGCTGCCGCTGCATGTCTTTGCCTGGCGGCCCGAATACGCGAAGGCGGGACTGGCGCACAATGCGCTCTATCTCATGCGGCCCGACGGCTATGTCGCGCTGGCGGAGGCCACCGCCGATCCAACGGTCCTGGAGCGCTATCTCACAGAGCGCGGACTTCGGATCGATTGAGCACGGCGAGTTGATAGAGAACGGCGAGTTGATAGAAAACGGATGGTGGAGCCAGACGGAATCGAACCGACGACCTCTTCAATGCCATTGAAGCGCTCTCCCAACTGAGCTATGGCCCCAGATCTTTTCGCTCGCCCAAGCCGCGCCATTGGGGTGGGCGGCTTCGTCCGGGCCGCGGCTTATAACCGCAAAATCGCGCGTCCGACAAGGGCTGATCCGACGAATTTTACGCGTCGGCGCCGCAGTCTTGGGCTCAGGGCTCCTCGTCAGGCGCGATGTCGCCGTCAATCAGATTGGTGACGTCGTCCTCGTCTTCTTCTTCCGCTTCGAGGAACGGATCGTCGGGCTCGGCCTCGCCTTCCTCAACTTCGATTTCCTCGGCGCCGGCGGCTGCGCCCGCCGCCTTCTCTTCGCTCGCTTCGACCTCGTCGAGCGAAACGAGTTCGACGCCGGCCGGAGCGGGCGCCTCCTCTTCCTCGACCTCGGCTTTGGCGCTGGCGCGTTCGGCGCGCGCGCCGCCCTGGAAGACCGTGCCGCACTTGGGGCACACGATCGGGTCTTTGTTCAGGTCGAAGAACTTAGCGCCGCAGTTCTGGCATTGGCGCTTGGCTCCGAGCTCGGGTTTGGCCAAGACGAGTCTTCCCTGATCCTAGGAGTGACGGATTTGGTCGCTTCGGTTAGTCGGCGCGCTCGCCTCTGTCAATGCGCTTTCGCGCATGAGGTCGACAGGCCCTTTGGGGGGTGTTAGGAGCCCCCGCCCCCAGTCTCGCCGGGCCGCGCGGCGCGGCGAAAATCCGTGAGCCGGAATGTCTTCGAGCCCGCCACCCCCTGTCCGACCCGTCAGCGCCGAGCGTGGCGGCCCCTTACGAGGGCGCGTGCGTCCGCCGGGCGACAAATCCATCTCTCATCGCGCCTTTATCTTCGGCCTCCTCAGTCGCGGCGAAACCACGATCGAGGGTCTGCTTGAGGGCGACGACGTTCTGCACACCGGCGAAGCCTGCCGCGCCCTCGGCGCGCGCGTCGAGCGGCTCGGCGAAGGGCGCTGGCGTGTCGAGGGCCTGGGCGTCGGCGCGCTGCTCGATCCGCGCGATACGCTCGATTTCGGCAACGCCGGCACTGGCTCGCGACTGATGATGGGTGTCGTCGGCGGTCATGGCGTCCAGGCGACTTTCGACGGCGACGCCTCGCTGCGCAAACGGCCGATGCGACGCATCCTCGATCCCCTGCGCCTGATGGGCGCGCAGGTGGTGGCGGAGGCCGAAGGCGGCCGCTGCCCGATCACGCTGCGCGGCGCGGCGGATCCGGCGCCGATCCTCTATCGCACGCCGGTCGCCTCGGCGCAGATCAAGTCGGCCGTGCTGCTTGCCGGGCTAAACGCGCGCGGCCGCACCACGGTTATCGAAACCGAGGCCTCGCGCGACCATACCGAGAAGATGCTCGCCCATTTCGGCGCCGAAGTGAGCGTCGAGATCGAGGGCGACGGGCGTAAAATCACGCTCACCGGCCGGCCCGAACTCCGACCGCGTCCGGTCGTCGTGCCGGTCGATCCATCTTCGGCCGCCTTTCCGATCGTCGCCGCGCTGATCGCGCCGGGCTCCGACATCATCGTCGAGGGCGTGATGATGAACCCGCTGCGCACCGGGTTGATCAAGACGCTCATCGAAATGGGGGCGAGCATCGAGACGCTCGATGCGCGGCGCGAAGGCGGCGAGGATGTCGCCGATCTGCGCGTGCGCGCCAGCGCCCTCAAGGGCGTCAATGTTCCCGCCTCGCGTGCGCCCTCAATGATCGACGAATATCCGATCCTCGCTGTCGCGTCGGCTTTCGCCCAAGGCGAAACCCGCATGAACGGACTGCACGAACTCAGGGTCAAGGAGAGCGACCGGCTTGCCGCTGTCGCCGCCGGCCTCGCCGCCGCGCATGTCGAACATGAAATTACCGGCGACGATCTGATTGTCGCCGGCAAAGGGCGCCCGCCGGCCGGCGGGGGCCTCGTCGCCACCCACCTCGATCATCGCATCGCGATGAGCTTCCTGGTCATGGGGCTTGCGTCGGAGAAACCGATGGCGATCGACGACGCGACAATGATCGCCACCAGCTTTCCAAGCTTCCGGCAACTGATGGAGAGCCTGGGCGCGCGATTCGCCTGAGCGCGGGCGGCGTTCGCGGAATTAATGCGCGCGCTGAACGGCGAAATCGACCGCGTCGCGCAGCGCATGTTTCCATGGCGAGGCGGCGAAGAGTTCGAGCGCGTCGCGCGCCATCGCGCCATAGTGGCGGGCGCGTTCGACCGTATCTTCAAGCGCGCGATGTTTCTTCATCAGCGCCAGCGCGATCTCGAGATCGCCATCAGTGATTTCGCCGCGCTCCAGCGTGCGCCGCCAGAATTCGCGATCCTCGATCGAGCCGCGGCGGAACGATAGCACCACCGGCAGCGTGATCTTGCCTTCGCGAAAGTCGTCGCCGACATTCTTGCCGAGCTTGGCGGCGGAGCCGCCGTAATCGAGCGCGTCGTCGATGAGCTGGAAAGCGATGCCGAGATTGGCGCCATAGCCGCGGCAGGCTTCGATCTCCGCCTTGCCGCGCCCCGCGAGAATCGGCCCGACCTCGCTGGCGGCGGCAAATAGCGCCGCGGTCTTAGCGCGGATGACCGCGAGATAGGCGTCCTCGCTGGTCGCGGTGTCCTTGGCGGCCGAAAGCTGCATCACCTCGCCTTCGGCAATGACGGTCGCCGCGGTCGAAAGCACGTCGAGACAGGGGAGCGAGCCGACTTCGACCATCATCTTGAACGCCTGACCAAGCAGAAAGTCGCCGACCAGCACGCTCGCCTCATTGCCCCACAACACGCGGGCGGCGGCCTTACCGCGTCGAAGATCGCTCTCGTCGACCACGTCGTCATGCAGCAGCGTCGCGGTGTGCATGAACTCGACCGCGGCGGCGAGCTTGATATGGCCTTCGCCCCCGTAGCCGCAGAGCCCCGCCGAGGCCAGGGTTAGAATCGGCCGCAGCCGTTTGCCGCCCGACGAAATGAGATGATTGGCGACTTCGGGGATCATCGTCACGTCGGAGCTGGTGCGCGACACGATCGTCTGATTGACCCTCGCCATATCGCCAGCGACCAGCCCGACGAGCCGCTCGATCAGCCTTTCGGGCGATTTCTCTTCGAGCGGAACGACAATGCCCACAGGCGCTTCCCTTGCCAGAGCGACAGGCCGCGACCATAAAGTCGGGCAGGCGAGCCGGCAAGGGCGCCGCCGCCCGAGGGAGCGCGATGGTCGTGCTGGTGCGCACCAATGATCTGGTGCTGATTTCCTTCGTCGAGAGCCTGCTGAACGAAGCGGGCCTGAACTTCTTCGTCGCCGACGGCCATATGAGCGTAGTTGAAGGCTCGCTCGGCTTCCTGCCGCGCCGCGTGATGATCGACGCCGAGCAACTCGAGCCGGCGCGCCGGCTGCTGAGCGAGGCCGGCCTGTCGCGCGAACTCACCGATGATTGAGGACGAGGCGACCAGCCTCGACACGATCCTCGGCGGCCGGTTGCGGCTGCGCCAGAAACGAGACGGTCATCGCGTCGGTCTTGACGCCACGCTGCTCGCCGCGGCCGCCGGAGCGCCAGCGAAACATCTCATCGATGTCGGCGCCGGCGTCGGAGCGGTCGGCCTCGCACTGCTGCAGCGCTGGCCGGAGGCGAACGCGCAATTGGTCGAGATCGATCCAACGCTCGCCGGGCTGGCCGACGACAACGCGGCGCTGAACGGCCTGTCGGCGCGCGCGCGCATCGTCGTCGCCGACGTCCTTGCGCCCAGGAGCCGCCGCGCCGCCGGGCTCGCCGATGAAGCGGCCGATCTCGTCGTCACCAACCCGCCCTATCTCGCCGGAGACGCGGCGCGGGTCTCGCCCGATCCGCTGCGCGCGCGCGCCCATATTGCCGGCGCGAACGCGACGGCGCTCACTGAGTGGGTCGTCGCCTGTTTGGCGCTGCTTGCGCCGGGCGGTCGCTTCGTCATGATCCAGCGCGCCGACGCGCTGCCCTCGCTTTTGCCCGGTTTCGCCAGCCGGCTCGGCGATCTCGCGTTGCGTCCCGTTCATCCGCGCGCCGATGCGCCGGCGATCCGGCTGCTGATCTCGGGCGTCAAAGGTTCGAAGGCGCCGCTGCGCCTGCTGCCGGGTCTGGTGTTGCATGAGAATGACGGCGCGCCGACGGCACTGGCCGCTGCGATTCAGAACGGCGAAGCGACGCTGTAAGGAGGCGCCAAGCCGACCGGGCTTCGATCCCGGCCGATTGTCGGCTAAGCTGGCGACCACGGAGGACGACGACCGACGGATTTGATCGCGTCCCGTAAATGAAACTGGAAATCGGTCGCCGCCGAGGCGACCGTGCGAAGCTTTCACTCATCACTCAGGGAGCGAAGCCATGCGCCGCATTGCAATCTCGATTGCCGCCGCTCTTGCCTGGGCCGGTTCGCCGAGCGTTCAGGCCCATGCCGAGACCATTGACGTCTATGACGATCATGGCGGCGTCGTCCCCGAATATGACGCGCGCTGGGCGGCGCTTGCCGCGCGCGGCGTCAACGTTCGGATCGTCGGGCCCTGCCAGTCCGCCTGCACGGTGCTACTGGCGCATATCCCTTATGACCATATCTGCGTCACGCCGCAGGCGCGCTTCGGCTTCCATCAGGCGAAGTTTCCCCGCTCCACCGAAATGATGTGGGCCGGTTACAGTCAGGGCATTCGCGACTGGATCAATGCGCGCGGCGGGTTGACGCCGGACTTCAAATGGATGGGCGCGCC
>SSMV01000082.1 GCA_004799435.1 Bradyrhizobium sp.
GGAGAGCAGTCGCCGGTCATGGCTGACCAGCGCGAAAGCGGCGCGCGACTGGGCCAATGTCCGCTCCAGCCATTCGATGGCGACGAGATCGAGATGATTGGTCGGCTCGTCGAGCAGCAGAATATCGGGGTCGGCGGCCAGCGCGCGGGCGATCGCGGCGCGACGCGCTTCACCGCCAGACAGAACCGAGGCCTCGGCCTTGGGATCGAGGCCGAGATCATCCATTAGCGCCAGCGCGCGATGCGGGCTTTCTTCATCGGCCAGCCCGGCGAGAACGAAATCCACGGTCGTCGCGTAGCCGGACAAATCCGGCTCCTGCGGCAAATAGCGCAGCCGGGCGTTGGGCTGAAGAAAACGCTCGCCTTGATCGAAAGCCGTCTCGCCGGCGGCGATCCGCATCAGGGTCGATTTGCCCGAGCCATTGCGCCCGATCAGGGCGATGCGATCGCCCGGCGCGATCGACAATTCGGCGCCGTCGAGCAACGGCGCCCCGCCCAGCGTCAGGCGAATGTCTCGCAATTGCAATTGAGGCGGCATATGGAGCATGCTCGACGCAGCGGGGGCGGGCGCAACGCATAGTGCGCCGCGCAGGAAAGGGAAAGCTCAATGCCCGAAACGACGCCCGCCATTATATTCGCCGAGCTGGCTGCGCGGCGCGCCGCGCTGCTTGCGCGCTCGGTTCCCGATCTTTTCGCGTCCGATCCCGAGCGATTCGAGCGTTTCCACGCCGGCCTCGACGATCTTCTCTATGATTTCTCCAAGCAGCGGCTCGACGCCGACGCTTTCGCTGTGCTGCTGCGCCTGGCGGAAGCCGCCAATGTCGCGGCCAAGCGCGACGCGATGTTCCGTGGCGAACTGGTCAACACCACCGAGCGACGCGCCGCGCTGCATAGCGCGCTGCGCAATTTTTCCGGCGAGCCGGTGCTGGTCGAGGGCGCCGACGTCATGCCCGAGGTCGAGGCGGTGCGCGCCAAGATGCTCGAATTCGCCACGGACATTCGCGAAGGCCGGGTGCGCGGCGCGCTGGGTCAGCCGATGACCGACGTGGTCAACATCGGTATCGGCGGCTCCGATCTCGGCCCGGCGATGGCGGCGCGGGCGCTGGCGCCTTTCGGGCAGGCCAATCTGCGCGCGCATTTCGTCTCCAATGTCGACGGCGCCGATATCGCCGACACGCTGCGCGGCCTCGACCCGGCGCGCACCCTGTTCATTATCTCGTCCAAGACCTTCACCACTCAGGAGACGATGACCAACGCGCAGAGCGCGCGCGCCTGGATCGTCGCGGCGCTCGGCGAAGGCGCGGTTCCCGATCATTTCGCCGCCGTCTCGACCCAGCTCGACAAGGTCGCCGCTTTCGGCGTCGATCATGATCGCGTGTTCGGCTTCTGGGACTGGGTCGGCGGCCGCTATTCGATCTGGTCGAGCATCGGCCTGCCGCTCGCCATCGCAGTGGGCGCCGAGGCCTATCTCGAATTCCAGCGCGGCGGCTATGAGGTCGATCGCCATTTCCGCGAGGCGCCGCCCGAGCGCAACATCCCCCTGCTGATGGGGCTCGTCAGCGTGTGGAACCGCAACCTGCTCGGCTACGCCTCGCAGGCGGTGATCCCCTATGATCAGCGCCTCGGCCGTTTTCCCGCCTATCTCCAGCAGTTGCAGATGGAGAGCAACGGCAAGAGCGTACGTCGCGACGGCGCGCCGGTCGAACGCGCCAGCGGGGCGATCGTCTGGGGCGAGCCCGGCACCAACGGCCAGCACGCCTTCTTCCAGTTGCTGCATCAGGGAACGGAAATCTCGCCGATCGATTTTCTCGTCGCCGCGGTGCCGACCAACGCCGACGCGCATCATCACGATCTGCTGGTCGCCAATTGCTTCGCGCAGGGCGAGGCGCTGATGCGCGGGCGAAGCCGCAACGAGGCCGAGGCGATCACGCTCAAGCAGGGCGCAAGCGCGGCGGAGGCGGCGCGGCTCGCGCCGCACAAGAGCTTCTCGGGCAGCCGGCCGACCTCCACCCTGCTCTATCGCCAACTCGATCCCAAAACGCTCGGGCGCCTCATCGCGCTTTACGAGCACAAGGTCTTCGTCGAAGCGGCGATCTGGGACATCAACCCCTTCGACCAATGGGGCGTCGAACTCGGCAAGGAACTGGCGTCGCGCCTCGCGCCGATCGTCGCCGATGGGCAGGCGGATTTGAGCGCGCTGGATCGTTCGACCGCGGGCCTGATCGCCCATATGCGGACATTGCGCGGCTAGCGAGGTCGCGTCATTGCGAGGCGCGACGCGCCGAAGCAATCCAGTCGATCGGGCGCCGACTATGGATTGCTTCGCTGCGCTCGCAATGACGGCGCCACGCGTGACGATCAACCAAGCTGCCGCGTCGCCGCTTTCAGCCATTGGCGCGTCGGCGCATCGACGAGCGGCGCGAGCCTGGCCCGCGTTTCGCGGTGATAGGCGTTGAGCCAGGCGATCTCGTCGCGGTTCATCAATTTGGGTTCGACCAGCCGCAGATCGATGGGCGCGAAGCTGATCGTCTCGAAGCCGAGCGTCGCGCGTTCGCCGCCCACGATCTTGACCTCGCGCACGACGACGAGATTCTCGGTGCGGATGCCGAAGCGGCCGGGCGCGTAATAGCCGGGCTCGTTGGAAAGGATCATGCCGGGTAGCACCGCGGTCGTATCGGTCTTCGACAGGCGCTGGGGTCCCTCGTGCACCGAGAGATAGGCGCCCACCCCATGTCCGGTGCCGTGATCGAAATCGAGCCCGGCCCGCCACAGCGCTTCGCGGGCGAGCGCATCGAGCTGACCGCCGGTCGTGCCTTTGGGAAACAGGGCCCGCGCAATCGCGATATGGCCCTTCAGCACGCGCGTGAAGCGATCGCGCATCTCGGCGCTCGGCCGGCCGACCACCATCGTCCGCGTGATATCGGTCGTGCCATCCTCATATTGACCGCCGCTGTCGACGAGAAAAATGCCCCGGCCAATTTTGAGATTTGACTTTTCGCTGACCCGATAATGGGGGAGCGCCGCGTTGGGACCGAAACCGGCGATGGTCGGAAAGGAAATTTCCCTCAAGGCGCCGGTGTCGCGACGAAAACTTTCAAGCGCCTCGGTCGCGGCGATCTCCGTCAAATGTCCCGAAGGCGCTTCGCGGTCGAACCAGGCGAGAAAGCGCGTCAGCGCCGCGCCGTCACGCAGATGCGCTGCGCGCGTCCCGGCAAGTTCGGTCGCGTTCTTGACCGCCTTCATCAGACCGAGCGGGTCGGCGCCGATCGCCGCTTTGCCGCCGGCTTCCTCGAGCGCCTGGGTCAGACGCGCCGGCGCGCTGCCCGCGTCAAAGGCGACATGCCTGCCCGCCGCGCCAAGCGCGACGACGAAATCGACGAGGCGCTCCGGCGCGGCGATGTCGGCGAGACGCGCCAGACGCGCGCGCATCGGCTCGGTGAGTTTGCGATCATCGACAAAAAGCGTCGGCCGACCCTCGCGCGGCGCATAGGCAAAGGCGAGCGGCAAAGGCGTATGCGCGACATCGCCGCCGCGAATGTTAAAGAGCCAGGCGACATTATGCGCGTCGCTGACGAGAAGACCGTCTCTGCCGGAAAGCGCGGCGCGCAGGCGCTTCAGCTTGGCCGCCGCGCTTTCGCCGGCCAGCCGTTCCGGCTGGGCGCGGATAGGCGCCAGCGGCGCCGGCGGCCGATCCGCCCAGATCGCGTCAACCGGATTGGATTGAACCGCGACCAATTCGCCGCCGGCGGCGCGGCAGGCCTTGGCGTAGCGCCCGACCGCCGCTGGCGTATGCAGCCAGGGATCATAGCCGAGTCTCTCGCCCGATTTGAGATGCGCTTCGATCCAGACCGAGGGCGGCTCCTCGACGACATGGCGAATGTCGATAACCGCGCCGTCGGTCTGGCCGCGCGCCTGCAGCGTATAGCGGCCGTCGACGAAGAGCGCGGCCTCGTCCTTGAGCACGATCGCCAGGCCCGCCGAACCGGAAAAGCCGGTCAGCCACAAGAGCCGCTCGGCGCAAGCCGGCACATATTCGTTCTGATGCTCGTCGGCGCGCGGCGCGATGAAGCCATCAAGACCACGCGCGACAAGCTCCGCGCGCAACGCCGCGATTCGCTGCGCGACAAATGTCGGGCCGCCCTGTTCGGCGAAACTTTGATAGATCGCGGTGAACTTCGCCTCGGCGGCGCGCGTCACGGCCGGTCCGCTTCGGTGACCACATGGCCGATGAAGGGCAGTTCGCGATAGGAATGGGCGACGTCCATGCCATAGCCGACGACGAATTCGTCGGGGCAGATAAAGCCGACGAGATCGGCGACGATCGGCACTTCGCGCTTTCCCCGCTTTTCGAGCAGCGTGCACACCAGCACGCGCTTGGCGCCGCGCGCCGTCAGCAGGTCCTTGGCGAAAGCGAGCGTGCGGCCGGATTCGAGAATGTCGTCGATCAGCACGATGTCGCGATCCTTCACCGAGGATTCGATGTCGCGCAGAATCTTGACCGTGCCCGAGGAGACCGTGCCTTCGCGATAGCTGGAGAGATGGAAGAACTCGACCTGCGGCTCAAGCCCGACACGATACATGGCGCGCAGCAGGTCGGCGGCGAACATGAACGAGCCTTTGAGGATCGCCACGACCAGCAGATCCTTGGGCGCCGTTGCGGCGATTTCCTTTGCCAGCGCCTTCGTGCGCTCGGCGATCTTCTCTTCGGAAAAAAGAACTTCGACCTTGCGCGCGCCGCTCATGATCCCTCCGGGCCGAGGGCGGAATTATCCCCCGGCGCGGCGAATTTGACCAGCGCGTCGACGACGCCTGGCGGCGGCGCGACGAGACGGGCGCGGAAGGCGGCGCGCTCGCCAGCCGCCAGCCGGTCCTTGGGCGGGCGGGTCGACCAGACATAAAGCTCGCGCCCCTCAGCGTCGCGCAGCGCGATGCGCAGATCGGGCGCGGCGGTCGAGCTTTGGCGCAGATTGACCAGTTCGCCTTCGATGGCGAGCAGCGTCTTGTCGGCGCCGCGGCCGAAATGGGCGCTGACGTCAGCGATCGCCAGGCCGGTCCGGTTCACCGGTAGGCCGATCGCGGCATAGAAGCCGCCAGTCGCCGGCAGGGCGGCGACAATCTTTTGACGCGCCGCCACGCCGCCCATGCCGGCGGCCAGAGCGGCAATGACTGCAACGGGCGCGGCGATCCGGCGCGCCAGCGCGCCAAAGCGGCTCGGCCGGGGCGCCGGGGCGGCCACCCGCGCGGCGCGTTCGGCAAGCAGGGAGCCGGCAAGCGTGCGGGGCGCCTTGAGCTCCCAGCTCCGTCCACAGCGCGCGCAGCGGAATTGACACGCCTCGTCGCCCAGAACCTCATTGGGAATGTTATATGAGGCGGAACAGGTCCTACACGCGACGAACATGGCGAATCAGCCTCGCTCCAGCCCGGTAGGGGATGGGTTGGCATTTGGTCGCTTTCATGGTTAAGGCGGCGTTAAGCCTGCATCGGGCGAGGGTCGGCGTTGCTGCGCTTTGACAATGTCGGATTGCGCTATGGCGTCGGCCCGGAGATCGTCCGCGACCTCAACTTCGCCATCGCGCCGCAAAGCTTCCAGTTCCTGACCGGCCCCTCGGGCGCCGGCAAGACGACGCTGCTCAAACTGATGCTGCTGTCGCTCAAGCCGTCGCGCGGCGCGATTCATATTTTCGGCTCCGACGCGGCCAAGCTCAACAAGGACGAGATCACCGCGATCCGCCGGCGCATTGGCGTCGTCTTCCAGGATTTTCGCCTGCTCGATCATCTCACGACTTACGAGAACGTCGCCCTGCCACTCAGGGTGATGGGCCGCAACGAGGCGGCCTATCGCGCCGAGGTGGTCGAGCTCTTGCGCTGGGTCGGCCTCGGCGACCGGATGAACGCCCTGCCGCCGGTGCTCTCGGGCGGCGAGAAACAGCGCGCGGCGATCGCCCGAGCCCTCATCGTGCGCCCCGAATTGTTGCTCGCCGACGAGCCGACCGGCAATGTCGATCCCAGTCTGGCGCGCCGCCTGCTGCGGCTCTTCGTCGAGCTGCACAAGTCCGGAACGGCGGTGGTCATCGCCACCCATGATCTGTCGCTGATGGACCAATTCGGTTACGCGCGCCGGCTGGTGGTCGGCGACGGTCAATTGCGGGTCTTCGACGGCGATCCGCGATGAAGGACGACAGCCAGACCATCCCGCCCGATTCTGAGCTCAAGCGCGACATGCCGCTGCTGCCCGCCGATTCGACGGCCGGGCGGGCGCTGGTGGTGGTGATCGCGATCATGACGTTTCTGGCGTGCCTCACAGCGGGGGGCGCGATCCTCGTGTCGGAGGCGTCCGAGGCCTGGCGCGGCGACGTCTCGCGCGACGTGACGATCCAGATCAAGCCGCGCGCTGGCGAGGATGTCGAGGCGGATGTCGCAGCCGCCGCCGAGATCGCCTCGCGCGCGCCCGGCGTCGCCGACGCGGTCGCCTACACCAAGTCGCAGTCGGAGGCGATGCTTGCGCCCTGGCTCGGCGACGGCGTCGATCTCGGCCAATTGCCGATCCCAAGGCTGATCGTCGTGCATATGGAGCCCGACCACCGCGAGGATCTCGAGCCCTTACGCGCCGCGCTCGCCAAGAATGCGCCGCAGGCGAGCCTCGACGATCACCGGCTCTGGCTGTCGCGGCTCGATACGATGGCCGACGCAATCGTCGTCTTCGCCGCGGCGCTGTTCGCGCTGATGATCGTCGCCATGGCGACGGCGGTCGGCTTCGCCACGCGCGGCGCGATGGCCGGGGCGCGCGAGATCATCGAGGTGCTGCATTTCGTCGGCGCGGCGGATTCCTATATCGCCGGCCAGTTCCAGTCGCATTTTCTTCGACTGGGCCTGCGGGGCGCAGGGATCGGCGGCGGCGCGGCGGCCATGTTTTTCGCACTCGCGGCGATCGCCTCCATTCTCGCCCATCGCTCGGCCGCCGGCGTCGAGATCGCCGCGCTGTTTGGCGCCTTTCGGCTCGGCGTGCCGGGCTTTGGCGCGATCGCCGCCGTCGCCGGCGCCATCGCCTTCCTCACCGGGCTCTTGTCGCGCATGATCGTCTTCCGCCAGCTCAGGGTGCTGCTATGACTGCGGGCCTCGCTCCGCCGCCGCCGCAACGGACCGCCATGCTCACGCTGCGATCGCTCGCCTATAATTTCGCTTTTTACGTCAATCTCATCGCGCTGATGATCTTCGGCCTGCCGTTGACGCTGCGCGGCCGGCACGGGGTCTTCGCGCTGGCGCGGCTGTGGGCCGCCAATTCGATCTGGCTGATGAAGACGCTCTGCGGTCTCAAGGTCGAGTATCGCGGATTGGAGAACATTCCGAGCGGCGGCTATATCGTCGCCTCGAAACACGAGTCTTTTCTTGAAACTTTCGCGCTGCTGCCGCATACGCCGGATTTCGCCTTCATCCTCAAGCGCCAGCTCGTCTATATCCCGCTGTTCGGGCTCTATCTTGTCGCGGCGCGGCAGATCGCCATCAACCGCGCGCGCGGCCACACGGCGCTGGCCCAGGTGGTCGAACAGGCCCGCGACGTGCTGGGGGCCGGACGGCAGATCATCATCTTTCCCGAGGGGACGCGGCGGCCGCCCGGCGCGCCGCCAGCCTATAAATTCGGCGTCGCGGCGATCTACGCCGAGACCAACGCACCCTGTGTGCCAGTCGCGCTCAACACCGGTCTCTTCTGGGGCCGGCGCGGCTTTTCGCGCCGCCCGGGAACGGCGGTGATCGAATATCTGCCGCCGATCCCGCCCGGCCTCGATCGCGAGGCTTTCGCGGCGCGGCTGGAAAGCGCGATTGAGGGCGCCTGCGCCCGGCTCAACGCCGAGGCGGTCGCCGCCGATCCGCGGCTCGCGCCGGTGCTGGCGGCGGGACAGGCGACCGTCGACGAAGCGAAATCGCGGTCGCGCGCCGGGGCCTCGGCGACGGCCTGAGGCCGCCGACGGCCCGAACCGGGCTTGACGAAACGGCGCTTCTGTTCTATGTTTGTTCTCTTCCGTCCGCCAGGAGAGACCCCGATGTCGGCCCTGTTTCTCGACGCCGTTCAGACCGCTTTCGCCTTCCCGCCGAGCGCCGCTCTGGAGCCGGACGAGCCGGCGCCGCCGACCGCGCCCGATTTTCTTGAAGTCCAAGGCGCGCCGCTCGCCGCGCTGGCCGAAGAGGAACTCTCGCCGCGTTTCTTCGCCTGGCGCGGCGCCTCGGGTCGGCGCTACATCGCCTCGATCTATGAGGCGCGTCTCTGCCCGGCTTATTGCGATGCGGCGCTGATCGCGGTCGCGCACGACGCCGCCGGCAGGCGGCGCATTATCGCGCTGGCAGACACCGGGGCCTTCCCCGAACCGGTCGTCGCGCGCCTTGCCGAAAGCCTCGCTCCCTTCGCCGAACGGCTGGAGTTCCATCTCCATCTGCTCGCCACAGGCGCGGATGAGCGGCGCGCGACGCTCGACGATCTCGCCGAGGCGATGGGTTAAGCGGCTGCGAGCCGCTCAGACAGCCATTCGAGTTCGGGATCGTGAATGCCGAGCCCGCGCAGATGGTCGCGGGTGGCGAGAATATATTCGGCGTTCGGCCCCGAGCGCCCCCGCCCCTCGCGCACCAGCTTCAGCATCGTCTCGCGGGTCATCGCCCCGGCATATTGGGCGTGGGCGCGGTCAGCCACATAAGTCACCGCCGAAACCCGCCGTCCGTCGTCGAGCCGCAGCGACACGATGCGTTCGAGATAGACGGCGGTGACCTGTTCGCGTTCGCGCAAATAGCGCAGCGTCGCCTCGGCCTGCGCCGCTTCGATGCGGAAAGCGACGCCAGAGCAGGCGCCGCCGCGATCGAGGCCAAGCACCAGGCCGGGATGCTCCGGCGTGCCGCGATAGACATGGGAATAGACGCAGAGCCGGCGCCGCCAACCGCGCAACAAGCCGCCGCGGCGCTCGATATAGGGGAAGCCCGGCCGCCACATCAGCGAGCCATAGCCGAAGACCCAGAGCTCGCCTGCAGTCGTCATGCCGCGCGCTCAGGCTCCGCCCTTATCGTCCTCGCCATGCGGGCGGCCGAAATCGGGGGCCGCCGTCTCCTGGCCGGCCTCGACAATGCCGCGGCGGATCGCGCGGGTGCGGGAGAACAGATTGAAGAGGCCCTCGCCGTCGCCGCGTCGGATCATTCGCTGCAGCGCGGTCAGATCCTCGCTGAAACGGCCAAGCGCCTCCAGCACCGCATCCTTATTGTTCAGGAAGACGTCGCGCCACATCGTCGGGTCGGAGGCGGCGAGCCGCGTCGAATCGCGAAAGCCGCCGGCGGAGAATTTGATCACCTCCGAGCGCAGCGCCTCCTCGAGGTCATAGGCGGTGCCGACGATATTATAGGCGATGAGATGCGGCACGTGGCTGGTGATCGCCAGCACCAGGTCGTGATGGCTGGCGCTCATCACCTCGACATTGCAGCCGAGCGCCTCCCAGAAGGCGCGCAGCCGGGCGACCGCGCCCGCGTCCGCATTCTCTGGCGGCGTCAGAATGCACCAGCGATTGAGAAAGAGCGTCGCAAAGCCCGCGTCCGGGCCAGACTGTTCGGTGCCGGCGACCGGATGGGCGGGCACGAGATGCACGCCTGCAGGCAGATGCGGGGCGATCGCCTCGATCACCGCGCCTTTGACCGAGCCGACGTCGGAAACCACCGCGCCTTTCTTCAGCGCCGGCGCGATTGCCTTGGCGAGCTCCGCATTGGCGCCGACCGGCGCGCAGAGCACGACGAGATCGGCGCCCGCCGCCGCCTCGCGCGGCGAGGCCGACACAGAGTCGCCGAGCTTCAGCGCCGTCGCGTGCTCGCGCGCCTCGGGCGAAGTATCGGCGATCGCGATTATGTGCGCCGCATTGACCCGCCGCGCCGCGCGCGCAATCGACGAGCCGATCAGCCCGACGCCGATGATGGCGATTCGTTCGAAGATCGGCTGGGCGAGCGGGGCCCCGAGTTTCTCCGTCACGATTTTCCGCCTGCCGCCATGAAATCGCCGAGCGCCGCGACGATTCCGCGATTGGCCTCTTCCGTTCCGACGGTCAGGCGCAACCGGTCGGGCAGACCATAGGCGCCCACCGCGCGCAGCACGAAGCCGCGCGCGCTTAAAAACCGGTCGGCGTCTTTCGCCGTGCGGCCGGCGGTCGCGGGAAATTGCAGCAGCAGAAAATTGCCGACGCTCGGCGTCACGCCAATGCCGAACCTAGCGATCTCCTCGCTGAGCCACAGCAGCCAGCGCGTATTATGCGCCACCGCCGCCGCGACATGGCCGACGTCCTCGATCGCCGCGACGCCGGCGGCGATCGCCGCGCCATTGACGTTGAAGGGCCCACGCACCCGATTGAGCGCGTCGACGATCGGTTCGGGCGCATAGACCCAGCCGATACGCAGATTGGCGAGGCCGTAGATTTTCGAGAAGGTGCGCAGCATGACGACATTCTCATTGGCCGAGACCAATTCCATGCCCGCCGCATAGTCGTTGCGCGTCACATATTCCGCATAGGCCGCGTCGAGCACCAGCAGCGTGTCGGCCGGCAGGCCGGCATGCAATCGCTTCACCTCGGAGAAGGGCAGATAGGTGCCCGTCGGATTATTGGGATTGGCGAGAAACACCAGCTTGGTGCGGGGCGTGACCTTGGCGAGCAGCGCGTCGACATCGGCGGTGTCGCGCGTCTCCTTCGCCGTCACCGGGGTCGCGCCAGCGGCGCGAATGGCGATCGGATATTCGAGAAAGCCATATTGGCTGTAGAGCCCTTCGTCGCCGGGCGACAGAAACACATGGGCGAGCAAAACGATCAGATCGTCCGAGCCATTGCCGCAAACGATCCGTTCCGGCTCGAGGCCGAAGCGCCGACCGATCGCCTCGCGCAACAGACGCGACGAGCCCTCGGGATAGGAAGCGAGCGCGGCGGCGTTGGCGCGAAAGGCTTCGATGGCGTTCGGCGAGGGGCCGAGCGGCGATTCGTTGGAAGACAGCTTATGCACTTTGGCGAGCCCGGCGACGCCGCTCTTGCCCGGAACGTAGGGCGCAATCGCCATGATCTCGGGGCGCGGCTCCGGCCGCGGGCGCTTGGAAACGGACATGGTTCCCTCGTTCATCCCCTAGAAGCGCCGCGCGGGCGCAGCTTCGACCCGTCGTAGCGCGCGGCATGGGCGCCGATCTCGACGCTGCGCGCATCGACCGCACCGGCCTTGGCGAGCGCCGCCGCCGCCGCGCCGGCGCCAAGCGCGCCCGGCCGCGCCACCAACAACGAAAGGCCGACGCCTTCGGCGGCGTTGCCGACGATTTCGCCGCCGAGCGCGGCGATCGCGGCGTGGTAATCGTTGCGCCAGCGATCGACGGTCGCCGCCTCCAGCACCACTTCGCGCGACGCCGCGCCCTCGGCAAGCGGTTTTGCGATGACCAGCGCCGGCGTGGCGGCGGGGTGATCGGGTCGCTCGACGAAAGGCAGACGCGCGATGACTTTGGGCGCGTTGGCGCCGGCGAGACTCATCCACCAGGCGCCGGCCGCCGGGCCTTGGTCGAGCGCCAGCAGGCCGAGATCGCCGGCTGCCGCCGATACCGCACCGATCACCGCCCCCGCGCTGGCGTGCGGCGCACAGGGCACGGTGAAGCCGAAATGAAAGCGCGCCGAATCGCGCATCGCCGCCTCGCCGCGCGAAACGTCGACATGAACGCCGTAAGGCGATTGCACATAGGTGAAGGTCGAAATGATGACCCGCCAGATGCTCTCGACCGTGTCGAGCGGCAGATGGCCGGTGTGGCGCTCGACCAGCGCCCGCATCATTGCCGCTTCGCGGGCCGGGCGAAAGGCCGAGCCGCCGCCCTGGCGCGTCTTGATGGCGATCAGCGTGTCGATGATCCGACCGCGCTCCATCAGCAGCGCGTGCATCCCAGCGTCAATGCGGTCGATTTCGACCCTCAGCGCCTTCAGCTCTTCGGCGGCGACTTCCGACACGTCTTCACCTCGGCGGCGCTCAGGTGTTCATCGATTCGAAGAAATTGGCGTTGGTCTTGGTCTCGCGCAGCTTGCCAAGCAGGAACTCGATCGCGTCGACCGTGCCCATCGGATTGAGAATGCGGCGCAGCACATACATCTTCTTGAGGATGTCGGCCGGCACGAGCAGCTCTTCCTTGCGGGTGCCCGAGCGCGTGATGTCCATCGAGGGGAAGGTGCGCTTGTCGGAAACCTTGCGGTCGAGAATGATTTCCGAATTGCCGGTGCCCTTGAACTCTTCGAAAATCACTTCGTCCATGCGCGAGCCGGTGTCGATCAGCGCAGTGGCGATGATGGTGAGCGAACCGCCTTCCTCGATGTTGCGCGCCGCGCCGAAGAAGCGCTTGGGTCGCTGCAGGGCGTTGGCGTCGACGCCGCCGGTCAGCACCTTGCCCGACGAGGGCACGACGGTGTTGTAGGCGCGCCCAAGGCGCGTGATCGAATCGAGCAGGATCACCACGTCGCGCCCGTGCTCGACGAGCCGCTTGGCCTTCTCGATCACCATTTCGGCCACTTGCACGTGGCGCACCGCCGGCTCGTCGAAGGTCGAGGAGACGACCTCGCCTTTGACCGAACGCTGCATGTCGGTGACTTCCTCTGGCCGCTCGTCGATCAGCAGCACGATCAGGAAACATTCCGGGTGATTGCCGGTCACCGATTGCGCGATGTTCTGCAACAGCACCGTCTTGCCAGTGCGCGGCGGCGCGACGATCAGCGCGCGCTGGCCCTTGCCGATCGGCGCGACAATGTCGATGACACGCGACGACAGATCCTTGCGGGTCGGATCCTCGATTTCGAGCTTGAGCCGCTCGTCGGGGTAGAGCGGCGTCAGATTGTCGAAATGAACCTTGTGACGGGTCTTTTCCGGATCCTCGAAATTGATGGCGTTGCATTTGAGCAGCGCGAAATAGCGCTCGCCCTCCTTCGGGCTGCGAATCACGCCTTCGACCGTGTCGCCGGTGCGCAGGCCGAGGCGACGGATCTGCGAGGGCGAAACATAAATGTCGTCGGGCCCGGCGAGATAATTGGCGTCGGCCGAGCGCAGGAAGCCGAAGCCGTCCTGCAGAATTTCGATCACGCCCTCGCCGATGATCTCCACCTCGCGCGCCGCAAGCTGCTTGAGGATGGCGAACATCAACTCCTGCTTGCGCATGATGGAGGCGTTCTCGACCTCGTTCTCCTCGGCGAAGACGAGCAATTCGGTCGGCGATTTTTTCTTCAGGTCTTGAAGCTTGATTTCCCGCATCGGGATATCCTCGAATTCTGACGCGAGGGCAGGGGAGGTTGGGCGCAGAACCGGAGCGAAGCGGCTGTCTGCTTCGGCCAAAGTCGGCAGGGTCGGGGAGACCCGCAGGCCGGTTGAAGCGCCCAAGGAAGGTGAGGCGCTTCGTTTAATCGCCTTTGAGGAATCTTTCAACCGCTGATTTTAGCCCCGCCGGACCCGCTCAAAAGGGCTTCAGCACCGCCAGGAGGACGATCAGGATCATCAGCACTGTCGGCGCTTCATTGATCAGCCGATAGAAGGAGGCCGAACGGGTGTTGCGATCCTCGGCGAAGGCGCGCCGCTGTCTGGCGAAAAAGCCGTGCAGCGCCAGCAGGCCGAGGACCAGCGCAATCTTGATGTGCAGCCAGGGCGCGGAGACGAAACCCTCCCGCCAGGCGAGCCACGGGCCGGTGAGAATCACGACAATCAGCGCTGGGTTCATGATGCCGCGTAGCAGCCGCCGCTCCATGGTCTTGAAGAGTTCGGACGCTTCGGATTTCGGCGCAACGCCGGCGTGATAGACGAAGAGCCTTGGCAGATAGAGCATGCCGGCCATCCAGGCGATCACCGCCAAGATATGCAGCGCCTTGATCCAGGAATCGACCGAGCTCATTGCAAACCCATCTTGACAAACCCGTCATGGCTCGGAGCCGAGAAACGCGCTTCGCTAGGCCCAAGCGCCGCGCTCACCCGCCTAGCCTATAAGAGACAATCAAGGAATCTATCTAGATTTGGATTCTCTTTACGGGTGGAAAGCGCGCGTACCGAACCGTCCCCAGATTTGGTCGAGTTGCGGTCCCGCAAAGGGCCAAGTCCACAGGCGCCGGCGGGTTGGGGACCGATTAACGAATTCTTAACCATTTCAGGGCAGCGCGCCGCGACTCTGCTGTGGACGGCGTCAACGCCATCCCCACACTTGCGCCTCGCCCACGCTTTGCCGTCATGAAGCGCCCACCGGGACGACCTGTGGAGGGAAAACCGCCTTGGCCGCCGAGCGGAACAACCGGCCTTGCGGGCGGCGACTTGTCCACGTCTGTCCACAGGCGAGCGAGGGCGCTAAAGAGGCGAACGTGAGCGCGATCCGAGATACGCGAGCAGGAGCCCAAGCGGAAGCCAATGACGTCTTTGACGCCTGACCATCCGCTGTGGATCGGCGACAAGCCGCTGCTGCTCGCGTCGAAAAGCGCGCCGCGCCGCGCGCTGCTCGCCGCCGCCGGATTGCCCTTCGAAGCCCACGCGGCGGATATCGACGAGCGCGCGCTCGAGGCCGACTATCTTCGACGCGGCGAACCGATCGAAGCGCTGGCTATGGCGCTGGCGCGGGCCAAGGCGCTGGAGGTCAGCGCCCGCCGGCCCGGCGCCCTGACGCTTGGCGCGGACCAGACGCTGCTTTTCGAGGGTCGGCTTCTCCACAAATCGGCGACATTCGACGAGGCCGCCGCCTCGCTCGCAGCGATGAATGGGCGCACCCATCGTCTCATCTGCGCTTTCGCGCTGGCGCGGGCGGGACGAATCCTTGCCGAAGACAGCGACGTCGCCGATCTCACAATGCGCGCCCTCGACGCCGGCCAAATCGCGCGCTATCTGGCGGCGGCCGGCCCCGGCGTCTTGGCGAGCGTCGGCGCCTATCAACTCGAAGGTCTCGGCGCGCATCTCTTCGATCGGATCCAGGGCGAGCATAGCGTCATTCTCGGATTGCCAATGTTGAAGCTGCTCGCCGCGCTGCGCGGCCTTGGGATGCTCGCGCTATGAACGCGATTCGGCGCGCCGGCGTCTGCGGCTGGCCAATCGCCCATTCGCGCTCGCCGCTCATCCACGGCTATTGGCTCAAGCGTTATGGGATCAACGGCGCCTATGAGCGGTTTGGCGTCCCGCCGCTCGCTTTCGCAGAATTTGTCGCTTCGGTCGGCGCCGATGGTTTCGTCGGCTTCAACGTCACCGTGCCGCATAAGGAGACGGCTTATGCCGCTTGCGAAAAGCTGTCCGAAGCGGCGCAAGCCACCGGCGCGGTCAATACGCTGTGGCGCGACGGCGCGGCGCTGAGCGGCGACAATACCGATGTCGAGGGCTTTCTCGGCAGTCTCGACGCCGAGGCGCCGGGCTGGCGCGACCGCGTCTTTCGCGCGACGGTCCTGGGCGCCGGCGGGGCGGCGCGGGCGGTTGTTTATGGATTAAAAATGCGCGGCGTCGAAGAGATCGTCATCGTCAATCGCACCAAGGCGCGCGCCGAAGCTTTGGTTGCCCGTTTCGGGCCGACCACCCGCGCCACCGCCTGGGGCAAATTGTCGGCGGAGCTTCCGCAAACCGATCTTCTGATCAATACGACGACGCTCGGCATGGTCGGCCAGCCGCCGCTCGATTTCGATCTCGCCCCACTCAAGGCGAAGGCGACGGTCGCCGACATCGTCTATACGCCGCTGGCGACGCGCCTCCTTGAGGCGGCGCGCAAGCGCAATCTCGTGACGGTCGGCGGCCTCGGCATGTTGCTGCGCCAGGCCGCGCCGGGCTTCGCGCTGTGGTTTGGCCGGACGCCCGAAATCACCAAAGAGCTGCGCAAGCTGGCCGAAGCCGATCTGCGGGCTGGCGGGAGCGGGCGCTGATGATCGTCGCGGGGCTCACCGGCTCGATCGCCATGGGCAAATCGACCGTCGCCCAGATGTTCGCGGCGCTCGGCGCGCCGGTCTTCGACGCTGACGCGGCGGTGCGAGAATTCTATCGCACGCCGGAAGCCGGCGCCGTCGAGGCGGCTTTCCCGGGCGTCGCGGTCGGGGGCGAAATCGATCGCACCCGCCTCGCCGAGGCGGCGCTGGCCGATCCCGAAGCGCTCAAGCGCCTGGAGGCGATCGTTCATCCCGAAGTCGCGCGCCGGCGCATCGCCTTTCTCAAGGCTGCGACGAGCGCCGGACGGCGTCTGGCGCTGGTCGACGTGCCGCTCTTGTTCGAAACAGGCGGCGAGAAATCCGTCGATCTCGTCGTGGTCGTCAGCGCGAGTGCGGCCATTCAGCGCGCGCGCGCGCTCAAACGCCCCGGCATGAATGAGGCCAAGTTCGAGGCGATCCTCGCGCGCCAGACGCCGGACGCCGAGAAGCGCCGGCGCGCCCATTTTATCATCGACACCAGCGGCGAATTGGCGGCGACGCGCGCGCAGGTCGCCTCGCTCATGCGCGCGCTCGCCGCCGCGCCGGGACACGGAGGCCACGATGCGTGAAATCGTCCTCGACACGGAAACCACCGGCCTCGATCCCGCCCAGGGCCATCGCCTCGTCGAGATCGGCGCGGTCGAGATGGTCAATCAGATCGCCACCGGCGCCAGTTTTCACGTGCTGATCAATCCCGAGCGCGACGTTCCCGAAGAAGCCTTTCGCGTGCATGGACATTCGACGCTGTCGCTCGCCGACAAGCCGGTCTTTGCGGCGATCGTTGAAGAATTTCTCGCCTTCATCGGCGAGGATCGGCTGGTCATCCATAACGCCGAATTCGATCTGCGCTTCCTCAACGCCGAACTTTCAGCGCAAGGCCTGCCGGCAATCGCGCCCGAGCGCGTCGTCGACACGCTGGCGCTGGCGCGGCGAAAACACCCAGGCGTTCCCAATAGTCTCGACGCGCTCTGCGACCGCTATCAGATCGACCGTTCGCGGCGGGTGAAGCACGGCGCTTTGGTCGACGCGGAAATTCTGGTCGAGGTCTATGGCGAGCTCACCGGCGGAAGGCAGCGTTCGCTGTCTTTTGCCGCCGCCGAAGCGCCGTCGATCGCCGGCGTGACGGCGCGCCTGCATCGCGCGCGGGGCGAGCCATTGCCGGCGCGGCTTGAGCCCGCCGAACTTGAGGCCCATCGCGGGATGGTCGCCGAGCTTGGCAAGGGCGCGCTATGGAACCGCTATGCGCCCAGCGAGGATGACGGCGCCGTCTAGACCTGAGCGGCCGACGCGCCGGCCTCGACATAGCGCTTCACATAGAGGCGATGGAAGTCGATCGGATCGACATAGAGCGGCGGATAGCCGCCGTTGCGTACCGCGTCGGCGATGACCTGCCGCGCGAAGGGAAACATCAGGCGCGGGCCTTCGATCATCACCAGCGATTGAATCTGTTCGGCGGGAACGTTCTCGACCCGAAACACGCCGGCATATTTGAGCTCGAATTTGAAGATGACCGCGTCGCCCTCGCCCGAGCCGCCTTCGAGATTCAGGACGACCTCGAAATCACTCGCGGCGAGCTGCTTGCCGGTGACATTGACCTGGAGTTCGATGTTGGAATTCTGCGGCCCGAAGCTGCGCGGCGCGTTGGGGTTCTCGAAGGAGAGATCCTTGACATATTGCGCGACCACCGAGAACCGCGGCGTCTTCGAATCCGCTCCGTTGCTGGGGTTCTCATCGGCCATGCCCTCGTCTCCTCGCCGCTAACGCTTTGTTTCGGCGCGTCGCCTAACACGCGGGGCGAGCGTGAACAAGTTTGGCGGAAAGCAGAGTTAGAGGCGCGGCCAGGAAAAATCGTCCGCCCGGCCGCCGCGAGGATCGGCGGGTTCCCCCTGGCGCAGCACTTTGGCGATGACGTCGGTCTGGCCGGGCGGGATGTCGGCGCTCTTCGCCAGGAGCCCATTGGGCGAGGTCGGCCGGCCGGTCAGCGACAAGATCGGTCCCGACAGCGGTTTGACCGGCTCGAGCCGGGCCGGCGCGCCGGGCTCGTCGGGCGCGCCAGCCTCATGGCGGATCTGCGAGTTGATGTCGCCGGCCGCCTGTTCGATGTCGGGCGGTAAATCGGTACCGGCGTTCAGCGGCCGGTCCTTGTCGAAGATGCGGCGAATGTCGGCTTCGATGAAATGGGCCGCCTTGCGCCCGCCCGCCTTGGTGAAATGGATGCCGTCGGGCCCGCGCAGCTTGACGGTCTGACCGTCGACATTGGGGCCGAAAGCGTCGAATTGCCCGTTCTGATTGGCGAAAGCGTCCCAGATGTCGATGTATTTCGCGCCGGCCTTCTCGACCTCTTCGCGATCGATCTCGTTGAGCTTGACGATCTGGTCGTTGAATTTCTCGACCCGCATCGGCGGCATGCCGACCCAGGCGACGGGAATATTCGCGCTGAGGAAGGGGGCGAGGATCGCGTCCACACGCGCGGCGTAAGCCGCCTTCCAGCGATCGCTCAGCGGATCGAGATTGTCGGCGCCGTCGCGGATCGCTTGCAGATCGTTGATGCCAAACATCATGACGACGAAATTGATATGATCCTTGTCGCCCGCCAGATCGCCGGCGGCTTTCTGCCAGTCGTAATAGTCCGAACGCACCAGACCGGAGGCGTCGTGCGTCTTGTCGACGACGGCGATTTCCGGCTTGTCGGCGAAGGCTTCACTTAAGCCCCCGGCGGTGAATGAGGCGAGGCTATCGCCGACGACCTCGATGAAGAAGGTGGGCAGCACCGCAGCGCCGCCCGGCGTGCCGGGTTCGCGGGTGGCGGTCGCCGGAACGAAATCGCGCACTTTCTTTTTCGCCGCCTGCTTCTGCGCGTTGGGGTCTGGCGGCTTGGCGCCCTGGCCGCCGCCGAAGAACTGCTGGAAAAATCCGCCAAAGCCGCTGTCCTGCGCCGGCGCCGGCGCGCCATCGAGCGCGGCGGCGAGCGTCGCCACGACGGCGAGACGCGCAAAGCGCGAGAAAAATCTGGGGCCGAAAGCGAATTTCATGCGGAGACGCGCCAAGGGCGCCACGGGGCGTCCGAAGATGTCGGAGCTTCATGGCTTAAGGGGCGACTTTGGCGGAAAACCGGCCGCCGAGGCAAGCCGGGGTCAGCCGCGTTTTCGCATTTTGCGCAATAGCGCCAGCGTCGGATAGCCGTCCGGCGGCGCCTCGATCGATTGCTGATAGAGCCTGAGCGCCGAAGACAACCGGTCGCCGACCCGCCCATCGATGTCGCCGACGTCATAGCCGCGCTTTTTCAATTCGCGCTGCATCTCGCGCACGTCGTTCTCGCCAAGCTCCTTGTCGCGTTTGGGCCATTGGGCTTTGAGACCGTCCTTGCCGGCGGAGGCGTCGCCCAGCAGCGCCACGCCGAGCGCGTAAGCGGTGGAATTGTTATAGGTTTTGATCGTGCGGAAATTAGGCGTGACGAGAAAGATCGGCCCGCTCAGGCCGGCCGGGATGAGCAATTCCGCCTTGCCCTCTTTCGGCAAGTCGCCGCCGTCGGCGCGTGCGACGCCGCGCGCGGCGAAATCGGCAAAGGGCGCATAAGCGTCTGAGTCCGCGACGGTGAGTTTGAACTCCGGCGGCAGGCGCACCTCATAGCCCCAGGGCGCGCCGGCGATCCAGCCATGTTTGGCGAGGTAATTGGCGGTCGAGCCGATCGCGTCGGCGGAACTGTCCCAGATGTCGCGCCGGCCGTGGCCTTCGAAATCGACCGCATAGGTCAGGAAGCTCGACGGCATGAACTGGGTCTGGCCCATGGCGCCGGCCCAGGAGCCCTTCATATCGGCCGCCGCGATGTCGCCTTCCTGCAGGATCTGCAGCGCCGCCAGCAGCTCGTCGCGGAAATAATCGCCCTGGAAATGCACGAAGGCGAGGCTCGCCAGCGAACGAATGACGCCGTCGGAGCCGGAAAAGGCGCCGAAAGCGCTTTCCATTCCCCAGACGCCGAGCAGAACCGAGGAATCGACGCCATAAGCGTCCTGTGCCTTCAGCAGCCAGGAATGCTGTTCCTCGGCCTTGGCGCGGCCGCGCTCGACGCGCTCGCGCGAGACTGCATTCGCAATATAGACCCAGATCGGCTCGACGAATTCGGCCTGGTTTTCGGTGTGGGCGACGATCCGCGGGTCGAAACTCACGCCGGCGAAAGCGGCGTCGAAGGTGGCTCTGGAGACGCCGCGCGCCTCGGCCAGCGGGCGCAGCGTTTCGACAAATTCGTGGAAGGCTTGGGCCTGTTTGGCGGCGGCGGCCGCCGCCGCGGCTTTCGCCACCGCAGCCTTGGCGAGGCTCTTGGCGCTGGGCTTGACGGTGTGGGCAAGCACCGGGTCCACGGGCAAGGCGATCGGCGCGGCAAGCGCTAGCGCCGCGCAAAGCGCCGCCAGCCGAAACCCCGAGGACAGATTTGAGGAGCGCCGGCGCTTTGCTGCGAGATGGGCGGAAACGGCTGACATCGGACCTCCAGGCTCCCGGCCGGCGAGCCTAGCGTCAAGCGGTTTACGAAATTTAAACCATAACCGCAGGGCGGCCTTCGCCTCAGCCCTCGCCCTTGATGTCGTCGGGACGCGGCATCGAGATGATGTTGTAGCCGGCGTCGACGAAATGGGTCTCGCCGGTCACCCCGGCGGCGAGATCCGACAGAAGATAGAGCGCCGCGCCGCCGACATCCTCGATCGTGACGGTTCGCCGCAGCGGCGAATGATGACGCTGGAAATTGAACATGAAACGCGCGTCGGCGATCCCCGCGCCGGCGAGCGTGCGGATCGGCCCGGCGGAAATCGCGTTGACCCTGATTCCGGCCGGGCCGAAATCGGCGGCGAGATAGCGCACACTCGCCTCCAGCGCCGCCTTGGCGACGCCCATGACATTGTAATTGGGCATGACGCGCGTCGAACCGCCGAAGGTCAGCGTCAGCATTGCGCCGCCTTGCGGCATCATCGCCGCCGCGCGCTTGGCGATCTCGGTGAATGAGAAAGCCGAGATCACCATGGTGCGAACGAAATTCTCGCGCGTCGTGTCGGCGTAGCGGCCCTTGAGTTCGTTGCGATCGGAAAAGCCGATGCAATGAACGATGAAATCCAACCCGCCCCAGACTCCGCCGAGTCTGGCGAAACAGGCGTCGAGCGAGGCGACATCCTCGACGTCGCAGGGTAGCGCCAATTGCGAGCCAAGGCTTTCGGCGAGCGGCCGCACGCGTTTGCCAAGCGCTTCGCCCTGATAGGTGAAAGCGAGTTCCGCGCCTTCCGCCGACAGCGCCTTGGCGATGCCCCAGGCGATCGAGTGATCATTGGCGACGCCCATCACGAGGCCGCGCTTGCCGCTCATCAGGCCAGGTTTCATCCCGTTCACTTCTTTTTTCTCAGGCGTCGACGTGCTTGAACACCAGCGTCGCATTGGCGCCGCCGAAGCCGAAGGAATTTGAGAGCACGGCGGCTATGCGTTGATTGTCGCGCCGCTCGCGCACGATCGGCATGTCGGCGAATTCGGGATCGAGTTCGTCGATATGCGCGCTCTCGCAGATGAAGCCATTGTGCATCATCAACAGCGAATAGATCGCTTCATGGACGCCGGTTGCGCCCTGCGAATGGCCAGTCAGCGATTTTGTCGCCGAGATCGGCGGGCATTTCTCGCCTGCGCCGAAGACGGCGCGCATCGCCTCGATTTCCTTCTGGTCGCCGACCGGGGTCGAAGTCGCATGCGGATTGATATAGTCGATCGGCATCTTCACCGTCGAAAGCGCCTGGCGCATGCAGCGCGCCGCGCCTTCGCCCGAGGGCGCGACCATGTCGACGCCGTCGGAGGTCGCGCCATAGCCGATAATCTCGCCGTGAATGCGGGCGCCGCGCGCCTTGGCGCGCTCATAATCTTCGAGCACCAGCACACCGGCGCCGGCGGAAATGACGAAACCGTCGCGGTTCTTGTCGTAAGCCCGCGACGCGCGCTGCGGCGTCGCGTTATAGGCCGAGGACATGGCGCCCATGGCGTCGAACAGCGACGACAGCGTCCAGTCGAGGTCTTCGCAGCCGCCGGCGAACATCACATCCTGGCGACCCATGCGGATCTGCTCGCTGGCCGCGCCGATGCAGTGATTGGAGGTCGCGCAGGCCGAGGAGATCGAATAGGCGAGACCCTTGATCTTGAACCAGGTCGACAAGGTCGCCGAAGCGGTCGAGCACATGGATTTGGGCACCGCATAGGGGCCGATGCGCTTAGGCCCCTTGGTGCGGGCAATGTCGGCCGCTTCGACGATGGCGCGGGTCGAGGGGCCGCCGGAGCCCATGATCAGACCAGTGCGTTCGTTGGAGACTTCGTCGGGCGCGAGCGCGGCGTCGACGATCGCCTGATCCATTGCGACATGGTTCCAGGCGGTGCCGCCGCCATGAAAGCGCATGGCGCGGCGATCGAGGAATTCCTCCGGCCTGACGGTCGGCGCGCCCTGGACCTGACTGCGGAAACCCATTTCGGCGTATTTTTCTGCGCGCGTGATGCCGGACTTCGCCTCGCGCAGGCTCGTCAGCACCTCTTGAACATTGGCGCCGATCGAGGAGACGATCCCCATGCCGGTGACGACGACCCGCCTCATAGCCTCACTCCGCCATCCACCTTTGCGCCACCCGCGACTTCAGGCCTGGCTTGGAGCGGCGCCGCCGAACAGGCCGACCCGCATGTCTTTGACCTCGTAAATGCGCCGCCCGTCGGCCTCGAGCCAGCCGTCGGCGATGGCGAGGATAAGCTTGCCCTTGAAGACGCGCTTCACATCGACGCCATAGATCACTTTCTTGATCGTCGGCAGCACCTGGTCGATGAATTTGACCTCGCCGACGCCCAGCGCCCGGCCGCGGCCCGGCAGGCCAAGCCAGCCCAGGAAGAAGCCGGTCAATTGCCACAGGGCGTCGAGCCCGAGGCAGCCCGGCATGACGGGGTCGCCCTTGAAATGACAGGAGAAAAACCAGAGCTCGGGCTTGATGTCATACTCGGCGCGCACGCCGCCCTTGCCATGGACCCCGCCGTCCTCGCTGATCTCGGCGATGCGGTCGAACATCAGCATCGGCGGCAGCGGCAGTTGGGCGTTGCCGGCCCCGAACAATTCGCCGCGCCCGCAGGCGAGAAGATCCTCGTAGGCGAATTCCGAACGCCGGTCAGACATGCTTTTTTTGGATTCCTTGGCGGTGCGAGTCCCAATTTCACGCCCGCTTCGGCCGCTTCGTAACACAGGCGCAGGCGTCTCGAAAGCGGCGGGGCGGCGCGCCATGGCGTCGAAGCTGACGAATGACGGCGACTGTGGTAAGGCGGACGCAGCCGGCTTCGATAGGCCAGCAGGAGAGCTTTCCGACCCGTGTCCGCGCCCCCGCTCCGTTCAGGCCCGCCCTCAGCCGCGCCCCGTCGCGACGGCGCGATGGCCGGCTGCCCGGTTCATGTGCTGCGCGACAAATTGCGCCAAGCGCAATTGCGCCCGACCCGCCAGCGGGTGGCGCTTGGCTGGCTGCTGTTTGGCCGCGGCGACCGGCACCTGACGGCTGAAATGCTGTTTGAGGAGGCCAAGGCGGCGCGCGTTCCCGTGTCGCTGGCGACCGTCTACAACACGCTGCGCCAATTCACCGGCGCCGGGCTGTTGCGGGAAATCGCGGTTGAGGGTTCGCGCGCCTTTTTCGACACCAACGCGACGCCCCACCACCATTTCCTGGTCGAGGAGAGTGGCGCGCTGGTCGACATTCCCGACAGCGATCTCGCGCTGGCCGAAATTCCTTCGCCGCCGCCCGGCTGCGCGATCGCCGGCGTCGATATTGTCGTCAGAGTCCGCCGGCTTCCTCAGAAGGGCGGCTGATCGCCGGCGATGATGCCGGCGCTGGTGACCACCGCCCAGTCGCCGCCGCGCCTTTCGATACGTTGCACCCGACCGACGCCCGGCAGTACGTCGCCTGGCGTCACCTGCTGCGGGCCGTCGCGACCGTCGATCACCGCATAGCCGTCCTGAGCCTCGACCAGCCAGTAACCGCGCAGTCGCGGCCGTTCGATCGCGCCGGTCGTCTCGTCCGAGACCGGCTGAGCGACTTGCGCCGCCGCGGGCTTGGCCGGCGCAGGCGCGACGACGGCGGCGACCGGGACCGGACGTTTTTCGAGCTTGTCGAGGCGAGCGGAGAGATCCGCGAACTTGTCGAGGCGGGCGGAAAGGTCGGCGAATTTGCCGGCCGACTCATGATCGAGACGGTCGGTGAGCTTGTCGAGCCGGGCGCCGTGGTCGTGGTCGAGCTTATCGAGCCGCGCATTGGCCTGAGCGAGCTGGGCGCCGAGCTCGCGGCCCGCCGCGCCCTCGGTTTTCATCTCCGCCGAGACCTTGCGCATATCGGCCGCTTCGTCACGCGCGCGCGCCGCGTCAATAGCGTCGAGCCGCTTCGCAAGCCCCTTCACCGTCTCAGCAAGGCTGAGCGTCTCTTCGGTTTTGGCGGCGACGAGATTGGCCTGCTTGGTGTGGTCGTAAACGCCGAAAGCGGCGACGCCAGCGGCAAGCGCCAGCGCGGCGGCGAGCGCCGACCCCCAGAGAATCGTTCCGGCAAGGCCTGCGCGCTTGCTTTGTTCGGCCCCCGCATAGGGGAGAAGCTCAAGGCGCGGCGGCTCCACGGTCGGGGCGGCGGAGGAAGGTTCACGGTTGAGCTCAGCGTGGTCGCTCATGGATCGAAGTCGCTTTCCTTTGTCGCGACCCGTCGCGGGCATCGCCGCGCGGCGCGCGAATTTGACTAAGCATCTGCCGTTCGCGTTAACGGAACGTTGAGCAAATGCGTCGCCGCTCAGCCTTAATCGTGGCGTCATTTCAGCGGTCCGGAGGCGGGAGATCAAAGGATCGTGAGCGTGGCGCCGGCAGGCGGCCTCAGACTGGCGCCAGCGCGTCGGCGCGGATGCGCTCGATCATCGCGCGCACGCCATTGGAGCGTTGCGGCGTCAGATGCTGTTCGAGACCCAATTCGCGGAAGACGGCGAAAGCGTCGGTCGCCAGGATTTCCTTAGCCGTATGGTCGGAATAGAGCGCGATGGCGATCGCCACCAAACCGCGAACCAGATGGGAATCGCTGTCGCCGCGATAATGCAGAAGGACGCGTCCGTCGGGCGCATTGCGCGCTTGGCGCTCAAGCCAGACCTGACTGACGCAGCCGCGCACCTTATTGACGTCGTTATGGGCGGCCTCGTCGAGCGGCTCGAGCGTGCGCCCCAGTTCGATGACATAGCGATAGCGATCTTCCCACTCGTCGAGGAAGGCGAAATCGGCGCGAATGGCGTCAATCGTGGTCAGCGGCGCGCTCGGGTTAAGGGGCGATCAGGGATCGCGACTATAGCCGCGAGCGGGCGGCGAGAGCCAGTCGGCCGAGCGACACCGCGAAGCGTCAATCCGAATGGCGGAATTTAAGTTCCCAGCCGCAGCCCGAGCCCGGACCCGCGCCAGGGCGCGCGGCGATCCTCGGGGGTCAGCGTGTCAAGTGAAGCAGGCTGCGGGCGCGCGGCCGGCGTCTCGCCGGTCTTCGGCGTCTGATCGGCGGTCGTCGCCACAGGCGTCGCCATGTCGAGCGCGCCGCGCAAGACGGCGCGCGTCAACGCGCCCGGCGCCTCGCCGCCATTCATCGCCGCCACCGCGCTCAAAGCGGGAGCGACGGCCGGCAGGGCGTCGCTGAGGCGCGCGTCGCCCCAGGGCATCGCGTGATAGACGAGGCCGAGCCAGAATATAGTGCGCAGCATGAAACGCATGAGAACGGCTTTGCTCGAAACGACGCCGTCGCGTTTTGACGGCGAAAGCGAGACTAGCGCGGCCGTCTTGAGGCCTCGTGCGGGAATTGCGACAAATTCGAACGATCGCCGCAACGCCGCGACAAGATGAAGCGTTAACCGGCGGTCAACCATATCGGGACTGAGCCGGCCCCGCGGTCTCGGGAAACCGCTCGCCGGCCATTTCAAGTCACTCTCTTTAGCGTTGATTTAAGCGCGGGCTGGGATCGTCCGAAGGACAGAGTCGAGTTCCCTTGGGTCCGTGGAGGCCGAGGTTGGTGTTCCCGCTTGCCAGCGCACGACGACGCGCAGAGGCGATTTTCCGTCCCGTCTCCGACGCGGACGCGCTTGCGGCTGGGCGAACGGGAACTTCGCTTGTCGCCAGGCTCGCCGACGCCTTCCCCTTCATCGCCAGAGCCCGCGGCGCGCGGCGCAAGACGGCGGCCGACTGCGCCGAGAGCTACGCGGCGCTGGCGGCGGCCATCGGCGACGTCGTTCTGCGCCACGATCGCTCCGGCGCGGTTATCGCCGTCAGCGGCGACGCGACCGAGGCTTTCGGACATTGCCCGGACAATCTCTTCGGGCGGGGCTTCTTCAACCTCGTTCATGTCGCCGATCGGCCAGCCTATCTCAATGGGCTCGATCGCGCGGCCCATAGCGACCAGACGATTCCCGTCACGCTGCGGCTGCG
>SSMV01000083.1 GCA_004799435.1 Bradyrhizobium sp.
GCAGCAAGGCTTGCGGCCGCCGCAGCGTCGGCGCGAAAGTCGGCTCGATCGACGAGATTATCGCCGCGCGGGACATTCAAGCCGTGGCGATCTGCGCCCCGACCGACATGCACGCCGATCTCATCGAACGCGCCGCGCGCGCCGGCAAGGCGATCTTCTGCGAGAAGCCGATCGACCTCGACGCCGATCGCATTCGCCGCTGCCTCGACGTCGTCCAGTCGACGCGCGCCACTTTGATGGTCGGCTTCAACCGCCGCTTCGATCCCAATTTCGCCGCGCTGCGCGCCCGCATCGCGGAGGGCGTTATTGGCGAAGTGGAAGTGGTGTCTATCACGTCACGAGATCCCGGGCCGCCGCCGATCTCCTATATCGCGCGCTCGGGCGGCTTGTTTCGCGACATGATGATCCATGATTTCGACATGGCGCGTTTCCTGCTCGGCGAAGAGCCGATCGCCGTCAGCGCGATGGGCTCGGCGCTGGTCGACAAGGCGATCGGCGAAGCCGGCGACATCGACACCGCGGTGGTGATTCTGGAGACCAAGTCGGGCAAGGTGGCTCAGATCGCCAATTCGCGCCGCGCCGTTTACGGCTACGACCAGCGCGTCGAAGCCCATGGCGCCAAGGGCATGCTGAGCGCCGGCAACATCCGCGAGACGACGGTCGAGTTCGCCGGCGCCGAGGGCTTCGTCGGCGACAAGATTCTCAATTTCTTCCTCGAGCGCTACGCCGCCGCCTATCGCAACGAGCTGGACGCCTTCGTCGCCGCGGTTGAAGCCGGTCGCGCGCCCTCGCCCAGCGGCGAAGATGGGCTCAAGGCTAATCTGATCGCCGACGCCGCCTATCTCTCGTGGCGCAGCCGGCAGCGCGTCGCGCTCGGTTGAGGAAAGGCTGCCGCGCTTGCCCGGCGCCGGCGCGGGGACTATAGCCCGTCGCGACGGGGAAACGCGGCGGGGGCATGGCGCATCAGAGCGAGGATAGCCCGTCTGCCGGCGGGTCGCCGAATGACGCGCGGTCGGACGATCGCCTGGCGCGCTGGGAACATCTCATCACGACGCGCCGGCCGCTGCTGCGCCGGCTTGGCTTCGCCTTCAGCCTGACGATCATCGCGATTTCGGCGATCATCTTCCTTCGCGCCATCCTGCGCGTCGATCCGCGCCACTTCCAGGACGCCTTCACCGCCACCGGCGGCGACCAGATCGCCATGGCCTTCGCGCTGTCGGCGGTCAGCTATCTGGCCCTGACCGGTTACGACGGACTGGCGCTGCGGCATTTGCGCGTCCACGTGCCCTATCGGCTGACCGCGCTCGCCTCCTTCACCAGCTACGCGATCTCCTTCACGCTCGGCTTTCCCATCGTCACCGGCGGCGCGGTGCGCTACTGGATCTATGGGCCGGCCGGACTTTCCGCCGGCAAGGTGGCGAGCCTGACGATCGTCGCCGGCCTCACTTTCTGGCTCGGCATGGGCCTGATCCTGGCGGTCGGCTTTCTCTTCGCCGCAGGAGAGATCAGCGAGATCACTCATTTCAGTCCGCTCTTCAATCAGGCGATCGGTCTCGCCATCCTCGCCGCGCTGGTCGCCTATCTCGCCTGGGTCGGTCGCATGCGCCGTCGGCGGCCAATCATTTTCGGCTTCACGCCGCCGGGGCCCATTCTTACGCTGGCGCAAATGTCGCTCGGCGTCATCGATGTCTGCAGCGCCGCCGGGGCGCTTTATGTCTTGCTGCCCAAGGGCCAGAGCCTCGCCTTTCTGACCTTCAGCGCGCTTTATTCCTTCGCCGCCATGCTCGGCATCGCCAGCCACGCGCCGGGCGGTCTCGGCGTTTTCGAAGCGACGATGATCGACGGCATCGGCGGCCCGAGCGAGCCGCTGCTCGCCTCGCTGCTGCTGTTTCGCGCTATTTATTACGCCGTTCCCTTCATTCTTGCGATGGCGCTGCTGGGCGCCTATGAAGCCATGCGGCGATGGCGTTCGCTGCGCGAGGCGCTGGCCGCCTCGTCACTCGACGACGGGGACTGAAGGCAAGCGCGCTCTCCGGCGGCCGATGAGGAGCCCAAATGGCCGACGAAGACGACAAGCGGGATCTGGCCAGGGCCTTGCGCTCGCCGCTGACCGACGGGCTCGCCGCCGCCATGCCCGATCCCGTGGTGATCGTCGATATGGACGGGCTGGCGATCGTCGCCAACACCCCGGCCCGCACGCTCTTGCCTGCCCTGCGGCTCGGCGAACCTTTCGTCCTCGCGCTCAGAACGCCCGATGTCATCGACGCGATGCGCCGGGTGCTGGCCGGCGGCGAAGCGGAGACGGCGCTGTGGAGCGAGCGGGTGCCGATCGAGCGGCTGTTCGAGGTCTGCGTCGCGCCGCTCGAAGCGGCGCCGGGCGCCTTGGCGGGCGCGCTGATGACGCTGCGCGATCTCACCGATCATCGTCGCCTCGAGCGCATGCGGGTCGATTTCATCGCCAACGCCAGCCATGAGCTGCGCACGCCGCTCGCCTCGATGCTCGGCTTTATCGAAACCCTGCAGGGTTCGGCCCATGACGACGCGCGCGCCCGCGACCGCTTCCTCGCCATCATGCGCGAGCAGGGGCGGCGCATGGCGCGCCTGATCGACGACCTGCTGTCGCTGTCGCGCATCGAGCAGAAACAGCATGTGCGCCCTGAGGCGGCGGTCGATCTCGCGCAACTGGCGCGTCACGTCGCCGATACGCTCGCGCCGCTGGCCCGCGAGATGGATGTCGAGATCAGGCTCGACGCCGATGACCCGGTCATCGTGACCGGCGAGCGCGACGAGCTGCTGCGGGTCGCCGAGAATCTGATCGAGAATGCGATCAAATACGGGGCCAATCAGGAGAGCCCCGGCGCCGATGTCGTCGAGATCGCGGTCGCCGGCGCGGGCCGCGAAGGCGTGCTGACGGTGCGCGATTTCGGCCGCGGCATCGCGCCCGAACATTTGCCGCGTCTGACCGAACGATTCTACCGGGTCGACCCCGGGCAGAGCCGCGCCAAGAACGGCACCGGCCTCGGCCTGGCGATCGTCAAGCATATTCTGACCCGCCATCGCGGCCGGCTCGCCATCGCCAGCCGGCTCGACCACGGCTCGACCTTCAGCGCCTTCGTGCCGCTGCGCCTTCGGCCGTAATTTCTAGCGATTCTAGTCGATTAGATCGTCATCATATCGTCGTTCGAACGTCATATAACGACGGTGCGCAAGGCCTATAGGTGCGGGCCTCGGAACGGCCGCCACTGGGCGACGCCGTTGGCGAGGCAAAGCACCAAGCTTGAGAGGCGCCTATGATGAAACCTTCCCTGCTCGCCGCGACCATCGTCGCCGCCAGCGCGACTTACGCCGCGGCTGGCGACATTTCGGGCGCCGGCGCGACCTTCCCCTATCCGATCTACGCCAAATGGGCCGACGCCTATAAGAAGGACACCGGCGCCGGTCTGAACTACCAGTCGATCGGTTCGGGCGCCGGCATCAAGCAGATCAAGGCCAAGACCGTGACCTTCGGCGCCACCGACGCGCCGCTGACGCCCAAGGATCTCGAAGCCGCCGGCCTCGAACAATTTCCGATGGTGATGGGCGGCATCGTGCCGGTCATCAATCTGCCGGGCGTCAAGTCGGGCGACGTCGTCATCGACGGCCCGACCCTCGCCAAGATCTATCTCGGCGAGATCACCAATTGGAACGATCCCGCGCTCAAGACGCTCAATTCCAAGGTGACGCTGCCCGATCTGGCGATCGCCGCCGTCCATCGCGCCGACGGTTCGGGCACGACCTTCAACTTCACCAACTATCTCGACAAGGTCCTGCCCGAGTGGGATTCGAAGATCGGCGTCGCCACCTCGGTCGAATGGCCGTCGGGCATCGGCGCCAAGGGCAATGACGGCGTCGCCAACAATGTCGCCAATACGCCCGGCGCGATCGGCTATGTCGAATACGCCTACGCCAAACAGAACAAGCTGACCTACGCCGACATGGTCAACGCCGCCGGTAAGGTCGTCGAACCGACGATCGAGACCTTCCAGGCCGCCGCCGCCAACGCCAACTGGTCTGCGGCGCCGGGCTTCTACCTGATCCTCTCCAACCAGCCGGGCGAGCAGTCGTGGCCCCTGACCGCCGCGACCTTCATCCTGATGTACAAGGCCCCGGCCAATGTCGCCGAGTCCAACGAGGCTTTGAAGTTCTTCGCCTATGACTATGACAAGGGCGCGGACATGGCCAAAGCGCTTGACTACATCCCGATGCCCGACAGCGTGATCGCACTGGTCAAGAAGGCCTGGGCGACCGATATCGCGCAGAAATAACGCGTTCGTCGGCGAGGCGGGCGGTCGCTCCGCCGGCCTCGCCGATATCCTAAGGCGCCCCACGGCGCCCCTTAACAAGGCGATGCGATGACGGCGACGGCGATCCAGGCCGCTGAGACGGCGAGCAGACCGATGGACCGATCGCAAGCGCTCGCCCGACTGAAATTCGGGGATGTCGTCTTTCGTCTGATGACGCAGTTTTCCGCGCTGCTGGTGCTGGTTCTGCTCTTGGGCGTTGCGGTGTCGCTGCTGATCGGCTCGTGGCCGGCCTTCAGCACATTCGGCCTCGATTTCTTCATCAGCGACGCCTGGAGCCCGCCCAAGGAGCATTTCGGCGCCGCCGCCGCGATCTATGGCACGCTGGTGACCTCGGCGATCGCCATGCTGATCGGCGTGCCGGTCGGCGTCGGCGTCGCGGTGTTTCTCACCGAACTCTGTCCGCTTTCGCTGCGTCGCCCGATCGGCATCGCCATCGAGCTCCTCGCCGGCATTCCCTCGATCATCTATGGCATCTGGGGCGTCTATTATTTCAAGCCAGTGATGCAGGGCTATGTTCAGCCCTTCCTCATCCACACGCTCGGCGCAATCCCTGGTCTTGGCCTGCTGTTCGCCGGGCCGCCGCTCGGCTACGGCGTGCTGACCGCCGGCCTTGTGCTGGCAATCATGATCCTGCCCTTCGTCACGGCGATTTCGCGCGATGTCTTCGAAACCGTTCCGCCAGTGCTGAAAGAGGCGGCCTATGGCGTCGGCTCGACCACTTTCGAGGTCGTCGGCGCCATCGTCATTCCCTATACTCGGGTCGGCGTGATCGGCGGCGTGATGCTGGCGCTTGGGCGCGCACTCGGCGAAACCATGGCGGTGACTTTCGTCATCGGCAACGCGACCAAGATCTCGACCTCGATCCTCGCTCAGGGCACGACGATCTCGGCGATGATCGCCAATCAGTTCGCCGACGCCGATCCGGGGCTTTTCACCTCATCCCTGCTAGCGCTCGGCTTTATCCTCTTCATCATCACTTTCATCGTTCTGGCCGCGGCGCGTCTCATGCTGGCGCGCCTTGAAGTCAAGGCGGGACGCTAATGGCCAACGCGCTCTATTCCGGGCGGCGGCGCCGCAACTTCATCTGGACGATCCTCGCCTATGCCGCGACGGCCTTTGGCCTGAGCTGGCTGGTGGTGATCCTCGCGACCCTCATCTGGAACGGGGCAGGCGGTCTTTCGCTCGACGTCTTCACCAAAATGACGGCGCCGCCCGGCGTCGTGGGCGGGCTTTTGAACTCCATTGTCGGCAGTCTGATCGTCACCGTCATGGGGGTGGCCATCGCGACGCCGCTGGGCATTCTCGCGGGCACCTATCTTGCCGAATACGGCCGGCATGAGCGCCTGTCGATCGTCATTCGTTTCGTCAACGACATTCTCTTAAGCGCGCCGTCGATCGTCGTCGGTCTCTTCGTCTATCAGCTCTGCGTCGTGCCCTTCGGTCATTTCTCGGCCATCGCCGGCGCCGTCGCCCTGGCGATGATCGCGACGCCGATCATCGTGCGCACCACCGAAGACATGCTCAACCTTGTGCCAAACACATTGCGCGAGGCGGCCTCGTCGATGGGGATGCCGCGCTCTCTGATGATCCGGCAGGTCGCCTATCGCGCGGCGCGCTCCGGCATCGTCACCGGCATCCTGCTGGCGGTCGCCCGAATGGCGGGCGAAACCGCGCCGCTGATCTTCACCGAGCTCGGCAATTCGTTGTTCTCCGCCGATCCGCGCGGGCCGATGTCGAGCCTGCCGCTGATCATCTACGAATTCGCCCGCAGCCCCTATCCAGAACAGCAAAAGCTCGCCTGGACCGGCGCGTTGATCGTCACTTTCGCCGTATTGAGTCTCAGCATATTGGCGCGCGTCCTGTCCTCCTCGCGCGGCGAGGCCAAGTAAGGTCGATCGTCCGAAGAAAGACGTCATCCCAAGAAAGAAGTCATGCGATGAACGAAGCCGTCTCGCCAAACCCTGTCCAAAGCCCTCTGCACGAGCCCGCCGGCGGCGCGGTCGCGGAAAAGATCGCCGTGCGCGGCCTGAATTTCTTCTACGGCCAGACGAGGGCGCTAAAAGATGTCACGCTGAGCCTGCGCACCGGCAAGGTGACGTCCTTCATCGGTCCGTCGGGCTGCGGAAAATCCACGCTGCTGCGCGTGCTCAACCGCATGTACGATCTCTATCCTGGCCAGCATGCGGAGGGCGAGGTGCTGCTCGACGGCGAGAACATTCTCGCGCCGGGGCTCGACCTCAATCTCCTGCGCGCACGCGTCGGCATGGTGTTCCAGAAGCCGACGCCTTTTCCGATGTCGATTTACGACAACATCGCTTTCGGCATCCGGCTCTACGAGAAGGTGGCGAAATCGGAGTTGGACGGGCGCGTCGAATCGGCGCTGCGCCGCTCCGCGCTGTGGACCGAGGTCAAGGACAAGCTCAACGCCAGCGGCCTCAGCCTGTCGGGCGGCCAGCAGCAGCGCCTATGCATCGCGCGAACGGTGGCGATCAGCCCGGAAGTGATCCTGTTCGACGAGCCCTGTTCGGCGCTCGATCCGATCGCCACGGCGAAGATCGAAGAACTCATCGATGAACTTACCGACGACTACACGATCGCCATCGTCACCCATTCCATGCAGCAGGCGGCGCGCGTCTCGCAATTCACCGCCTTCATGTATCTCGGCGAAATGATCGAATTCGACGAGACCAACAAAGTCTTCACTTCGCCGCGCGACAAGCGCACCCAGGATTACATCACCGGCCGCTTCGGCTGAGGGAGAGAGCATCGTGGTCGATCATATCGTCAGGTCGTACGACAAGGATCTCGACACGCTCGAGCGCCGGATCGCCGAAATGGGCGGCATCGCCGAGAAGATGGTGATCGAGGCGATGGACGCCTTGAGCCAGGCGGATGTGGCGCTGGCCAATCAGGTTGTCGCCAGCGACGCGCGTCTCGATGCCCTGCAGCGCGAAATCGAAGAACAGGCGATCCTGACCATCGCCCGGCGCCAACCGATGGCGATCGATTTGCGCGAGATCGTCGGCGCGATCCGCGTCGCAGGCGATCTCGAACGGGTCGGCGATCTGGCCAAGAACATTTCCAAACGATCGTTGAAGATCGGCCTCGAGGCGCGGGTGCCGCGCGCCATCGTCGGCCTGCGCCATATGAACGACGTCGCCACCGAACTAATGAAGGATGTGCTCGACGCCTATGCGCAGCGCGATGTCGAGCGCGCGCGCGCGGTGTGGGAGCGCGATGCGGAACTCGACGCGCTCGAAGACTCGGTGTTTCGCGATCTTCTCACCCATATGATGGAAGATCCGCGCAACATCTCCTTTTGCACCCATCTTCTGTTCTGCTCGAAAAACGTAGAGCGGATCGGCGACCACGCGACCAACATCGCCGAGACGGTCTTCTATCTCGTCACCGGAGAAACGCTGCCCGCGGAGCGGCCGAAGGGCAGGCAAGACTACGACATCACAGCGCCTGGGATCGTTAATTCATGAACGAAGCTCGCCGAGAAGCCCCCCGCGCCGGCGTCGCAGCCGCGCCGAAGATCCTGGTTGTCGAAGACGAAGCCGACCTCGGGCTGCTGCTGACGTATAATCTCGAGGCTGAAGGCTATGTCGCCGAGACGGTCGAGCGCGGCGACGAAGCCGAACTGCGGCTGATCGAGTCGCCGCCGGATCTCGTCATTCTCGACTGGATGCTGCCGGGCGTGTCGGGGCTGGAAATCTGCCGCCGGCTGCGCGCCCGCGAGGCGACCAAGACGCTGCCCGTCATCATGCTGACCGCGCGCGGCGAAGAGGTGGAGCGGGTGCGCGGCCTGTCGGTCGGGGCCGACGATTATGTGGTCAAGCCGTTCTCAGTGCCGGAATTGATGGCGCGGGTGCGCGCCTTGCTTCGACGCAGCCGCCCCGAGCGGATCGCCGACAAGCTTAGCGCCGGCGACCTCGATCTCGATCGCGAGACGCATCGCGTGCGCCGCGGCATGCGCGACATTCATCTCGGGCCGACCGAGTTTCGCCTGCTCGAATATCTGCTCGAGCGGCCGGGCCGCGTCTTCTCGCGCGCCCAATTGCTCGACGGCGTCTGGGGGCAGACGGTCGAAATCGACGAACGAACGGTCGACGTTCATGTCGGGCGGCTGCGCAAGGCGCTCACGCGCGGACGCGAACGCGATCCGATTCGCACGGTGCGCGGCACCGGCTATTCCTTCGACGAGACCTACGGCAAGGCCTGAGCCTCGACTGGCGACGCGGCGAGCAAAGCGCGGATACGCTCGGCGTCCGCGGTGGTGGTCGGATTGTAGATCATCAACCCGAGATCGGGACGGCCGTCGACGGCGAAGGACGAATATTCGAGCGTGATTTCGCCGAGCGTCGGATGCTGAAGCCGTTTGACGCCTTCCCCATGCGCGCCAAGATCATGTTCGCTCCATAACGCGGCGAACTCCGGGCTGAGGTCGCAAAGTTCGTCGACGAGCTCGCCGATTTCGGAAACCGCGCCAGCGCGCGCCGCATCGGCTCTGAAGGCGCCGACGACCAGACGCGCCACGCTTTGCCAATCCTGCGACGCGGCGCGTTTGCGCTGGCTGCCGAACATGAGGCGAAGAATATTGCGCTGGCCGGCGGGGAGCGCGCCGTAATCGGCCAGCACGAGAGCCGCGGCGCGATTCCAGGCGACGACATCCCAGGTCGCGGTCTTGATCAGCGCGGGACTGACGTCGAAAGCGTCGAGAATGCGCTGCAGGCGCGGCGTCACGCCGGTCGAAGCCTTGTAGCGAACCTCGGGCGGACGCCCTAAGCCGAGCAGAAAGAGATGCTCGCGCTCGAGGTCGGTGAGCATCAGCGCGCCGGCGATCCGATCCAGCACATTCGCCGAAGGCGCGCCGCCGCGCCCCTGCTCCAGCCACGTGTACCAGGTCGGACTGATGTTGGCGCGCTGTGCGACTTCTTCCCGGCGTAACCCGCTGGTGCGCCGACGCGTTGTCGGGAAGCCGAGCGCGGCCGGATCGAGCCTGGCGCGGCGATCCTTCAGATAGACCCCCAGCCTACTTTCCCGCTGATGCGACCTTTCCCGTTCAAGCGTCATGGCGATCCTGCGCGATCCTGTTGGTCATTATAACATGATAATGTCACGACTTTACCCTGATCGAGAATAGAGCGACACCGCCGGTCGAACAAGGTCGAAGATTTGCAAGATCGGAGATTTAGATGCGTGTTTTTCTCACCGGCGCGACCGGCTTCATCGGCTCGGCGATTGTTCCTGAACTCATCGGCGCAGGTCATCGGGTGCTCGGCCTGACCCGCTCGGACGAAGGGGCGCGCAAGCTCGCCGCCGCCGGCGTCGAGCCGTATCTCGGGACGCTCGAAGACCCTCAAAGCCTACGTGACGGCGCGGCCAGGGCGGAGGGCGTCATTCACTGCGCCTTCGACCATGACTTCTCGAATTTCGCGGCCAATTGCGACAAGGACCGTCGCGCCATCGAGGCGCTCGGCGCCGCGCTGATCGGAACGGATCGCCCGCTCCTCATCACTTCGGGCGTCGGCATGGGCGCGCCGCGGCCGGGCGAAATGGCGCGGGAGGATGTCTTCGACCGCGCCCATCCCGTTCCCCGCGTGGCTTCGGAACTGGCGGGGGCCGCGCTGTCGGAGAAGGGCGTCAATGTCGTGGTGGTGCGCCTGCCGCAGGTTCACGACACGCTCAAACAGGGGCTGATTACGCCGGCCGTGGCGATCGCCCGCGAGAAGGGCGTCTCGGCCTATGTCGGCGAGGGGCTCAACCGCTGGCCGGCGGCGCATGTGAGCGATGTCGCGCGTCTCTATCGGCTGGCGCTGGAACGACGCGCGCCCGGCGCCCGCTATCACGCAGTGGCGGAAGAAGGCGTGCCGCTGCGCGACATCGCCCAGGCCATTGGCCGCGGCCTGAAGACGCCGGTCGTCTCGCTATCGCGGGAAGAAGCGCCGGCGTATTTCGGCTGGCTCGCGATGCTCGTCGGCCGCGATCTTTCCGCTTCCAGCGCGCAAACGCGCCAACAGCTTGGCTGGCGGCCGACCGGCCCCACACTGCTGGCCGATCTCGAAGCGATGAATTACGCGGCGGCCTGATCGACCGCCAGGCTCAGCGCAGCAGGGCGCGTCGTTCGCGTTCGCGGCGTCGATCCTGAAGCGGCTGATAGGCGAGCTTGCCGTGATGGACGCAATAGGGTCCGGCGCCCCCCGACGGCGAGCCGCAATAGCGAAATTCGGCTGTCGTCGGATCGCCGAGCGGCCAGCGGCACATGGCTTCCTTGAGTTCGACAATCGTCACCCGAAGCGACATCGGAACGACGACATCCTCTTCGCGAAAGACCGGGCGCGTATCGAGAGCCGGCTCAGTGACCATCGCGAGCGCATTAGCGCCGCGCACCACTGTGCGCACGCCGCCGCCTCCCCCGCCGCCGCCGTTTGAACGCGGGGCGGAACGCTGCGGCGTCGCACGCGGTGTCGAAGCCGCCGGCGCCTTGGCGCGGCCGGCAAGACCGAGCCGATGGACCTTGCCGATGACGGCGTTGCGCGTCACGCCATGGCCGAGTTGCGCCGAAATCTGGCTGGCGCTTCTGCCATCGAGCCACAGCTGCCGCAACAGCTCCACTCTCTCATCCGTCCAAGACATCGTTGGCCTCGCTGATAAGCGTTCGCGGATCTGACCGCGAGCCCCTGCCGCTAGTTCCCCAAGGCGGAATCCCCCGCCGTCGCCTGTCCAGCCTCGCCGGCAGGCCCTACGCGCCGAAACACTCTCTTGAAGAACGCGCCACGATATCTCGTAGTGCGCGAGGAGAGAATTACACTAGTCGTTGAATCGAGCGCAAGAGTCGCGGCGCTCCCAATCGCCCGCTTTTCCCCAGCTCTCGGCGATCGCGCTTCGTCGCGCCGAGAGATCATGAGTCGGATCAACCGATTAGCCCCGCGCGGCGACGCAACGAATAATTGTGTATTGGCCGGCTCAGGACTCCGCACGAACGCGCGAATTGACCTGAGAGGCCGCCATCTTCTATGATCTGCGGGCGATGAGGCCGTCCCAGCGGGGCGGCGTTTTTATTTTTGCGCCGCCCTTGGGGCCGCGCAAACCTGCCCAACTGGAGGAACAGGAGACATGTCTTCCGCCATTGTTCCGGTCTTTGCGAGAGCCGACGTCGCCTTCGAGCGCGGCGATGGCTGCTGGTTGACCGCGACCAATGGCGAACGATATCTCGACTTCGGCGCCGGCATCGCCGTTTCGTCGCTGGGCCACTCGCATCCGCATCTTGTCGAGGCCCTGACCACTCAGGCGAGCAAGCTGTGGCACACGTCCAATCTCTACCAGATCCCGGAGGGTGAGCGGCTGGCGCGCCGGCTGGTCGATGCGAGCTTCGCCGATTTCGTCTTCTTCACCAATTCCGGCGCCGAAGCGAACGAAGCGGCGATCAAGATGGCGCGCCGGCGCCAGGCGATCGACGGTCATCCGGAAAAATATCGCACGCTCACCTTTGAGGGCGCCTTTCACGGCCGCACGCTGGCGACGATCGCCGCCGGCGGTCAGGCGAAATATATCGAGGGCTTCGGCCCCAAGGTCGACGGCTTCGATCAGATCGCAATCTCCGA
>SSMV01000084.1 GCA_004799435.1 Bradyrhizobium sp.
TCGACGGTCGCGCGCGGCGACGACCCCGACACTTTGACGCGCCTCTATTGCCGCCTGGTCAACGAAGCCATTCGCGACCGGCCGAAAGATATGACGATCTCGGTTCATCTCTGTCGCGGCAATTTCAAAAGCGCCTGGGTCGCCGAAGGCGGCTATGAGCCGGTCGCCGAAATCCTGCTCAACGAAATGAAGATCGACGGCTTCTTCCTCGAATATGACGACGAGCGTTCGGGCGATTTCGCGCCGCTACGCTTCGCGCCCAAGGGCAAGACGATCGTGCTGGGACTGATGAGCTCCAAGCATCCGGAAGCCGAGAGCAAGGATCTGGTCAAGCGGCGCATCTTCGAGGCGGCGAAATATGTGCCGCTCGAACAATGCGCGCTGAGCCATCAATGTGGTTTTTCGTCCACCGCCCATGGCAATGATCTCACGGAAGCCGACCAATGGAAGAAGCTCGCGCGCTGCGTCGAGATCGCGCGCGAGGTCTGGCCGGACGCTTGAGCGAAGCGCTCAATCGGGGCGAACGATCCCCTTCTTGAGAAGGATGTTGCCATAGAGCCGGCGCTCATTGGACTTGACGATTGCGAAGCTCTGTTTGACGCGCTCGTAAAAGGCGAAGCGCTCGAGGCTGGCGAGTTTGAATTGCGGCCCCTCGCGCCTGGCGATGACTTTGCGGAATTCGTCGAAGATCGGCTCTTCCTGTTGTGGGTGGTCGACCACCTGCATGCGCCAGCAGGTCTCAGGCACGAACGTGTCGAGCGGAAACAGGCTCAGAATGGCGTCGAGCGCACTGACGGAATCCGTCTCCAGCCGGATGACGTCGGGGCCGGCCGAATAGGCGGGATAATTGGCGTCGACGATCGCGATTTCGTCGCCATGACCCATCGCGCGCAGGACATAGAGCAGATCAGGACCCAGCAGCGGATCAATCGCCTTCAGCATTCGAGATCCTCCTCAAGTCCGGCTCGGCCGATTGGCCATATTCTCGGCGCGCGACAGTCATAGGGTCGGGGTTGCGGGTCCGTCAATTCAGGATTGGCCGCGCGGAACAGATCGCGGGAGGCGTCCATGAGTACGGAAGCGACGAAACCGACATTCACCCTCAGCAGCGCCGACATCAAGGAAGGCGAGCCGATCGCGGCGATACACACATTCAACGGCTTCGGCTGCTCGGGCGAAAATCTGTCGCCGGCCCTGAAATGGAGCGGCGCGCCGCCAGAGACCAAAAGCTTCGCGCTCACCTGCTACGATCCCGATGCGCCAACCGGCAGCGGCTTCTGGCATTGGGTCGTCTTCAACATCCCGCCGAACGTCACCGAACTGCCGCGCGGCGCGGGCAGCCCCGGCAGCGCCGCCGCGCCCAAAAGCGCCGTGCAGAGCCGAACCGATTTCGGCGCGACCGGCTATGGCGGCCCCTGCCCGCCCAAGGGCGATACGCCGCATCGCTATCAGTTCACGATCTTTGCGGTCGACACCGACATGATCGAGGCCGACGCACAGGCTTCCGGCGCGCTCGTCGGCTTCAATCTCCATTTCCACACTCTGGCGAAAACGACTCTGACCGCGCTCTTCGGGCACTGAGGCGATCGCTCGGCGCAGTGTCGAATGAGCGCTTGGGCTCACCCCACGCCGCGCTGCACGTAGCCGAGCCGCTGATTGAGCCGCTCCAGCAGGCTCTGCGCCGCTTCGCCGATCGCCGTTCCCGGCGGGAAAATCGCTTCGACGCCGGCGGCGCGCAGCGCCGGAAAATCTTGCTCAGGAATGACGCCGCCGATGACGATCAAAGTCTCGGCGAGTCCCGCCTCGGAGAGCGCCGCCTTCAGCGCCGGGGCGAGCGCAAGATGGCCGGCGGCCAACGAAGAGACGCCGACAATATGAACTCGCTTTTCCGCCGCCAGCGCCGCGACCTCATGCGGCGTGGCGAACAAGGGTCCGATCTCCACCTCGAAGCCCAGATCGGCGAAAGCGGAGGCGATGATCTTCTGTCCGCGGTCATGGCCATCCTGGCCCAGCTTGGCGACCAGAATGCGCGGCGGTCCGCCGTCGCTCTCTGCGAAGGCGCGGGTCATGGCGATGACGCGCTGGTTCACCTCCGACTTGGGACCGGACTCCGCCGCATAGACGCCCGAGATCGCGTGGCTCTCCGCCACATGACGGCCGAACGCCGCCTCAAGCGCCAGCGAAATTTCCCCGACCGTCGCTTTGGCGCGCGCCGCCACAAGGCTGAGAGCGAGCAGATTGGCCGAGCCGCGCGCGCCCTCGGTGAGCGCTGTAAGCGCGGCCGTCGTCGATTGTTCGTCGCGTTCGGCGCGAAGCCGCTTCAGCTTCTCGACCTGTCGCGCGCGCACATCCGCGGCGTCGACTTTGAGCACCCCGATCTCCGGCTCGATCGGTGGCGGATATTTGTTGACCCCGATCACCGCCTGCTGGCCGGAATCGATCCGCGCCTGCGTGCGCGCCGCCGCCTCTTCGATGCGTCGTTTGGGCAAGCCCGCTTCGATCGCCCTGGCCATGCCGCCAAGCGCCTCAACCTCGGCGATCTCGCCGCGCGCGCGGCCCGCCAGATCGGCGGTGAGACGCTCGACATAATAGGAGCCGCCCCAAGGATCGACGACCCGGTTCGTCCCGCATTCCTCGATCAGAAAGAGCTGGGTATTGCGGGCGATGCGCGCCGACAGCGGCGTCGGCAGCGCCAAGGCCTCGTCGAGCGCATTGGTGTGCAGCGACTGGGTGTGGCCCTGCGTCGCGGCCATCGCTTCGATCTGCGTGCGAATGATATTGTTGAACGGGTCCTGGGCGGTCAGCGACCAGCCCGAGGTCTGACAATGGGCGCGCAGCGCGAGCGACTTCGCCGATTTCGCGCCGAGGCCGGCGACGATCTCCGCCCAGAGAAGCCGCGCCGCGCGCAGCTTGGCGACCTCCATGAAGAAATTCATGCCGATCGCCCAGAAGAACGACAGGCGCGGCGCGAAAGCGTCGATCGCCAGACCCGAGGCGACGCCGGCGCGCAAGTATTCGATTCCGTCGGCCAGCGTGTAAGCGAGTTCGAGATCCTGCGTCGCGCCCGCTTCCTGCATGTGATAGCCGGAAATCGAGATCGAATTGAACTTCGGCATATGCTTGGCGGTGAAGGCGAAGATGTCGGCGACGATGCGCATCGAGGCGGCAGGCGGATAGATATAGGTGTTGCGCACCATGAATTCTTTGAGGATGTCGTTCTGGATGGTGCCCGACAGCGCCGCCATCGGGACGCCCTGCTCCTCGGCGGCGACGATGAACAGCGCCAGCACCGGCAACACCGCGCCATTCATTGTCATCGACACGCTTGTCGCGTCGAGCGGGATGCCGGCAAACAGCGTGCGCATGTCATAGATCGAGTCGATCGCCACGCCCGCCATGCCGACATCGCCGGCGACGCGCGGATGATCGGAATCATAGCCACGGTGAGTGGCGAGATCGAAAGCGACCGACAGGCCTTTCTGCCCCGCCGACAGATTGGCGCGATAGAAGGCGTTCGATTCCTCCGCCGTGGAAAAGCCGGCGTATTGGCGCAGCGTCCAGGGCTGTTTGACATACATGGTCGCGTAGGGGCCGCGCAAAAAGGGCGGCAGGCCAGGCCAGCTATCGAGATGGGTCAGACCGTCGAGATCGCGCGGGTCATAGCGCGACTTGATCGCGACGCCTTCGGGACTGAGCCATTCCCGCAGCGGCGACGCCGTAGCAGTTTGCGGCGCGGAATAGGCTATGGCGGCGAAATCAGGAATAGCGGTCATCGGCCGATCCCGATGCTTGCGCCCAAGTCCGCCGCATCGGAAGCGGCGCGCAAGCGCTCGAACGGCTCGGCGATTCGTATGGGCCGCAGTGGTTCGGCGACGCGGTCGCCAGCGAAGGGAAAAGCGGGCGGCGCGGCTGGGAGCGTCGTCACAGAACTCTCGGTAAGATCGGCGTCGGCGCCACGCCCGCTCTCAAGCGACTCTCGTCTCGCCGCATTCTCGACGAGCCGCGCCCGCTCGGCGGCCACCGCAAGCTGAAAGCCGCCCTCGCGCAACGCCGATGCAAGTCCGCCGGCCCGCTCCAACTCCTGCATCGCCGCCCAGGCTTTTTCGCACAGCGCTTCGGTCAATGCCTCGAAAACGCCGGCGCCAGCCGCCGGGTCGGCGACGAAGCCGAGATGCGCCTCCTCGATCATTATGCTTTGGCTATTGCGCGCCAGGCGACGCGCCGCCGCGTCAGGCAGCCCAAAGCACTGGGTGAAGGGCAGCACGGCGACGCTGTCGGCGCCGCCAAGCCCGGCGGAAAAAGCCGCCGAGGCGCCGCGCATCGCATTGACATAGGGGTCGCGCGCGCTGAGCGACCGCCAATCTGTCTCGGCATGAATGCGCGCCGGCGCGGCGTCGAGACCGCAGGCCTCGCGCACGCGGCCCCAGAGCAACCTCAGCGCACGAAATTTCGCGAGCGTGAACAATTGATCGCTATCGGCGGTCAGACGAAAGCTGATCGCCGCAGCGGCGGAGACGAGCGAGAATCCGTTTTCGGTGAGCGCCCGCAGATAGGCGAGCGCGGCGGCGAGGGCAAAGCCGAGTTCCTGCGCCGGAGAGCCGCCGGCGGCATGAACGAGCCGCGCATCGGCGGCGACAAAGGGTCCGACGAAACCTTGCCGCTGAAGCGCGGAGACGACATTGGCCAGCGCCACGGCTTCCGCGTCCCATGGACGCGTCGCGCATCCGCTGCGCGCCAGAGCGCCGATCGGATCGAGCCCGAAGACGATATCGACTTTGGCGAGGTCGACGCCGCCGCCCGCCGCGAGCGCGGCGAAGGCTTGAGCCTGCCCTGCCCCGTCGGGACCAAGATCGAGTTCGAAACGGATCGCGGAATCGAAGCGAAGGCCTTCGAAGGCGCGGCTGAGCGAGACAACATCATAGGCCGCAAGACCGAAGCCATAGGCGCCGGCCCCGCCGGCGAAGACGACCTGCAAGCCATCGGCGCCATTGGCGAGGTCGTCGAGCGCCTGATCGTTGGCCGCGGCAGCATCGGGATGATCGAGCCGCGCCAGTCGTCGCCAGCCGCTTTCGCCGGACAGAGCGCGCGGCCCTTCGCGGCGGCGATAGATCGGCTGCAATTCGACGCCGTCGGCCGCCCTGGACATCAGAGTTTCAAGCTTGGCGCCGCCGAGCGCGGCGGAGGCGGAGGCGCGCCAATCCGCCTCGCTGAAGGAGGCAAACGCCGACGCCTGCGTCACGCCATTCTCCAACTCAGATGAAAGTCGCCAATCCCGGAATGGCGCTGGCGATCTCGCCGACCAATTCATCGCCGGCGGTCTCGCGCGCATATTGGAACAGCTCTTTGCCGACGGTCTGGATCTGCCCCATGTCGAGACCGAGCCCCATCAGCTCGCCGCCAAGCGCCATCAAGCCGCCGCCACCCATTGCCCCCGACCCCGTTCCCATCAGGCCGCGCATCGTTGCGCTCATGCCTTCGCCGCCAATCGTCGAACCCGAGGCGATCACCGCGTTGAGCGCCGGCGACTTGGCGATCAACGCGTCCAACGCGCCGCCCGGCCCTTCGCGACCGATGAAATCGAGCATCAGCGCAACCGCTTTGCGAGCGACGTCCGGCGTGGTTCCGGCGGCGGCGGCGACGCGGGCGATCAAATTTTCCAAGTCGGGCTCCCATTATCGGACGCGGCCAACGGGCGCGCGCCACCAGCGATTTCGCCCTTCGGCCCCAGGGAATCAAGCGCCGCGTTGCGCGCGTGGGCCTTTGCTCCCGCCACGAGACGCGGCCCGACGGCCCGACTCGAGGCGCTAAGGGCGAGACGGCCGGCCTGCCCCAATTTTATCCGCGTTGCCGCATTGTTGCGTTGCAGCGTAAAAGACATGAAAAATTCACATTGCTTAACTAGGGCGTCCTGCCCTTGATTCGAAGCGAAAAGCTCGGAAATTCAAGCCAATCCGTTTCCAGCATTGGAGAAGACGGCAAAAACGCAATTGCCAGACAATTCGGTTGATCCGTGGTTTGTTATGCATAAATCGCATGGCAGTCCGGCTGGATCAGCGCTTTTATAACATGCGGACCCGCTCTATGTTGCATCGCACAGACGGAGACGATCGCTCTTCGAGAGATGGCTCCGGACCGAAATTCAGAAATGGAGGGTCGTCATGACCTCATTTAAGACCATCACCGACAAATTCACCGCCTGGCGGCGCTATCGCGACGCCGTGCGCGAATTGTCCGCGCTCAGCGACCGCGATTTGGCCGACATCGGCATTCGCCGCGGCGACATTCACTTCGTCGTCGCCAACGCCCTCTCGGCGTAAGAATCGGACGCGTCCGGCTTCCCCCCTCCCATCGGACGCGTCCAAACGGCGTCGGTCCTCCCCCGACGCGAATGAGCGCCCGCCGGTCCTCCCCCGGCGGGCGTTTTTTTGCGCCCTTGCGCGATTGACGGCGCACGAGCGCGTTGCGACAAGCCGCGATGCGTCCCATTCACGTCGTCGGCGGCGGTCTGGCCGGTTGCGAAGCGGCCTGGCAGATCGCCAGGGCCGGCGTTCCGGTCGTCTTGCATGAAATGCGCCCCGAGCGCGCGACCGAAGCCCATCGCACGAGCCGGCTCGCCGAGCTCGTCTGCTCCAATTCCTTTCGCTCCGACGATGCCGAGACCAACGCCGTCGGCGTCATTCACCGCGAGATGCGGGCGCTCGCTTCGCTGATCATCGCTTCAGCCGATTCGCATCAGGTGCCGGCCGGCGGCGCGCTGGCGGTCGATCGCGATGGTTTTTCGGCGGCTGTCGAAGCGGCCATCGCGTCCGAGCCATTGATTCGCGTCGAGCGCCGCGAGATCGCCGGCCTACCGCCCGCCGACTGGGACAGCGTCATCGTCGCCACCGGCCCGCTGACGTCGCCAGCGCTCGCGCAATCGATCCGCGCGCTGACGGGCGAGGACGCGCTCGCCTTCTTCGACGCCATCGCGCCAATCGTCCATCGCGATTCGATCGACATGGAAATCGTCTGGGCGCAATCGCGCTACGACAAGGCTGGCCCCGGCGGCACCGGCGCGGACTATCTGAATTGCCCGATGAGCCGCGAGCAATACGAAGCCTTTCTCGATGCGCTGCTGGCGGCGGAAAAGACGGAGTTTCGCGAGTTCGAGGGCACGCCCTATTTCGATGGCTGTCTGCCGATCGAAGTGATGGCCGAGCGCGGCCGCGAAACCCTGCGCCACGGGCCGATGAAGCCCGTAGGCCTGACCAATGCGCATGCGCCGACGGTGAAGCCCCATGCCGTCGTTCAGCTTAGACAGGACAACGCGCTCGGCACGCTGTTCAACATGGTGGGCTTCCAGACCAAGCTCAAATATGGCGAGCAGGCGCGCGTATTGCGCCTCATCCCCGGCTTAGAGGGCGCGGAATTCGCGCGGCTCGGCGGATTGCATCGCAACACGTTTCTCAATTCGCCGCGCCTGCTCGATGAACGGCTGCGCCTTAAGGCCGAACCGCGGCTGCGCTTCGCTGGCCAGATCACCGGCTGCGAAGGCTATGTCGAAAGCGCTGCAATCGGCTTGATCGCCGGGCGCTTCGCCGCCGCCGAACGGCTGGAGCGCGCGCTCGCGCCGCCGCCGCCGACCTCGGCGATCGGCGCGCTGCTCAATCACATCACTGGCGGCCATGTCGAGGCGATCGACGCCGGCCCGCGCTCCTTCCAGCCGATGAACGTCAATTTCGGCCTGTTCCCGCCGATGGAGGCGCCGCGGGTCGATGAAGCCGGCAAGCGTCTGAGCGGGCCCGAGCGCGGCAATGCGCGCAAGCGCGCGCTATCGGCGCGTGCGCGAACCGATCTGGCGAGTTGGATCGCCGCGAGCGGCTGAGACAGCAAAGAACGCGCGGAGGCTAATCTGCGGCTTCAGCGGCGTCGACCAGGCGCAACTGCGGCTTTTCGCGCCCGCCGTAGCGATTGATCGCCAGCGCGCCGGCAAGATGCAGATTGGCGCCTTTGGCGCGGCGCAGCGCTTCGCCCAAAGGTTTCCCCACAACGCGGAAGGCGATGACTTCGATCGCCTTGCCGTCGACGGCGACGGCGCGCAGACGCAAATGATCGGCGCCGGCGGCGAAGACGTCGACGAGCCGGTGGCGCGGCAAGGCGAAGATCGGCTCGGGATTGCCCGCGCCAAAGGGGCCGGCCGCCTCGATCGTCTGGGCGCGTTCGACGGTTGCCGCGGCGGCGGTCAGCGCCGCGTCGATGGTCACGCCGGAACGCGCCCGCGCCACGGCGACCGGCGCGGCGAGCTCCTCTTCGAGAAAGGCGCGAAACTCGCCGATCCGGCTTTTGGCGAGCGTCACGCCGGCCGCCATCGCATGACCGCCGCCCTTGATCGCCAGACCGCTGTCAACCGCGGCGCGCACGACGCGGCCGAGATCGACGCCGGTAATCGACCGGCCCGAGCCGGTGGCGTCGGCGCCATTCAATGCCAGCGCGAAAGCCGGCCGATCGAAACGTTCCTTCAGCCGGGCGGCGACCAGACCGACGACGCCGCTCGGCCAGCCTTCGCCCGCCACCACCACCGCCGCGCCGCGTTCCTCAAGGCCGAGCGCCGCGAGCGCTTCGGCCTCGGCTTCGGCGACGGTCGCCAGTTCTATCTGCTGACGGGCGCGGTTGAGCCGGTCGAGTTCGGCGGCAAGCGCGGTCGCCTCCTGCTCGTCGCGCGTTTTCAAGAGCCGCACGCCGAGCGCCGCGTCGCCGATGCGGCCACCGGCATTGATGCGCGGGCCGATGAGAAAGCCGAGATGATAGGCCCGTGGCGGTCCGTCGGCGCCGGCGACATCGAATAGCGCGGCGAGGCCCGGCCGGCGGCGCTGGCGCATGGCGGCGAGGCCGCGCACGACGAAAGCGCGATTGAGGCCGACAAGCGGCACGACGTCGGCGACCGTCGCCAAAGCGACGAGGTCGAGACCGGCGAGGAGATCGGGCGCGGTGCGATCGGCGAAGAAACCGCTGTCGCGCAACGCGCGATTGAGCGCGACGAGACCCATATAGACGACGCCCGCCGCGCAGAGATGGCCGAGGCCGGAGAGATCGTCCTGGCGATTGGGATCGACGAGCGCCAGCGCCTCGGGCAGCGTCTCGGAAACCTGATGATGGTCGAAGACGACGACGTCGAGACCGAGCCGCTTGGCAGCGGCGATCGGCTCATAGCTCACCGCGCCGCAATCGACCGTGACGATCAGACTCGCGCCGCGGGCGGCGAAAGCGGCCATGGCTTCGCTATTGGGGCCATAGCCCTCCGTAACGCGATCGGGAATATGGACGATGGTCTCGCAGCCGCAGGCCTCGAGATATTCGCTGAGGAGCGCCGCGCTCGCCGCGCCATCGACATCATAGTCGGCGAAAATCGCCACGCGCTCGCTTCGCCGCACCGCTTCCGTCAACCGCGCCGTCGCCCGCTCCATGTCAGCGAGCGTGAAGGGATCGGGCATCAGCGCGCGCAGCGTCGGCTCGAGATAGTTAGCGACTTCGCCCAGACCGACGCCGCGCCCGGCGAGCACGCGGGCCAGCAATTCGTCGCAATCGCCGCTTTGTGCGAGCGCCAGCGCGCGCGCTTCGCCGGCCGCGTCGAGGCGGGCGCGCCACGGCCGGCCGGAAAAAGAGCGCTCGACGCCGAGGAAAAACTGCGACGCCATCGCTTGCCCTTCAGCTGGCGAGCCGACGCGCGGCGAGACTGACGAAATAGACCGAGCCCGACAGCGCGACGATCCAGAAACTGGTCGGCCAGTCGGTGTAGAAGGCGAGCGTCAACCCGCCCCAGGCCTCGATGAGCGCAATCGCCGCCGACAGGGCGATCGCCAACCCGAGGCGGCGCGAGAAATTGAGCGCCGAGGCGGCCGGTCCGACCATCAGCGTGAAGACCAGCAACACGCCGACGATCTGCGCGCATTCCGCCACCGCAATCGCCACGATGGCGAGAAAGGCGACGGCGACGGCGCGCAGCGGCACGCCGCGCGCCTCGGCGAGTTCGCTCTGCAAGGAGGCGAAGATCAGCGGTCGCGCAATGATCGCCAGCGCCGCAAGACTGATAATGGCAAGAACCGCCAGCGTCAGCAGCGCTGAATCGTCGACGCCGAGCACATTGCCGAACAGCAGCGCCGTCGCCTGGGTCGCCGCCGACGTATAGAAATGGAGGAACAGCAAACCCAGCCCCAAAGCCAGAGACAGGATCATGCCGATCGCCACGTCGCGCTCGGCGAGCTTTTCGCCGAAAGCGCCCATGCCGATCCCGGCGATCAGCGTGAAGCCAACAAGGCCGGCGAGCGGCGAAAGTCCGAAGAGCGCCGCGCCGGTCGCGCCGGTGAAACCGACATGCGACAGCGCGTGGCCGGCGAAGGTCTGGCCGCGCAGCACCAAGAAAAAGCCGACCGTCCCCGCCAGCACGCCGGCGATCCCGGCCGCGACAAAGGCGGTGCGCATGAAGTCATATTCAAACATGGGAACCGTCATGGCCATGGGAATGCGGGTGAGCGTGACCATGCTCATGCCCGTGTTCATGTTCATGTCCGTGCTCACGGCGATGCGCCTCGGCTTCGACGTCGACGCCTCCGGCCATAACGAAATAGCGATCCTTGACGCGGATCACCTCGATTTCCGAGCCATAGAGTCGCGACAGCACGGGTCCGGTCACGACCTCGTCGACCGGGCCGATCACCGCCGCTCCGGCGCCGAGATAGAGCACCCGGTCGATGGCGTTGACCAAGGGATTGAGTTCATGGGCGCTGAAGACAATCGTGATCTTCAATTCTTCGCGCAGCCGCCGCGCGATCTCGACCACCGCTTTCTGGTGGGAGGGGTCGAGCGAGATCAGCGGCTCGTCAAGCAGCAGCAGCCGGGGACGCCCAAGCAGCGCCTGACTGAGCAGCACGCGCTGGCGCTCGCCGCCAGACAATTCGCCGATCGAGCGGCGCGCCAGCTCGCGCGCGTCGACCTGATCGAGCGACCAATCGATTTCCCGGCGCGCCGCCTTGTCGAGCCAGCGCAGACCGAAACGCGCGCCGATCGCCGCGCTGGCGACCACGTCATAGCCGGATAGGCGCAGGCCGGAGGCAAGGCCGCGATTTTGCGGCATGTAGCCGATCGAGGCGTTGCCGCGCGTGACCGGCTGATCGAAAATCGTAATCGACCCGCCAGCGAGCGGCGCCAAGCCAAGGGCGGCGCGCATCAACGTGGTCTTGCCCGCGCCATTGGCCCCGAGCATGCCGATGAACTCGCCGTCCTCGATGATAAAGCTCGCCTGCGAGAGCACGTCGCGCCCGCCCAGACGGATCGTCGCCTTATCGAAACGGAGCGCGCTCACTTCGCCTCGCCTTCACACCAGGGTTTTCATACGCGCCGGCAGATCGCGGATGATCGCGCTCATGCCCGGCTCGTCGACGAGATCGGCGGCTTCGTCGAGGTCGTACCATTCGATGCGCCGCTCGCCGCGCTCTTTCCAGTCGGAAAGCTGACGCTCGACTTCGAGCACGAACACCTTGACCCGGCACAGCACGAAATGATCGGCGAGCCGCTTCCAATATTCGTAGAAGCCGACCGGCGTCTTGTGAATGCGGCCGACCACCCCCGCCTCCTGCTCGGCCTCGATTTTGGCGGCGATATGGTCCTCGCGCCCTTTCATTCGCCAACCCTTGGGCGTGACGAGGCGCCGGGTCTGACGCGAGGTGACGAGCATCACCTTCAGCCCGGCGGCCGGATCGCGGCGGATCGCGAGAGCGGCCACTTGCTTGCGGGGCTTCAGACTCGGCTTGGCCATCGCCGAACCTTATGACGCCTCATGACGGCGGCGCCAACCGCCAAGGTTTCGCCGCGCGCTACTTAGCACGCGCTACTTGGCCCGCGTTACTTGGCCCCGTAGGTGAATCGCAACCCGATCGGCAGGCCCAAAGGCGGCGCGGGATAGGGCGCGCCCTCGCGCACCGCCTCAAGCGCCGCCGCATCGAGCTCGTTCGATCCGCTCGGCTGCGCGACGCTGCGCTCGATGATGCCGCCCTGTCCGTCGAGGAGGAAATCGATCGCGCCTTCGGCGTGGGGAAACTGTATCGAGCCCGAAAGGCGCAGATGCTTGATGACCAGCCCATAGACGACCGTCATGTATGTCGTCGCGGCCTGTCCCCCACCCACCGGACTGGCTCCGGCGGAAAGGAACTGAGCGTCCGGCACGGGTTCAAAGGTCGAGTATTGCTTCGCCTTTGACCAGGTCGGCAGCGGCTCGCCCATCATCGTCGCGACCTCATTCTTCGGGTCTGGCGCCACGAGTTCCGCGGCTGGAGGCACGCTGAGGGTCGGGGCGTCGTCGCTCGCCTTCTTCTCTTCTCCCCCGTCCTCCTTGGCCGCAGCCGATGGCGTCGCGGGCGCGGGCGCGTCGGCTTTCGCCGCCTGGCTCGGTTGGTCGGTTTGGGCGGGCGTTGGGCTCGATTTTGGCGCGTCCGGCGTCGGCGCTTTTTCGCCATTGGTCTTGGCCGCGTCCCCAGCGAGCGGCTGCTTGTCGTCGCTGGCGTCGCGCGGCGCGTCGTGAGCGGGCTTAAGATCGAGCTGCGGCAGCGGCATGGAAGGCTGCGGCGGCGCTGGCGCCGGCGGCGGTTTTGGCGGCTCGACCACCAGCTCGACCGGGATCTCTTTCTCCTCGGGGGCCTCGCGCGGGCCAAAATCGAACTGAAACAGGATCGGCGCGAGAATGAGCCCATGCAGGGCCGCCGCCGCAGCGATCGCGACCCAGCGACCGACCCCGACCGGAACCACCGCCGCGCGCCTCGGCTGCCCGCTCTTATCCGGCGCAGAACGCGTGTTCGGCGCGCCCACTTCGCTCGCGACCGCTATGTTGCACTCCATTGCCGCTGCGTTACTGGCGCGCATAATATTGGGCGGCGCGGCGCGCCGGCAAGGCGCGCCGGCTCAAGGCGAAGCGCCCGCGCGACGCGGCGTTGATTCGCCGCGCCGCTCGCGCCAGACCAGAAACAGGTTGGAGCCGATGACGATTCCCGCCCCGATCAACGTCGCTGCTGGCGGCCAGTCGCCAAAGACCAGCGCCCCGATGATGATCATCCAGATCAATTGCGTATAGCCGAAAGGCGCCATTGCCGAGGCAGGCGCCCGCTGGTGAGCGAGAATCATCAGCCAATGACCGAGCGCGCCGCAAAGACCGATCAGAACCATCACCGCCCAGACCCGCCCGCTTTCCGGGGTCCGCCAAAACAGGGGGAGTAGCGGCGTCGTCGCGATGACTCCGGCGATCGAGGTCCACACCAGCGTCGTCTCAGAGGAATCACGTCCCGCCACGGCGCGGGTCGCCAGGCCATAGAGCGCGTTGCAAAGAACGCCGGCGATCGAAACCAGGATGATCGGCTGGAAGGCGGCGGTTCCCGGCCGCGTGGCGATCAATACGCCGAGAAAGCCAATGGCGATCGCCGCCGCCCGCGCGCCGCCGATCCTCTCGCCGAGCCACGGCCCCGCGAGCAGCGCGACGAACAGCGGGCTGAGGAAGGAGATTGTCGAGTTTTCGGCGAGCTGAAGCTTTTGCAACGCCAGGAAATTGAAACTGGTCGAGCCGAGCAGCAGCACCGAACGGAGGATCTGGAGGCCGGGGCTGCGCGAAATCAGCAGCCTCGGCCGCGACAGCGGACGGGCCATGAGGAGGCTGAACGCCGCCGCGCCAATGTAGCGCGCCCAAACGATCTCCAGCTCCGGGAGACGGCCGCTGAGCCATTTGGCCGAACTGTCGACGCCGGAGAAGAACACGACCGCAGCGCACATAAGCGCGATCGCGACGAGCCGCATGCGATGCGCGGCCTCGACGCTCGGCGCCGCAGGCCGAGTCGGCGTCGATCCTTCGATTCTCCTGTCGAGCACATGCGCGACGCGCAGAGCCGGCTTGCTCGACCCTGCGCGACTCCCCTTCAGAGGATCCAGTCGCCAGCCATAATCGCCAAAGGCGCAGGGCGCAAACCTCTCAGCGCGCTTCATCGCGAAGAATTGACAGGCGACGGCGTCTATCGCTTATTTCGGTCGATGGCGCTCGCAAGGGCTCACTCGACTTGGGCTTCCCGCCCGACGCGCAGGCGTCGCCTGGCGGGAGTGGCGAATCTGCTCGCCGCGCTGGCGCTATTCGCCCAGCTCCTCGCCCTGCCCTATCATCATCCCCAGGCGCATACGGAGCTCGCTGCGGTCTCGGCCTCGCTGAAAGCGACATTCGGCCCATCGGCGATCCTCTGCACGCAGGCGACCAACGACGCCCCCACGACGCCCCAGCATCGTCGCCAGCCCTGCGGCTTCGGCGACTGTCCGCTGTGCCAATTCGCCGCCCAGACGGTCTTGTTCGACGCGCCGCCGCCGGCGCTCCCCCGACGCCTCGCCCTGCCCGGCGCGCCATTGCCGCCGCCGGCCGATTTCGCGCCTGTGCATTCGCCGGCGCGAGGTTTCGCGCAAGCCCGCGCGCCTCCTCTCGAAGCCTGACGACGAAATCGCCGCGCGCCCGCTTGCGGGCGAGCAGACCATTTCCGTTAGCCTTTGAGGATTGACCCTATGTGGTGTGCGATATCGCGAGCGGCGCCGCGCGCCGCGCTCGCCGCTTCCGCCGCGCTTTGGCTCTCGCCGGCTTTCGCCCATGCGATATGCGGCGACCGGATCTTTCCGGCGACTTTGGGGATCGACGATCCCGGCGTCAGCGACGAACTGGCGCTGCCGACGCTCACCTATCTGCCGACGAATGGCGACGGCTCTCAGGAATTCGACGCCGAGTTCAGCTGGACCAAGACGATTCTGCCCGGACTCGGACTCTCCCTGTCCGACGGCGGAACCTGGCAGCGGCCCGGAGGCTATGGCTGGGAGAGTCTCGACAGCGAAGCCAAATATAATTTCCTCTGCCTTGCCGATCACGAGTTCATGGCCTCGGCTGGCCTCGACATCGTCTGGGGACGAAGCGGAACGGGCGCGCAATATTCGCCGTTCAACACCTACTCGCCGGTTCTCGACGTCGGCAAAGGCTTCGGCGATCTGCCCGCCAGCCTGAACATCCTGCGTCCGTTCGCGCTTACTGCCGAACTCAGCGAGAGCCTGCCCGGCCAGGCGCGGACGGCGGGAAGTCCGAATGCGACGACGCTCAACTATGGCCTCACCGTCCAGTACAGCCTGCCCTATTACAATTCGCATATCGGCCAAATCGACAGCGATGTTTTGAAGCGCCTGGTCCCGCTCACCGAGATCACGTTCTCGCAGGCGATTGCGAATTTCGCGCCCGGTCCGCGGCTCGTCACCGGCACGGTGCAGCCCGGCGCCGTTTACATGGCCGACACTTGGCAGTTCGCGCTCGAAGCCATTGTGCCGATCAACAGCGCGAGCGGCCGCGGCGTCGGCGTGGTCGGCGAGTTGCATTTCTTCCTTGACGACATCTTCCCCGATTCCCTGGGCAAGCCTCTGTTCGCCGGACTGCCTGGAGGGAAATGACCATGCGAAACCTGATCCGAAGCGCGGCGAGCTTGGCCTTCGCCTTGACCGCCTCCATCGCCTTCGCACACGCTCAGCTTGAGTCAGCGACGCCTGCCGTGGGCGGCGCTGTCGCCAGCCCAAGCGAAATCCGGCTCAAGTTCAGCGAGGGCGTCGAGCCGCGCTTCTCGACGATCTCGCTGGCGACGGACAGCGGCGGGGCCGTGGCGCTCGGAGCGCCGAGCGTCGAGCCGGACGACCAGAGCGTGCTCATCGCCAAAATCGGCAAGTCGCTGGCGCCAGGCGTCTACACAGTGACCTGGCATGCGGTGTCGGTCGACACGCATAAGACGCAGGGTAGTTTCAATTTCACCGTGACCCCTTGAGCGACGGCCGCAATTCTCGGCTCTTCCGGAGACCCCGCATGAATGTGATTCGAAGTCTTGGTCTTGGTCTTGGCCTCGCCCTTGCGTTCGCCCTCATTGTTGCGCCGGCGCTGGCGCAGGAAATCAAGGCCGGCGATTTGACGATCGAGAAGCCCTGGGCGCGCGCGACGCCGAAAGGCGCCGCAGTTGGCGCCGCCTATCTCGAAATCCGCAATGCGGGGACGGTCCCCGATGTGCTGATCGGCGGATCGGCCGATTTCGCCAAGGTGCAGATTCACGAAATGAGCATGCAGAGCGGCGTGATGACGATGCGCGAATTGAAGGACGGGCTGGCGATTCCCGCCGATGGGACGCTCGCCCTGTCGCCGAGCGGTTATCATTTGATGCTCGCGGATTTGACGCATGCGCTGACGCAAGGGCAGCGCGTGACCATCACGCTAACGTTCCAGCGCGCGGGCGCGGTGACGATCGACTTTCCCGTCCAGCCGATCGGCGCCGCCGGGCCGCCCCAAGATATGAAGAGTATGGATATGAAGGGCATGTGAGGCGCGATGGAAGAAGCGCTCGCCCTCTGCCGCTTCGCCCAGTTCACAGCGGCGATGGGGCTCTTCGGCGTCACGCTCTATCTTCGGGCGCTGGCCTCCGCCGAACTCCGCGCCGCGCTTGCGCCCGCTGCGCGGCGCATTGCGGCGGTGGCCATTCCGCTCGCCGCTTTCAGCGCCTTGGGTTGGTGGGCGCTCGAAGCGGCCTCAATGACCGGCTCCTGGTCTGGCCCGCTCGACATCGAGGCTCTGCGCGCGGTGCTGCTGGAGACGAGCTTCGGCCAGGTCTGGCAGGCGCGCCTGCTGATCGCGGCGGCGCTTGTCGCGATGCAGGCGCTGAATCGCTATGGCCCTTCGACCCTGATGCTCATGCTCTCCGGGCTGCTGCTCGCGAGCCTCGCGCTCGTCGGTCACGCCACGATACAGGCAGGCGCGATCGGCGCGCTCCATCGCGTCAATCATGCCCTGCATCTGCTCGCGGCGGGCGCCTGGCTCGGCGGCTTGCCGCCCTTCGCGCTGTGCCTGATGGCCTATCGCGATCCCCCGCTGCGCCGTGACGCCGTGGAGGCGATGCGGCGGTTTTCGGACTGGGGCCAGTTCGATGTCACGCTGGTGATCGCGACCGGCGTGGTCAATGTCGCGCTGACCGGCGGCGTCCCGTTTCCGCCGACGACGCCCTATCGCGCCCTGCTGACGGCGAAACTGGCGCTCGTTGCGGCGATGATCGCGATTGCGCTCATCAATCGCTACATCGTCGCGCCGAATCTCAAGCCCGAGGGCAAGGCGCTGCGTATCCTGATGGGGACAAGCCTCGCGGAAGTCGCGCTCGGCTCGGCTGTTATCGCGCTGGTGAGCGTCTTTGCGACGCTCGATCCGTTTTAGTCCCGCTCGATGCGGATGACCTGCGGCGTTTCGCGCACCGCGCCATCGGCCACCGCCAGCGCCAGCGCCTCGCGGATCGCCGTCTCGGTGGTTGCGTGCGTTAGCAGCACCACCGGCACCACCTCATTGGCGGTCACGCCTTTGGCTTTGCCCTTCTGCATGATCGCTTCGATCGAGATGCGCTGCTCGGCCATGCGGGTGGAGATCGTCGCCACCGAGCCCGGCCGCTCGACGACCGCCAGCCGGACATAGTAGCCGCCCTCGTGACGCTGCATCGGCACGCGCTCGGCCTCCTCAAGCGCGTCGATTGGCCGGCCAAAGGCGGGCGCGACATCGCCGCGCGCGATGTCGCAAATGTCGGCGGCCACCGCTGACGCGGTCGCGTCGCCGCCCGCGCCGGGCCCGACCAGAGTCAACGCGCCGATCGCGTCGCCGTCGATGGTGATGGCGTTATGGACGCCCATCGTCTGAGCCAGCGGCGCGGCTTTGGCGACCATGGTGGGATGGACGCGCTGCTCGATGCCCTTCTCGCTGCGCTCGGCGACCCCCAGGAGCTTGATGCGATAGCCAAGCTCGTCGGCGGCGGCGAGATCGGCGAGGGTGATCGACTGAATGCCCTCGATCGAAATCGCTCCGACATCGATTTTCGCGCCGAAGGCCAACGATGCGAGAATGGCGAGCTTATGGGCCGTGTCGAAGCCGCCGATGTCGAAAGTCGGGTCCGCCTCGGCGTAGCCGAGCCTTTGGGCGTCGGCGAGACAGGCCTCGAACGGCAGGCCCTCGGTCTCCATCCGCGACAGGATGTAATTGCAGGTGCCGTTGAGAATGCCGGAAACGCGGCGCACCGCATTGCCGGCGAGGCCCTCGCGCAACGTCTTGATGATCGGAATGCCGCCGGCGACCGCCGCCTCGAAGGCGAGCGGCGCGCCATGCGATTCGGCGAGCCGGCCAAGTTCGAGGCCATGGGCGGCGAGCATCGCCTTATTGGCGGTCACCAGCGGGACGCCGCGCGACAGCGCCGCGCGGGCCGCGTCATAGGCCGCGCCGTCGGCGCCGCCGATCAGCTCGACGAATAGATCGATCTCGCTTGAGGCGGCCAGTGCCGCGGGGTCGTCGTAAAAACGCGCCCCGCCCAGATCGAGACCGCGCTCGCGCCGGCTGCGCGCACTGACCCCGACGATCGTGATGTCGCGCCCGGTCCGCGCTCTCAGATCGGCGCGGCGACGCTGAAGCAGCCGCACCAGCGCCGCGCCGACGCTGCCCAATCCGGCGACGCCGATCCGCAGAGGTTTCGTCATGGACGCGCCGCCCCAGCCGCGGGCCGGCCTCGCCGGCCCCGGCTCTTTCTGCCCGACTCCCGCCGGACGATCAATCAGCCGAAGCGCTCGAAGGGATTCTTGGCCTTCTTCTTGCGCTCTTTGCGCGCGGCGTAACGGGCGTCGCGATCGAGCTTGCGCTCGAATTCGATCTTCTCCTCCTCGGCTCGCTGGACGGCCTCGGCGGCTTGCCGGGCCAGTTCATCCTGGCGCAGGGCCTCGACGCGAGCGGCCTCCACCGCCGCGAGGCGAGCGGCTTCGGCCGCCTCAGCCTCAGCCTTGCGCTTCAAACGCTCCGCGTCGCGCAGCTCGCGAGCCTCGAGAATCGCCAATCGCTTGGCTTCCCTTTCGCGAACGGTCGGATCGTTGGGATCATATTTGGGGCGGGAGAGAAACTTTTCCGCCATTGCTTTTTTGGCTTGGGCGGCGGCGGCTTGGCGGTCTTGAAAATTGTTGCTGCTGAAAAACGACATTGCGCCTCTACGGATTCGTTGGCGGGCCGGCTCATGCCATAAACGCCGGCGGCGGGCAATTAGTTTTGCCGCATTGCAGCAATGCGTGGAGCGATTGCTGCGCCGGGCGGCCAGAGAGTCAGTTCGAGGCAAGCTCCCGCCGTTAACGAACTTCACTGGGTCTTCGGTGGAACCGAGGCCTCGGCCGCTCCCCGCGCGCGGGATCGAGGCTGCGAAAGAGTCGTAACGTCTTGGGTCGAATAGGCTCTGCAGGGACTTAAGGGGATGGCCATTTCGCGCATCATGCGATCGCTCGGCTTCGGAAGCGCGAAGAAGGGCGCGAAAGGCGCGGTCGGTCGCTTCGAATTGCGCGACTTTGCGCCCCGTGTCGTTCAGGATCTGGCGATCGCTCTCTTCGTGCTCGACGGCGAAAATCGGGTGGTGGT
>SSMV01000085.1 GCA_004799435.1 Bradyrhizobium sp.
CTATGGGGTCGACATCGACCTGCTGACCCGCGGCGCCGGCTTTGGCTACATCGGCTCGACCGTCACCTCGCTCATCTACGCGTCCTTCACCTTCATCTTCTTCGCGATCGAAGCGGTCATCCTGTCGGAAGCCTTCCAGCTCTGTTTCGGGCTGCCGCTACCGATCGGCTATCTCATCAGCGCGGTGCTGATCATTCCGCTGGTGACCTTCGGCATCACGCTCATCAGCCGCTTCCAGCTGTGGACGCAGCCGCTGTGGATCGCGCTGCATATTTTTCCGTTCGCCGTCATCGCCTGGAAGGAACAAGGCGCCTTCGCGCAATGGGTCGATTTTTCCGGCGCGCGCGGCGACCCCGGCGGCCGGCTCGATTTGATGCTCTTCGGCAGCGCCGCCGCGGTGATCTTCGCGCTGGTGGCGCAGATCGGCGAACAGGTCGATTTCCTGCGCTTCCTGCCGCGCGATCGGCGTGCCTCCAAACGCGCTTGGTGGATCGCGCTCCTCAGCGCCGGTCCCGGCTGGATCGTGATCGGCGCGCTGAAGCTATTCGCCGGATCGTTTCTCGCCACCTTCGCGCTTGCCCACGGCGTGCCGGCCGCTTTCGCCAGCGAACCGGCGCATATGTATCTCGCCGCCTTTCGCGTCGCGATCTCCAGCCCCGCGGCGGCGCTGGCGCTGACCGGCGCCTTCGTGATCGTCTCGCAGCTCAAGATCAATGTGATGAATGCCTATGCGGGATCGATCGCCTGGTCGAATTTCTTCTCGCGCCTCACCCATAGCCATCCCGGACGCGTCGTCTGGCTGGTCTTCAATGTCATGGTGGCGCTGCTCTTGATGGAGATCGGCGTCTTCAAGGCGCTCGAACAGACGCTGGCGCTCTATTCGAACGTGGCGATCGCCTGGGTGGGGGCGCTGGTCGCCGATCTCGTCATCAACAAGCCGCTCGGCCTGCGCCCGCCGACGATCGAGTTCAAACGCGCCCATCTCTATGACATCAATCCGGTCGGCGTCGGCGCAATGGCGAGCGCGACGATCGTCTCGGTGATTGCCTTCTACGGCGCCTTCGGGCCGATGGCGAAAGCGCTCGCCCCGTTCATCGCGCTCGGCGTCTCGCTGATCGTCGCGCCGCTGATCGCCTATGCGACCGACGGCAAATATTACATCGCGCGCCGGCCGAAGCGCGCCTGGCGCGACGTCGCGTCGATCCAGTGCTGCATCTGCGAACATACCTTCGAGACCGAAGACATGGCCTCCTGCCCGGCCTATTCCGGCCCGATCTGTTCGCTCTGCTGTTCGCTCGACGCGCGCTGTCACGATATGTGCAAGCCGCATGCGCAGTTGCGTTCGCAGATTTCCTATGCATTGGGCGCCCATCTGCCCGACACCGTCTCGCGCTGGATGGCCTCCTCGCTTGGGCGCTATGTCGCGGTTTTCGGCGCGACGACATTGCTCTTCGGATTGACGCTCGGCCTGATCTATTTTGTCACGGCTTCCGGTTCGCCGCAGAACGACGCGCAGCTCTTCGACGCCTTGCTACGGGTGTTCTTCGCGATCGTCATCATCATCTGCATCGTCGCCTGGCTCTTCGTCCTGGCGCAGCAGAGCCGTAGCGCAGCGGAAGCCGAGTCGCAGCGCCAGACGACGCTGCTGATGAAGGAGATCGCCGCACATAAGCGCACCGACGCCGCGCTGCAGCGCGCCAAGGAAATCGCCGAAGCGGCCAATCTCGCCAAGAGCCGCTATGTGGTAGGCTTGAGCCACGAACTGCGATCGCCGCTCAATGCGATCAGCGGCTATGCGCAACTGCTCGAACAGGATCGCGCCCAGCTTCAGCGCGCGCGAGAGCAGATCAAGGTGATCCGGCGCAGCGCCAACCATCTGTCGGGATTGATCGACGGCATTCTCGATATTTCGAAGATCGAAGCGGGACGTATTCATCTCTCGCGCGACGAGTTGCGGCTCGCCGAATTTCTCGACCAGCTCGTCGGCATGTTCCGCATCCAGGCGGCGCAGAAGGGCATCGATTTCGTTTTCGAGCGCCCGGACTCCCTGCCCTTCCTCGTCTATGCCGACGAAAAGCGGCTGCGCCAGATTCTCATCAATCTCCTGTCGAACGCGGTCAAATTCACCCAGCAGGGCGGCGTGCGTTTCACCATCGCCTATCGCAGCCCGGTGGCGGAATTTGAGATTGCCGACACCGGACCCGGCATCGCGCCCGACGATCTCGAGCGCATCTTCGCGCCCTTCGAGCGCGGCGCGCTTGGCGTGTCGCAACCGCATACCGGAACCGGGCTTGGCCTGACGATCAGCAAGCTTCTCGCGGGCGTCATGGGCGGCAATATCACGGTCTTCAGCGCTGTTGGCGAAGGCAGCCGCTTCCGCGTTAATGTGCTCCTGTCGGAAGTGCGCAACCCGACCCATATTGCGCCGATCGCCGCGCCGATCTTCGGCTATCACGGGCCACGCAAGACGATCCTGATCACCGACGACGATCCCGCCCATCGCGACCTGTTGCATGAAATCCTGACGCCACTCGGCTTTGTTCTCCTGAGCGCGCCCGATGGGCCGGCCTGTCTGAGCCTCGCCGAGCATTGCCGTCCCGACCTCTTCCTGCTCGACGTTTCGATGGCCGGGCTCGACGGCTGGAAGGTCGCCGAGACCTTGCGCAAAAACGGCCATCATCAGGCGCGCATCCTGATGATCTCGGCGAGCGCGCTTGAGGCGCATAGCGCGCCGCTCGCCCAGACCTTCCACGACGGCTATCTGATGAAGCCGATCGACATTCCGCGCCTTCTGGAGCTGATCGGCCATTTCCTGAAAGTCGAATGGCGTCACGAGCAGGATGCGATCGCACCGCCGACCTGGCGTCCGAGCTTCGATTCGCATCCGCCGGCCCATGAGATCCAGGAGCTCGCGCATCTGGGCGAAATCGGCCATGTGCGGGCGATCCAGCAGAAACTCGACCAGATGTCGCTCGACTATCCCGAACATGGCGCCTTCATCAGCCGCCTGCGCACGCTGGTCGATCGTTTCGAGCTCGGCCAGTTTGTCTCGACCCTTCACGTCCTGGACAGCCATGAACGGTGAGACGAAAAGCCGCGACGTCGTTCTCGTCGTCGACGATTCCCCCGACACGCTGCGGCTGCTGACCGACGCGCTCGACGGCGCCGGCATGACGGTGATGGTTGCGCTCGA
>SSMV01000086.1 GCA_004799435.1 Bradyrhizobium sp.
GTCGGGGTCGTCGCCGCGCGCGACCGTCGAGGCGCGAATCTTGGGGTCGCAGAGATAGGCGAGATTGGTGTCGTCGAGCTGCAAGTAACGGCAGCCGCGCGCGGCAAGATCGGCCACCTCGTCGCGATAGGCGGCGGTCAGATCCGCGAAAAACTCCTCCATGTCGGGATAGACGCTGGCGCTGATCGCCTGCCGGCCGCCGCGAAAATGCAGCATCGAGGGGGCGGGAATGCAGACCTTCGGCATCCGTGTCGCGACGCTTTTGAGAAAGTCGAAATCGGCGCCCTGAATCGATTGCGCGTGGCGAACCTTGCTCTCGACATGCATGGTCGGCGGCTTGAAGCCGACCTCGGCGCCGTCGTCCTTGCGAAACTTGGCGACGAATTCGCCGTAATGCGTCTCGACGCCCTCGAGCCGTTCGAGAAAATCGACGTGAAAATAGGTGCGGCGAAATTCGCCGTCGGTGATCCCCTTCAGGCCGACGTTCTCCTGCGCGCGCACGACCTCGCGAATGCATTCGTCTTCAATGGCACGCAGTTCGGCGTCGGGCAGGGCCTTGGCGAAAAACCTCTCCCTAGCCGCCAGCAGCCGAGCCGGGCGCAGAAAGCTGCCGACATGGTCGGCGCGAAAAGGCGGGCGCTGCATGGGTCTCCTCCCGAGAAAAATTGGCGACGCATTCGAGGGGAGTTTGCGCCGAGGCAGAGGCGCTTGGCAAACGCCGCCGCGCCGCAGCGCGGGGTCAGCCGACCGGAACCGCGAGCACTGGCCAGCGGGCGTCGTCGACAATCTGCGCTGTGGTCGAGCCACGCACGGCGTCGATCAACCCGTGTTGACCCGCGGTCGGCATGGCGATGACGTTGGCTTCAAGCATGCCGGCGGTCGCAAGGATCATTTCGACCGGCGCGCCCTCGCGCACCATGATCGGCATGTCGAACGGGGCGCCGTTTTCGTCGATCAGTTCCGGCGCCTTCTTGCCGATATGCAGCAGCTTCAACTCGGCGCGGATATCCACCATCGTCAGCATCGCCTGGATGCGTCGGATCGCCGGCACGCTGTCGACGCCGTGGGTGACGGGGACCAGGATCTTCGTCAGTTTCAGCCCGCCGCTGTCTGGATTGATAAAGCCGCGCTGCCCGTCGCGCAGGAATAGGCTCATCATTCGCCCTTGCCGCAGCAGGCTGCGATGGACCGAGACGTCGAGCCAGCTGGCGAGCGCTTTATTGGGGTAGGTGGCGAGGACGACCAGATTGCAGAACGTGTCCTCGAGATATTCGAGAATGCCGGCGCGCGCGTTGCGCGCCGCGATGCTGACGCTGGACACCTGCAAATCGAAATCTTTTTCCCAACGGTCGTAGGCGGCCTCGGGGTCGAGGAGCTTCCAGCTCACGAGCTGGTCGCGAACCTGCCGTAAGCCCTGGGTGGGCGAGAAGAAGGATTGGTCATTCATCCGCACCTGCAACAGGCGCAGGACCGATTTTGACGCCAGCGCCATGGCCAGCGCGTGCGCCATCGCCGCACCATCCCCCGGGGAGAAGTCGGTGGGATGGACGATAATCGGCCGCGGCGGAGTGTCTGAGGGCATTGGCTTGGTTAGCTCATTGAATGGAAGACTACCGGGCGTGGGTTGAGCCAGGCTGGACTAGGCGCGGCGCGGGCGCGCCGGGAAGAGACTTCCTGGGAGGAGATTTGAGGGCTCACTCCGGGGTGACGATCGCTGAGATTTCGCGATCCCCGACCCCGCTTAGCTGCAGGGTGGCGGGCTGGTCGGCGAGGGGGAACTTGAGGCTTTTTCGTGCGCCGGGGCAGTCGGACGGATCGCCAAAGCCGGTCGGGTGGACGAATTTGCCGTTCTGGACGACGTCGATCCATCCCGGCCCGGAGAGCGTGATCTTGTAGGTTCCCGGCGCGGCCGGGGCCGCCAGAGGGAAGGCGCCGGCATAGCTCGGCGAGACTTTCGGCGCGCGCTCGGGGGCGAGTGGGAGCTTCGCTTCCTCGAGGGGGACAAGCTGCAGGCGCGCTGCGGCGCCATAGCTCAACGCGGCGCCGGGCTCGAGAGCCGGGATCGATGAAGCAGAAAGCGCCGCGGCTTCGGCGGCGATTGGCCATTTGAATGCGTCGCAGCCGCTCGCCCCGGCGGCCAATGGCCATGCCTGGCTGGCGACCCCGGCGAGGATCAAGCCTAGCGTCGCCCGCATCGGGCGCCTCCCCTGGCGGTCCAATCGCCGCCTTGTCCATATAATGGCCGGGCCGGCGCGCAGGTTCAACTCGCCTCGAATTTCGGCCGACGCAAGCGGAAGTTGCGCCCCCGGCCGCCATCCCCTAAAGCGACCCGCCTGCTTTTGGGAACTCGCCCCCGATGATCCGCTCCGCCCTGATGACCGTCATGACCAGCGCCGCGATCAAGGCCGGGCGGGGCTTAAAGCGCGATTTCGGCGAGGTCGAGCAGTTGCAGGTCTCGCTTAAGGGCCCCGGCGACTTCGTCAGCATCGCCGACAAGCGCGCCGAAAAGACGCTTTACGAGGAACTCGCCAAGGCGCGGCCGGGCTATGGCTTCGTCATGGAGGAAAGCGGTCGGGTCGAGGGCGGCGACAAGAGCCACACCTGGCATATCGATCCGCTCGACGGAACGACGAATTTTCTCCACGCCATGCCGATCTTCTCGATTTCGATCGCGCTTGAGCGCGAGGGCCAGATCGTCGCCGGGGTGATCTACAATCCGGCGACCGACGAGACTTATGTGGCCGAGAAGGGGCAAGGGGCCTTCGGCGCGTCCCGCCGTCTGCGGGTCGCCGCGCGCCGCGAATTGTCGCAGGCGTTGATCGGCTGCGGCGTGCCGCATCTGGGCAAAGCGGCGGAACACCCGCGATTTCGCGCTGAATTGGCGGCGGTGATGGCGCGCGTCGTCAATGTCCGGCGCCTGGGCTGCGCTTCGCTCGACCTCGCCTATGTCGCCGCCGGGCGTTTCGACGCGTTCTGGGAACGCGGGCTCAACTCCTGGGACATCGCCGCCGGCGAATTGATCGTGCGCGAGGCCGGCGGCTTCGTCACCGGTTGCGACGGCGAGGCGGATTTCCTGACGAGCGGCTCGATCTGCTGCGGCAATGAGACGATGCACGCCCAAATGCTCGGCCTGTTGCGTTCGACGGCCTGACGGCGATTGCCGCCAAGCGCGCCGCGCTGCTAGGTTGCGCGCATTGTTGAGTTCGCCGGAGGTTTGCTTCCTTGACGCACGCCCGTTACCCCAGCCTGCTTGACCGCGTCGTTTTCATTACTGGCGGCGGATCGGGCATCGGCGCGGCGATGGTCGAGGCCTTCGCCGCCCAGGGCGCCAGCGTCGCCTTCGTCGACGTCAAAAAGGCGGAAGCGCTTGAGGTGGTCGAGCGCGCCGGCGCCAGCGGGCAGAAGCCGCTGTTCATCGAATGCGATCTCACCAATCTCGCCCAGCTCGAGGCGGCGATGGAGGAGACGCGCCAGCGGCTGGGTCCGATCTCCACGCTGATCAACAATGCGGCCAACGACACTCGCCAGCCTTTCGCCGACGTCACGGAGGCGGACTGGGACCGGGCGATGGCCGTCAATCTCAAGCATCAGTTCTTCGCCGCGCAGATTGCTGTCCGGTCGATGAAAGAGATCGGCGGCGGTTCGATCGTCAATTTGTCTTCCGTTGTCTGGCACTCCGGCAACCCGAATCTCGCCGTCTATTCCTCCGCCAAGGCCGCCGTTATCGGCTTCACCAACAGCCTCGCTCGCGAACTCGGCCCCTTCAATATTCGCGTCAATAGCATTGCGCCGGGCGCGGTGATGACCGAGCGCCAGCGCCGATTGTGGTTTCGCACCGACGCCGATGTCGCGCATATGACCGGGCGTCAGTGTCTGCCATTCTCGATTGAGCCCGATGCGGTTGCCAGCGCCGCGCTGTTTTTGGCGGCCGATGACAGCCGCATGATCACCAAACATTGCCTGGTGGTCGACGCCGGGATGCGTTGACCCGCCGCTTTTGACCGCCTGGCCATCAACCCAAATTTACAATTGGCCTTGATTGCGCCCTTTCGCGGGCGCATCCTCGATTCTGGACGGTTTCGGCAAGAGACCGCCACGCCAGGGAGGATCGCATGACCGTTGCGCGCATTCTCGCGGAAAAGGGCCGGGACGTTCTCACGACCCAGCCGCATAGAACATTAAAAGAAGTCGCCGCCCAGCTCGCCGCCAAAGGCGTTGGCGCCGTGGTTGTTTCAGACGCCGCTCACGCCGTGCTTGGCATTCTCTCCGAGCGCGACATCGTGCGCGCCATCGGGACCGGCCCGGCGAGCGCGCTGGAGGAGCCTGTGTCGCGCTACATGACCGCCAGGGTCACGACGGTCGAAGAGACGACGACGATCGACGAAGCGATGGAGATGATGACCAACGGGCGCTTTCGTCATCTGCCGGTGGTCGAGCGCGGACGTTTGGTCGGCATCGTGTCGATCGGCGATATCGTCAAGCGCCACGTTCACACGATCGACAGCGAGCGTCGCGCGCTGCGCGACTATATCGCCACCGCCTGACGTTTAAGCGCCGGCCGCGATCAGCTCTCGGCCGGCGCGGACAGTTCGAGCCTTTCGGCGATGTCGGCGCGGGCGCGCCGAACGGCTTCGCGCCCCAAGGCGATCAATTCGTCGGCGCGATGGAACTCGAAGATCCCAATCGCGCCGACCTTAAGGTTGACCACCACGTCGGGCGGGTCGCCCGCCAGGCGCGAGCGCATGATCCGATCCTGGCTGATGTTGAATGCGGCGGCCATCGTCGTGGCGAGGCCGGGGGCGCCGCGCGAATTGCGCCACGGGCGAAGGAGCTTATGCGCGCTCCGCTCAACGTCGCCTGGGGCGGAGGCGGCGAGGGCCGCGTCAGCGCCTGCGTCGAAATCGAAATTGGAGACGCCGTGGCCGGCGCCGTCGACCATCAGGTTGAGGGCGATTACGCAGTCGGCGCCAAGCGCACGCGCGACGCTGACCGGCACCGGGTTAACGACCGCGCCGTCGAATAGCCAGCGACCGCCGATATTCACCGGCTCGAACACGCCAGGCATCGCGTAGGAGGCGCGCATCGCTTCGACCAGCGGGCCGCGCTTGAGCCAGATCTCATGGCCCGAGGTCAACTCGGTTGCGACGGCGGCGAAGCGGTACGGTAGGTCCTCAATGCGTGTCGCGCCAATCGATTCCTGCAGTCGCTGGCGCAGCTTGTCGCCGCCGATCAGCCCTGCGCCGCTGAGAGAGAAATCGAGCAGTCCGAAAACGCGGCGTTTGGTCAGCGACCGCGCGAAGCCTTCAAGCGCCTCGAGCCGCCCGGCGGCGTAGCATCCGCCAACGAGGGCGCCGATCGACGAGCCGGCGACGATATCGGGCGCGACGCCCAATTCGGCCAATTCTTGCAGCGCGCCGATATGCGCCCAACCGCGCGCTGCGCCGGCGCCCAGCGCCAAGCCGATTTTCAACCGCGACTGGGTCGCTGAGCCCGAAACGGATTCAGCTTCACTCTTTCGAAGAAACGCGCTCGTCATCGCCACGCCTCTTTGCTCGATCCGTCGCGCCCTCGGTCAGGGCCCGCCGGACACGAGCCGAGAACGGCCCCCGTCGCCTTTTCGCACGCCCCAGCTCTCCGCCTCAACTTGGCGTGCAGAATACCAAAGTGTCATCTTTCTTCTATTAACGCCAGCCGAGGCCCCTCGGCTCCCCGTTCGATGCGGCGATAGAAGCAAGAGCGGCGGCCGGTGTGACAGGCGCCGCCGTCGCCGCCGACCCGCACCCGGGCGAGCAGCGCGTCCTGGTCGCAGTCGACCCTCAGTTCGACCAGGGTCTGCACCTGACCGGAGGTGTCGCCCTTGCGCCAAAGCTCGCCGCGCGAGCGCGACCAGTAGTGCATCACCCCGCTGGCGAGAGTCTTGTCGAGCGCTTCGGCGTTCATATGCGCGACCATCAGCGCTTCGCCGCTGGCGTCGTCGATCGTGACGCAGGTGATCAACCCGTCGGCTGAAAAGCGCGGCTGAAAGACGAGGCCTTCCTCGATATCGTTCTCGGGCGCGGCCGACATGCTCAGCGCGCGCCGCGCAACAGCGTGAGAAAGCGGGTCTGCTCATTGGGCTGCGAGCGGAAAACCCCGGAAAACTGTGTCGTCACTGTCGAAATCCCCTCCTTGCGGACGCCACGCATCGACATGCAAGTGTGCTCGGCTTCGAGCATCACCGCGACGCCACGGGTGTTGAGCGCGGCGTCGAGCGCCTCGACGATTAGCGAGGACAAGGCTTCCTGGGTCTGCAGCCGGCGCGAGAACGCGTCGACGATGCGGGCGAGCTTCGACAGCCCAACGACGCCGTGACGGGGATAATAGGCGATATGCGCCTTGCCGAAAAACGGCGCGATGTGATGTTCGCAATGCGAGAAGAACGGAATGTCGCGCACCAGGATTATGTCCTTGTAGCCTTCGACATCCTCGAAGACGCGCGACAGCGTGGCGCTCGGATCCTGGCCGTAGCCGGCGAAGAGTTCCTCATAGGCTTTGACGACCCGCCGCGGCGTGTCGAGCAATCCCTCACGATCGGGATTGTCGCCGGCCCAGGCGATGAGGGTGCGCACCGCCGCCTCGGCCGCTTCGCGGCTTGGCCTGGGCGGCGCCTCGCCGCGACGCTCCTCGCGGGTTACGAAATCGTCCATGGGAGCTTCTCTTCTCGGATTTCGGCGCCAACCCCGGCGGCGCCGGCTCTATTCTGCGCCGGCGCGGCCACCTATATAGGTCGCCAAAGCGACGGGTAAAGCCATTGCGCCGGTGGGATAATGAACGAAATCTTCGAAACCATCTACACCGGGCGCATTCTCGAACTCGCCGCCGACATCCCGCGCCTCGGCCGCCTGAGCGCCCCCGACGCCAGCGCCACGGCGCATTCGCGCTTGTGCGGTTCGACAGTGACGGTGGATTTGCGGGTCGAGAACGGCAGGGTCAGCGATTTCGCCCATGAGGTTCGCGCCTGCGCGCTGGGTCAGGCGTCTTCTTCGCTGATGGCGCGTCACGCCTTGGGCGCGCGCCCCGTGGAGTTGATCGCGCTGCGCGAGACGGTCGCCCGGATGCTGAAGGACAATGGGCCGCCGCCACAAGGAAAGTGGGCCGAATTCGCGGTTCTCGAACCGGTGCGCGACTATCGTCCGCGCCACGCTTCGACGCTCCTGACCTTCGACGCCGTCGTCGACGCGCTCGGCCAGATCGCCAGGTCCGAGGCGGTTCGGGGCGGGGCCGCTTCGTCGTCATGAGCGCGATCCTGCTTGCCCCAAGGCGGGCCGCCCGCGGGCTGATCCGTCTCTATCAATTGAGTTTTTCGGCTCTGCTCGGCCGCCAGTGCCGCTATCTGCCGACCTGCTCGGCCTATGCCGAAGAGGCGATCGAACGCCACGGCCTATGGGCGGGGAGCTGGATGGCCGGCGCGCGCATCTGCCGCTGCCATCCCTGGGGGGCCTCTGGTTACGATCCGCCGCCCCAGGCGAAGCCGCCCACCGCCTCCTGGGCGCGGCCCTGGCGCTACGGCGTATGGCGCCTGCCCATCCCGTAAAAGCCGGGGACAGGTCCGCCAGCGCCACCGCCGCATGCTGGCCTTCATCAGTCGTTAACCATAGCGTGATTTCGTCGTCGGACCTTGCATCCCGTTGGGGACGTCATGCGCTTGCGCCGTCTTGCTTTTATCACCCTGCTGGCGGCCGGAGCGCCCGGGGCGGCTGCCGCCGAAGAGATCAGAATCATCGGCGACAGCATTGGCGAGGGGCTGCATATGGTCTCGAGCTACCCGTCGCCGGCAAATCGCTTTAACGTCGCGATCTACACCCCGAAAATCTTTGACCAAATTCGCGAGATGCCGCGCGGCGCCAATGTCGTGATGAGTCTCGGCACCAATGACGCGGTCGCCGGACTGGACGATCAGGGCGCGCGCATCGCATTGATCGTCGCCGCGGCACGCGATCAGGATATCAAGCTGACCTGGCTCGGGCCGCCCTGCGTGCGCACGGCCTGGGAGGCGCATTCCAAAGCGCTCGACGAAGCCATCGCCAAGGCGCTCGACGGCACGCCAGTCGCCTTTGTTTCAGGGCAGGATCCGAGCTTCTGCGAGCCTTCGCTGCATGCTGGCGACGGCGTCCATTTTACTATGGCGGGGTATCGGGCGTTATGGCAAAAGGCGGCGGCGGTCGCGGGAATTCCGGTCGTCGAAGTCGCAGCCAACGACCGCAAGCCGGTCGTCGCCAGCGCCAAGACGCCGGTGGTTCGGAAGAGGCATAGGCACAAACATGTCGCCCCCTCGGCGACGCCGACACCGACGCCGACCGCGCTCCATTGAGCAGTCTTATGCAGAGGCGCCCATCGCATGGTGAAGACGCGGATTTCGATTGCGACGCTCTGCGTGGGTTTCGTATGCGCGATGCTCGGGGGCGGGCCGGGGTCGGCGCGAGCGGACGAGCCAGCCAAAATTCACATCGCCTTTGTGGGTGACTCGATGGCCGATGGCCTGTGGGGCGCGATGTTTCGCCGCCTCGGAAAAGACAAATGTCTGGCGGATAAGATCAAACTGATCCGGCGGGCGAAGAACGGGACGGGACTGACGCGGCTCGATCAGTTCAACTGGATCGACGAGGTCAACGCCATCGCGACGGATCCGGGCGCTGACCTGTTCGTCGGATCTTTCGGGGTCAACGATCGCCAGTCGATCGTCGATGTGAACAAGAAGCGGACCGAGTTCGGCGGACCGGCCTACGACAGCCGGTATCAGGGGGTCGTCGAGGATGTCATCCAGGCCGCACTGTCGCATGACTCATCGATGCTCATCATGGGCCTGCCGGTGATGCTCGATCCCGCGGCCAGCGCCGACGCCACCGAGAAAAACAAGATTTTCGCCGATGCGGTCGCCCATGTCGCCTCGCCGCGCGCCGTCTTCGCGCCGCCATGGATGTCGCAGCCGGGGACCGACTTCTATCAGCCGTTTCTTCCCAACGGGAATAAGGCCGAAGTCCAGGTTCGGGCGCCCGATGGGGTGCATTTCACGACTTTCGGCTATGATCTGGTGATGAACGCTTTCTACCCCGCGATCCTCGACAGTCTGAAGCAGCGCGGCCGCGATGTTGCGGCCGAGTGCGACATATTGGGAGCGAAGTGAGGCGATTGCGCAATTCGACGGCGCTACTTGCTTGGGCTGGGGCCCTGTTGATCGGCGCGGTAGGGGCGACCCTCACCGCGAAAGTCGACGTGAGCGTTGCGCCGACTGACTCCGCCGCCGAGGTCGCCCTGCAGTCGGCGAGCGCCTTGGCGCTGCCGCCAACCTCCAGGATCGTCGAGCTCATCGGCGTCGATTCGCGTTTCGCCGTCTGGCGGCCGCGCGACGCCGCCCAGACCAGAACGGCGGCGCGCGCCGCTGGCGCGCCGAATTCGGACGACAAACTCTTACGCTTAGCGATGCTGGCGCGCCCGACGATGCCTCATCTCGATCCTCCGCCGGTCGGACGCGCCCGTAGCACCGGCGCGCTGTCCGCGCTTGAGGCGGCCGTGCCTTCCGCGCGTCCGAGCGCCGAACTTTCCGCCTATGGCGAACTTCAGCCCGAGTCCTTCGCCGCGCGCCGTCTGACCGTGTTGCAGCTCGGCGACAGCCACACCGCCGCCGACTTCTTTACCGGCCATGTGCGCGAGCGGTTGCAACAGGTCTTCGGCGCTGGCGGCGTCGACTATGTCGTGCCCGGCAAGCCGCATCCCGGCGTGCGCTCGGCGCTATTCGACAGCGAAGCCTCCGACGGCTGGACCTATGAGGCGCTGCAGAAAAGCAATGATTCTAGCCGCTTTTATCTCACCGGCTTCAACGCAGTCGCCCGCCAGGCCGGCGCTTCGCTCGATCTGAAGTCGCGCAGCGATCTCGCCTATGATCGCGTGCAGGTCGCCTTCTTAAAACAGCCGGGCGGCGGCCGCGCCCAGGTGCTTATCGACGGCGCGCCCGGCGGCGAGATCAATCTCGACGGCGCGGCGGATCAGCGCGCGATGCTCGACGTCGACGCCGCCGATCATGGCTCGCATGGCATTCACGACATTTCGGTGCGTTCGATGAGCGACGCGCCGGTGACGGTCACCGGCGTCGAGGTGAATCGCGAAGGCGACGGCGTTTCTTACGTGAGCCTCGGTTTCCCCGGCGCGACCGTGCAATTGCTGCAAAAGCTGAAGAGCGAAAATCTCGCTGACGATCTCAAACGCATCGCGCCCGACATCATCGTGCTCGCCTTCGGCACCAATGAGGGGTTCAACGACGCGTTGGATGTCTCCGCCTATATCGCCCAATATGAGCAGATCGTGCGCCAGCTGAAGGCGCTGCGCCCACAGGCGCGGATCGTCATCATCGGGCCGCCCGACGGCGCAAGAGCCTGCCATCCGGGCGCGCAGCCGTGTCCGCCGCCGGTGAGCGCCGACGCAGCCTGTCATCTGCCGACGCCGCCCAAGCTCGCGCAGGTGCGCGACGCGCAGCGCAAGCTCGCACTGCGGCTCGAGGCCGATTTCTGGGACTGGTCGTCGGCGCAGCCCGGCCCTTGCGGAGCGCAGACCTGGGCCGCCGCCAATCCGCCGCTCATGGCGCATGATTTCGTGCACATGACGATGGAGGGCTATAAGCAGAGCGCCGACCGATTCGCGGATTTCCTCATTCCCCTGATCGACGGACGACAGAACAGCGCCCATGTTGTTTCCAACAATTGATTTTGGGCTGTTCTTCGCGTTTTCTTTCGCACTGATCTGGGGTCTCAATTCCCACAACGCAGCCAAGAAGCTCGTTCTTCTGGCGCTGAGTCTCGCCTTCTACGCTTCGTGGAACTGGCGCTTCGTTCTCCTCTTGCTGGCGAGCGGAGGCGTCGCCTTCTGTGTCGGCTTCTATGTCGACGCCGCAGCGGCGAGGCCCTTTCGTCGTCTCGCGCTGGCGATCGGGGTCGCGGTCGATCTCGGCATTCTCGCCTATTTCAAATATCTCGATTTCTTCATCGCCCAGGCGCTGACGCTCGCTCATGCGCTTGGCCTCGATCTGCCGATCGGCTTTCTCAACGTCACGCTGCCGGTGGCGATCTCGTTCCTCACCTTCCACGCCATTTCCTATATCGTCGACGTCTATCGCGGCCGGCTCGCCGCGTCGCGTTCGCTGACCGACATTCTGCTCTATGTCAGTTTCTTCCCGCATCTGGTCGCCGGGCCGATCGTGCGCGCGCATGAATTCCTGCCGCAACTCGCTTCGCCCCGACGCGCGGGCGATTTCTCGCTCAATGAGAACATGCTGCTGATCCTCGGCGGCCTGTTCAAGAAGACGGTAATCGCCAATTATCTTGCGGTGCGTTTCGTCGATCCGGTCTTCACCGATCCGACGCAATTCTCGCGCTTCGATCTGGTGATGGCGGTCTATGCCTATGCGATCCAGATCTACGCCGACTTCTCCGCCTATACCGACATCGCCATCGGCGTCGCGGCGCTGCTTGGCTATCGCTTTCCGCAAAACTTCAACCAGCCCTATCGCGCGCTTGGCGTCGGCGACTTCTGGCGGCGCTGGCACATGACGCTGTCGATCTGGCTGCGCGACTATCTCTACGTCCCGCTTGGCGGCAATCGCCATGGCGCGCTGATGACGGCGCGCAATCTCCTGCTGACGATGCTGCTTGGCGGGTTGTGGCACGGCGCCAACTGGACCTTCCTCATCTGGGGCGGAATGCACGGCTCCGCGCTGGTCGCCGACCACGCCTGGCGGCGCAGCGCCGCCTTTGCCCGCTATGGTTCGGGACGAATCGTGCGCATCGTCGACTGGGCGATCACCTTCAATTTCGTCTGCCTGACCTGGCTGTTCTTCCGCTCGCCCTCGCTCGATGCGGCGAACCAGTTCCTCGCCGGACTATGGACCGACAATGGCGCGCCTTCGACCATGCCGATGATCGTGCTGCCCCTCATCGCCTGCGGCGCGCTGACCCAGATCGTGCCACCGCAGAGCCGCGCGGCGATCGGCTCGGCGCTCGACAATCGCGGGACGCTGGCGCAGGGCGCGTTCGGCTTCGCGCTGTTCTATGCGATCCTCGTCATGGCGCCGTCGGCCTCGGCGCCCTTCATCTACTTCCAGTTCTAGAGCGAGCACATGTCCGAGCCGCGCGCCGAGTCTTTGGTCGATCCTTCGATCAACCTGAAGTCCGCGACCAGCCCGTGGACCTGGCTGCGCGTCATCTACGCCGTCATGGTGCTTGGCGTGTTCGCTTTCCCGGCTGGCATGGTCGACTGGCTCGACGAGCGCAACGCCGACGGCTGGCTCTCCTCACCCCTGGCGCTGGCCCGCGCCATCGAAGCGGTCTCAAGCGCGGTCGGGGTCGAGCAGGTCGGCCAGGTCTTGCGCAAGGGCTTCACGGCGCTGGTCGGCGACACGGAATCCTAGCCGCCACAGCCCATTGCCCTCGTTCCCCGCCGCGTCTATATCCCGGCCGTGCGCCGCTTACGCCGATGGTCTCGGCGAGTGAGCTGTAAGGAGCCGCTATGATCAACGTGACGTTCCCCGATGGCGCGAGCCGCGCCTTCGCCCCCGGCATGTCGGGCCTCGACATCGCCAAATCCATTTCTCCCTCGCTCGCCAAACGCAGCGTCGCCATGGTTCGCGACGGGGCGCTGGCCGATCTCTCCGATCCCGTCGACGCCGACGCGAAGATCGAATTCATCGGCCGCGACGATGCGCGCGCGCTGGAGCTCATCCGCCATGACGCGGCTCACGTGCTGGCCGAAGCGGTGCAGTCGTTGTGGCCGGACACGCAGGTGACCATCGGCCCGGTGATCGAGAACGGCTTCTATTACGATTTCTACCGCGCGACGCCCTTCACGCCCGAGGATTTCGCGGCGATCGAGAAGCGCATGCGCGAGATTATCGCGCGCGACCGGCCGTTCGTGAAAAGCGTGATGAGCCGCGACGAGGCCAAGAGCCATTTCGAGCGCAAGGGCGAGGCTTTCAAGGTCGAGCTGGTCGACGCCATTCCCGGCAATCAGAGCATCAAGTTCTATTCGCAGGGCGAATGGTCGGATCTCTGCCGCGGCCCGCATATGACCTCGACCGGCAAAGTGGGCGACGCCTTCAAACTGATGAAGGTTGCGGGCGCCTATTGGCGCGGCGATTCGTCGAAGCCGATGCTGTCGCGCATCTATGGAACGGCCTTCGCCAAGCGCGAGGAGCTCGACGCCTATCTCAAGCAGATCGAGGAGGCGGAGAAGCGCGATCATCGCAAGCTGGCGCGCGAGATGGACCTCTTCCATTTCCAGGAGGAAGGGCCGGGCACAATTTTCTGGCATCCCAAGGGCTGGACGCTTTTTCAAACGCTGATCGCCTATATGCGCCGCCGTCTCGCGGCGGATTATCAGGAGGTCAGCGCGCCGCAGGTGCTCGACAAGCATCTGT
>SSMV01000087.1 GCA_004799435.1 Bradyrhizobium sp.
ATAGCGGCCGGCAAGCGACAGATAGGTGGTCAGCGCCGCGCCCTTGTTGCCACGCTCCTCCTTGACGACCTGCACCAGCAACACCTGACGGCGCTTGATGACTTCCTGAATCTTATATTGGCGGCGCAGGCGCGGCGCGCGGCGCGGCGTCTCATCCATGGCGTCGCCGCCAATCTGCTCGACCGCTTCACCCTCGTCGTCCGCAGCGCGGCGCGGCGCGCGTTTGGCGCTGTCCTCGGCGTCGCCGCCGATGGTCGTGACTTCTTCCTCTTCGTCATCCTCTTCGTCGTCGCTCGCAGCCTCGAGCGCGGCGGGGGCCGCTTCGTCGCTGGCCTCGGCATGCGGCGCGGGCGCCGGAGCGTCCTCCGCCTCCGGCGCTTCGAAGCTGGCGGATGTCGCCGGCGCAGCGTCTGCGCTTTCGACCGCCGGCTGCGTCAGCTCTGCGGACGGCTCCGTCTCGTCGAACGAGCGCGGACTGTCTTCGTTGGGGGCGAGTTCGGCGACCCGCTCGCCCGTCTCGGCCCGCATTTCCGCCTCCGGCCCGCGCGAGCGGCGATGGCGGCGGCTGCGGCGCTCGCCATTGGGCTCGTCCTCGTCCTCGCGGTGCGAGCGCGCCTCTTCCTCAAGCAGCGCCTGCCGATCCGCGACCGGGATCTGGTAATAGTCGGGGTGGATTTCAGAGAAGGCGAGAAAACCGTGGCGATTGCCGCCATAATCGATGAAGGCGGCCTGGAGGGAGGGCTCCACGCGCGTCACCTTGGCCAGATAAATATTGCCTCTAAGCGGTTTCTTGCTGGCCGATTCGAAGTCGAATTCCTCGACCCGGCTACCTCGCAGCACGACCACCCGGGTTTCTTCCGGGTGGGAGGCGTCGATGATCATTTTGTTGGACATGACAAACTCTCTCGCGGCGCGATGCAGCAGACCGCAACGCCCGCGAATGGGGCGTCAAAGTCGCGCGCGGCGCGCCGATGGGGTTGGGGGATGTGAAAAAAAGCAAAGGCGGCAAGACGGCCGCCGAACGGGCGCGACGCTCACTGGCGCCGACAACCAACGCGTTCGCACGCGCGCCGATTGAATCTGTTGTTTGTGCTCGCGGCATCGCGACCCAGAAACTCGGCGGACAACGCCTCGTCGCCAATCGAGGGGCGCCGCACGGAGCGCCTACGGCTCGCACGGACCGCGCTTTTCGGCCGCAAACGCCCCGCGCTTAAACGCGGAGAAGGCGGCGGAAAGGGCGTTTTTCACGCCCACGCGGCGGTTCGTTTCCGTCTCTCCGGCCCGGACGTCGCCTTAGCAGCGAGGGAACCGGGGCCAAAGACTTTAAAACGACCCGAATGCGACAGGATTGTACATAGGCGCCGCCGACTGGCTTGGCAAGCGAATTCCCGGTCGCAAGAGCGGCCCCGGCGCGCTATTCACGCGTCTGTGTACGGCGTCTGGACGCACCGGTTCGATCTTCGCGTGAACGAGGGTCATCATTCGTTAACGTTTCGTGAACTAATGCGTTAGGATCGTCGCGCCGAATCCGAGGACCGATGCCGCATCGACATCCTTTCGCCGCGCTTGGGGCGGGGCTTCTCGCCGCCCTTGTGACGCTTGTCGCCCAAGGTCTTGCCGCGCAGGAAGTCGCGCGGCCGGTCGCCGTGGCCGCGCGCATCGCCGACGACGGCGAGACGGCGAGAATCGCTTTCGATCTTTCCGGCCCGGTCAGCGCCGACGCGCATGCGCTCGTCGATCCCGACCGCATCGTCGTCGATATGGCGGAGGTCAATTTTCAGATCGATCCGTCGGTCGGCCGCCCGACGGCCGCGCGCGGCGACGCGATCGTCAAGACTTTCCGCTTCGGATTGCTGGGGCCGGGCAGGTCGCGCGTCGTCGTCGATCTCGCCAAGCCCGCCTGCGTCGCCAGCGTCGAGATGACGCCGATCGCCAAGGGCGCGGCGGCGTCGCGCCTGACCATCGAACTCAAGCGTTGCGAGGCGAGCGCCTTCGCCGCCGCGGCGCGCGAACAAGGGAGCGGCGCGGCCGCCGCCGTGGTCGCGACAGCCGGCGGGCCGCCTGCCGGCGCGCCGGTGATCGTCCTCGATCCCGGTCATGGCGGGGTCGATGGCGGCGCCTATGGCGCGGACGGCGCGATCGAAAAGACGCTGGTCTATGAATACGCCCTGGAATTGCAGCGCCGGCTCGAAGCCACCGGGCGCTATAAGGTCGCGATGACGCGCCATGGCGACGAGTTCGTCTCGCTCGATGACCGGGTGCGCCTCGCCCGCGAGGCCGGCGCGGCGCTGCTGATCTCGATCCATGCCGACATGCTGCCCGGCGCTTCGGCCGATGTCGCCGGCGCCACGGTTTACACCTGTTCGGAACGTGCGTCGGACGCTGAAGCCGCCCATTTCGCCGCGCGCGAGAACGCCGCCGATAAGGCGGCCGGCGTCGAGGCCAAGGCGCAGGCCCCCGGCGTCGCCGACATTCTTTTCGACCTGGAACGGCGTGAGACCCGCGCCTACGCCCATATTTTTTCGCGCGATCTGATCGGCCAGTTGCAAGGCGCGGCGCGGCTCAACCACAATCCCGAGCGTTCGGCCGGCTTCGTCGTTCTGAAGGCGCCGGATTTTCCCTCCGTTCTTGTCGAGCTCGGTTATCTGTCCAACGCCAAGGACGTTCAGGCGCTCAATTCGCCCGAATGGCGGGGTCGCGCCGCCGGCGCGATGGTCGAAGCCGTCGATCGCTTTTTCGCGCCTGCGACGCGCGCTTCCGCAAGCGCACAGGCCAAACTCGGCGCGCTCGCGACCCCGGACAGTTCCCCGACCGCGGCGCCAGCGACCGAGCCGCTTGCGCCGCCAGCCGACGGACCGGCTGCGCCGCGCTAACCCTAGTGTCTGCGGCGCCGCAACATACTTCCGCCGCACTCGCCGACGAGAGAGGCAAGGGGCGTCGATGGGGCATAGAACCTGGCCGCATGTTCCTGACAAAGACCGCGCTTTGGGTTAAGCAGCGCGCGCCATCTCCTCGGGTCTCCCTGGCGCGTCGCCAGGCCCATGCTGGATTTTGAAATGCGCGGCATCGCCCGTTTTCTCGGTTTCCTCTTCGCCACGGGCGCGATTCTCTTCGTCATCGGGGCGGGCGTGATCGCCGCCGTGATCTGGAAGTTCGAGCAGGACCTGCCCGATTACTCCCAGCTCAAAAACTACGAACCGCCGGTGATGACGCGCGTTCACGCCGCCGACGGCAGTCTGCTGGCCGAATATGCGCGCGAGCGCCGTCTCTATCTGCCCTCCTCGGCGATCCCGCCGCTGGTCAAGGAGGCCTTCATCGCCGCCGAGGACAAGAATTTTTACACCCATCCCGGCTTCGACCCTGAAGGCATCCTGCGCGCCGGCCTCGTCTTCGTGCAGGGCGGCAAACATATGCAGGGCGCCTCGACCATCACCCAGCAGGTCGCCAAGAATTTTCTCCTGACCTCCGATCGCACGGTCGAGCGCAAGATCCGCGAGATTCTGCTGAGTCTCAGAATCGAGTCGGCCTATTCCAAGGACAAGATTCTCGAGCTATACCTCAACGAAATCTATCTCGGCCTCGGCAATTACGGGGTCGCGGCGTCGGCGCTTGGCTATTTCGACAAGTCGGTTCGCGAACTTTCGATCGCCGAAGTCGCCTATCTCGCCGCGCTGCCCAAGGAGCCGAGCACGCTCAATCCGTTCCGCAATCACGACCGCGCGGTCGAGCGACGCAACTATGTCATCACCCGCATGGCGGAAGACGGCTACATCACCGCCGACCAGGCCAAGGCGGCGCGCGCCGAGCCGCTGGTCGTCACGCCGCGCGTTCTGACCCCCGACACGATCGCCGCCGGCTTCTTCGCCGAGGAAGTGCGGCGCGAGCTTTCTGATCGTTACGGCGAGCAGAAGCTCTATGAGGGCGGCCTTTCGGTCCACACCACGCTCGATCCCAAGTTGCAGCTGATGGCGCGCAAGGCGCTGGTCGACGGCTTGGTGCGTTACGACGAGGCGCATGGCTGGCACGGAACGGTCAAGACGATCGACCTCGGCCAGGACTGGGGCGTGCCGCTGGGCGATTTGCCCGAATATGGCGACATCAAACCCTGGCGCCTCGCGGTGGTGCTCGATGTATCCGACACCGAGCTCCGGGTGGGCTTGCAGCCCGAACATGACAAATCCGGCGCGCTCACCGCCGCACGCGAAACCGGAACCGTCGACGCCGACGGCATGAAATGGACCGGCAAGAAACCCAAGGCGCTCGCCAAGCCCGGCGACGTCGTCTATGTCGAGCCGCTCGGCGGCCAGGGCGATGAATTCCGCCTGCGGCAGATTCCCGAAGTCTCCGGCGCCTGCGTCGCGATGGATCCGTTCACCGGACGCGTGCTGGCGATGGTCGGCGGCTTTTCCTACGACCTCTCCGAATTCAACCGCGCCACGCAGGCGCAGCGCCAGCCGGGCTCGTCGTTCAAGCCCTTCGTCTACGCCGCCGCAATCGACAATGGCTATACGCCGTCGTCGATCGTGCTCGACGAGCCGATCCAGATCGATCAGGGCAATGGCGAAATCTGGTCGCCGCAGAATTTTGAAGGCAAGTCCGGCGGCCCGCATACGCTGCGCTTCGGCATCGAACATTCGATCAACCAGATGACCGTGCGTCTTGCCCGCGACATCGGCATGCCGCTGATCACCGAATACGCCAAGCGATTCGGCGTCTATGACAATCTGCCGCCCTATCTTTCCATGTCGCTGGGCGCCGGCGAGACGACCGTGCTGCGCATGGTGACCGGCTATTCGATGTTCGACAATGGCGGCAAGCGCATCAAGGCGACGCTGATCGACCGCATCCAGGATCGCTGGGGCAATACGATCTATAAGCATGACGAGCGCATCTGCCCGACCTGCGACGCGCAGAAATGGGACAATCAGGACGAGCCCAAACTGGTCGACAAGCGCGAGCAAGTCCTCGATCCGCTTTCGGCCTATCAGATCACCTCGATCATGCAGGGCGTGATCACGCGCGGCACCGGCATCGCGATCAGCGAGCTTCATCGCACGCTCGCCGGCAAGACGGGCACCACCAACGAAGCCAAGGATCTGTGGTTCGTCGGCTATTCCCCCAATCTCGCGTACGGGGTCTTCATGGGCTACGACAAGCCGCGTTCGCTCGGCGACAGCGCGCAGGCGGCGCTCTACACCGCGCCGATCTTCCGCGACTTCATGAAGCTGGCGCTCAAGGACACGCCCGACACGCCCTTCCGCGTGCCGCCCGGCATCAAGCTGATCTCGGTCGACGTTCACACCGGCATGCGATCGAGTGGGCCGGGCTCGATCATCGAGGCGTTCAAGCCGGGCACTTCGCCGCCCGATTCCTATGTCGGCAGCGACAATCTCTCGGATTCGAGCACGCTGTCGCCCGACGTCGGCAAGACGATCGGAACCGGGCCGGGCGGCCTCTACTGACGGGCGCGCGATGGATCGGCCCGCTGCGCGCAGGGCGTGGTCGTCTGCGCCGGGCGACCGTTTACATCGTAGCCAGCCCCGACTAGCTTGCGCCGTCTGTCGAGGAATGATTTGCCAATGCGCGCGGAAGCCGAACAACTGGTCGAGACGATCAAGCAGTCCGTAGGGCTGCTGAGGAGGCATCTTTGACGTCGACGCCGCGACGCGCCGCCTCGCCGAACTGAACGCCAAATCCGAAGACCCCAATCTCTGGAACGACCCCGACGCCGCGCAGAAGCTGATGCGCGAGCGCACGACGCTGGAGGACCGGCTCGGGGGCTTGAGGAAAATCGACCGCGATCTCGAGGACGCCGCGACGCTCGTCGAGCTTGGCGAGCAGGAAGGCGACGCAGGGACCGAGAACGAGGGTCTGGCGCAGCTCAGGGCGCTCAAGGCCGAAGGCGAGCGCCGCCAGCTTGAGGCCTTGCTGTCAGGCGAGGCCGACGGGCTCGACTCTTATGTCGAAGTCCATTCCGGCGCCGGCGGCACCGAGAGCTGCGACTGGGCGCGCATGTTGCTGCGCATGTATGTGCGCTGGGGCGAGCGACGTAAATTCGACGTCGAGGTGCTGGAAGAGACGGCCGGCGACGAGGCGGGGATCAAATCGGCGACGATCATCGTCAAGGGCTTGAACGCGCATGGCTGGCTGAAGACCGAATCGGGCGTGCATCGTCTGGTGCGCATCTCGCCTTTCGATTCCAATGCGCGCCGCCACACGAGTTTCGCTTCCGTCTGGGTCTATCCGGTGGTCGACGACCGCATCCAAATCGAAATCAACGAGAACGATTGCAAGATCGACACCTATCGCGCCTCCGGCGCCGGCGGCCAGCACGTCAACAAGACCGAGTCGGCGGTGCGCATCACGCATATTCCGACCGGCATCGTCGTCGCCTGCCAGATGGAGCGGTCGCAGCACAAGAATCGCGCCACCGCCTGGAACATGTTGCGCGCGCGGCTCTATGAGCGCGAGCTTGAGATCAAGGAGGCCAAGGCGACCGCCGACGCCGCCTCGAAGACCGAGATCGGCTGGGGCCACCAGATCCGCTCCTATGTGCTGCAGCCCTATCAGATGGTGAAGGATCTGCGCACCGGCTACACGTCCGGCACGCCCGCCGACGTGCTCGACGGCGGGCTCGATCCTTTCATGGAGGCTTCGCTCGCCCAGCGCCTGTCGGGTCGCACGGTTCAGGTCGAGGACGTGGAGTAGCGCCGTCGCCAGTGGCGCGGGCCTCCGCGTCCGCGGCCACGGAGGGCCGCGCCACCGCCGATCAGAAGCGGTAGTTCGCGCCGATCTTGAAGATGTCCTGCGTGTCCTGGATCGACGCGGTGTAGGGAAGAAACTCGCCATTCATGGCGACGTTCCGGCGGCCGAAATTGATATGGTCGAACTCGGCCTCGAGGCTCCAATGGGCGTCGATCGCGTATTCGGCGCCCAGGCCCAGCAGCAGCCCCGCTTCGCTGTCAGCGCCAGTCTCGGTGAAGCCCTCGAGATCATTGGTGTCGCTGAAGCGATAACCGGCCCAGGCGACGCCAAGCTTGCCATAGACCAAGAGGCGATCAACGGCATAGCCCCCGCGCAGCGACAGGTCGGAGCCGATGTCGCTATGCGTCTTGAGCCCGCTTCTTGTTCCCTCAAAATCGGGGACGGAGGCGCCGCCCGTCAGGCCCGAGCCCCAGACTTCGCCTTCGGCGCCAAGCACGAGGTTCTGCATCTGATAATTGCAGCCGACTTGGCCGCCGGCGATTGCGCCATTCAGACCCATGCTGGCGCCCCGGACCTCCCAAAAATTATCCGTCGCGGACCAGTTCGAATTGCCTGTCGTCGCGCCGGCATGGAGGCCGGCGTAGCAGCCGGTCCACACCACCGGGGCTGGTGCAGGCCCCGCAGCCTGAGCGCCGCCGGCGAGCGGCGCACCCGCGGAGGCCGAGACAACCGCAATCGACGCCCAGAGCCGCTTTCGCATCATCTCGCCCCTTCGACTCTACTGAGCCGGCCGCTATCATAGTCTCAAGCGCCGTCGTCCGTCGCGCGGCGACGGCGAGTTTTCCCGAAAATTATGTCCGCGGCGAAGACGCAATGAAATTCGATTTCGCCAATTTTCCCCTGAGCGATCGGGCCTTCTCGGAAAGGCCGATGACATTTTGCGAGCCCGGCGCCGCGCGTTTTCTCTCGGCGATGCTCGAACTGACGGCGATCGAAACCGGCGCTCGCAAGGCGCGGGAGACCTGGCAGGCCGCTCAGCTTCGCAACCTGCTCGCCCATGCAGTCGAACGCTCGGCCTTCTGGCGCGACCGGCTGGGGTCGCGAATACCCATTGCCGATCGCGACCTCGCGACACTGCCCATTCTCTCGCGGCGCGACTTGCGCGCGCAGGTCGAAGCGGAAGGCGCGCTGTTGAAACCGGCCGACAAGGTCGGCGTGCGGGAGCATGCGACCTCGGGTTCGTCGGGCGCGCCAGTGCGCTTCTTCGTCTCCGAGATGAACATGAACTACAATACGATCCGCTCGCTGGCGCAGTATTTTCTCGAGGGCCGCGACCTGACGCTTCATCGCACCGCCGTCAACTACGACCGGACGCCGGGCGGGCAGGGGTTCATCGTCGAGAAGACCGCGTCATGGCTCGGCGTGCTGGCGCCCTTCATTCGCAGCGCCGCCAACAAGGAGATCAAACTGCTGCGCGCCGACGCCAGAGACCTTTGGGCGGAGCTGAAGAAAGACCCGATCGGCTATCTGTCGATCGCGCCGCGCCTGCTCGACTGGCTGCTGCAAAGCGTCAGCCCGGAGGAGATGAAAGAGGCCGGCGCCGCGATGCTGATCCTGTTCGCCGAGCCTTTCGATGCGCGCATAAGGGCGCGATTGTCCGCCGCCGGCGTCGCTTCGCGTGTTTCCTATTCCTGCGAGGAGGTCGGGCCGATCGCGATGGAATGCGAGCGCTGTCCGGGGCGCTTCCATGTCGTGACCAGCAATGTCGTGGTCGAGATCGCGCCGGGCAGCGAGACAGAGGTGGATGGGGCTGTCGTCGGCAATGTGCTCGTGACGCATCTTCATTCCTACGCCACGCCATTCATCCGCTACGAGGTTGGCGATCTCGCCTCGCTCGCCACCCGCTGCCCCTGCGGTCACGACGGTCCGGTCCTCGCCAATATCGTCGGACGGTCGAAGGGATTGCTGAAATATCCCGACGGGCGGCTCGCGCCCTTCTATGTTCCGGGCAATGAGATGATGGCGATCGCCGCCTTCGACGACTATCGGATCCGGCAGATCGCGCCGTCAAAACTGGCGGTCGAAATCGGCGGCCGCAGCGCGCTGAGCGACGCGGAGCGCCGGGGCTTTGCCGAATTGGTGCGGGCGCAGGCGGGCGAGACTTTTGAAATCCTCGTCACGCCGGTTGAGCAGATCGACTGGGGCCAGAACGCGAAGCGGCTCGGCTTCCACAACGAACTTCTATGAGGCGCTGGCCTCCGCCTCCTTGGGCGGCGCCGATGTGCGCGCCAGCCGCCAGACGATCAGCGTCAGCGCCACCACCGGAATGCCGATCGCGGCGGTCGCGAGGAAAAACCTGACATAGCCGAAGGCGTCGACCATCACGCCCGACAGGCCGCCGACGAATTTGCCCGGCAGGGCATAGAGCGACGACAGCAGCGCATATTGGGTCGCTGCATAGGCGGGCGAGACAAGCGACGACATATAGGCGATCAGCGCCGCGCCGGCGAAGCCCGAGGCGAAACTCTCGACGCTGACGGCGAGCGTCAGCAGCGGCAATTGCGCGCCAGAGGCGGCCAGCAGCGCCAGGGTCAGATGCGAGGCGGAAGCGGCGAAGCCGCCGATCAGCAGCGTTGGCATCATGCCGAGCCGCGCCACAGCGACGCCGCCGCCGAAGGCGCCGGCGATGCCGATCCAGACGCCATAAAGCTTGGAGACGGTGGCGATGTCGCTCTTGGTGAAGCCGAGATCGATATAGAGCGGGTTCGCCATCACGCCGGAGACGAAATCGGGCAGGCGATAGATCGCCACCAGCGCCAGAATGGCAATGAGTGCCGGACCGTAGCGGCGCAGAAGATCGGCGAGCGGCTCGCCGAAGGCGGCGAATGGGCTCGCGCTTTGGCGTGCCGGCCCGTCGAGCCGCGGCGACAACAGACAGCCGGCGACGCCGACGATCATCAGCCCCGCCATCACCAGATAGGCGGCGCGCCAACTGACGAAATCGGCGACATAGAGCGCGCCGGCGCCGGCGCAGAGCATCGCCAGCCGATAGCCGAGCTGATAGACGGCCGACATCATGCCCTGCTTTTCCGACGGCGCGGCGTCGATGCGCCAGCCGTCGATCGTCACGTCCTGTGTGGCGGCGGCGAAAGCGGTTACGAAGGCGAAGCCGATGTTCCAGGCGAGGCCGTCGGTGGGCGATCCGAAGGCGAGACCGGCAAGGCCCGCCGCGACGCCAAACTGGGCAAGCAGCATCCAGCCGCGCCGGCGCCCGAGCAGAGCGCCGGTGAGCGGCGGGTCGAAACGGTCGATCACCGGCGCCCAGATGAATTTGAAGCTGAAGGCCAGCGCGGCGTAGCTCATCAGGCCGATCGCCGAGCGCGTCACGCCCGCCTCGCGCAGCCACACCGACTGGGTCGAGAAGATCAGCAGAAAGGGCAGGCCGGAGGAAAAGCCGAGCGCCAGCATCAGGGCCACGCGCGGATCCCGCAGGACTTCCGACAGCGGCGGCGATTCGCGGGGCTTTTGCGACATCGGCGCACCATGACGCCCGCCGACCCGCCGTCAAGACGCGTGGGCGGCGTTAACCGCAGTCCAGGGTGGGCCGCGCCGCCGCTTTTCCCTGTTGACAGGCTGGGAGGAGCGCAAGATAAGGCCAGCCGACTGCGCCTCGGCTCGCCCGAGGCGTTTTCGTCCCCGGCCTAGGGCCGATGGGGGAGTGTCCCGAGTGGCAAAGGGGGCGGACTGTAAATCCGCTGGCTTAGCCTTCGTAGGTTCGAGTCCTACCTCCCCCACCAATTTCCCTGTAGGTCGCAAGTCGGCGGCGCGGGATGGGCGCATGATATTTTTTGTTACTACGAAAATTGACCGCGAGGCGTTTCTGTAGTAACAATAAAACGTGCCGATCGAATTCGATCCCGCGAAAAGAGACCGCACCTTTCGAGAGCGCGGGCTCGACATGGCGCGGGCCGAAGCGATCTTCGCTGGCGCCACGCTGACGATCGCCGACGACCGTCTTGCCTATGGCGAAGACCGGTTCATTACAGTCGGCCATTTTGATCGGCGCATGGTTGTCATCGTTTGGACATGGCGCGGCGAGAGCCGCCGCATCATCAGCATGAGGAAAGCCAATGCCCGCGAAAAAGCGCTTTACGGCCCCCGATTGGGATCCTGAAACCGCCCCGGACCTTTCGACGCCTGAGTATCGCGCCCGCCTCGATGCTGCTTCGGTCAAGCGCGGTCGGCCACCGATCGAGCATCCCAAGGTATCGACGACCATCCGACTCGACGCGGATGTGCTTGAAGCTTTCAAGGCGAAGGGCGCCGGCTGGCAGAGCCGTATTAATGACGCGCTGCGCCGCGCCGCTAGGCTCCGACGTCGCAAGTCGGCGGCATGAATGTCTATCCGGGCCGTCTCAATATTGCGCGTTTCAAATCCCGCAAACCATTAGCCAGCCAACGAAGTTCCCGGGGCGAATGGCGCGCGGGGTGACGACGGCGCAAAGGTCGTAAGTATTGATCACGGTAAGGGCCTAGGCGCTGGTCGGTTTGCTGCGGTCCGACCGCTAGGGGAGTAGCAGAATGCGTGAACGCTCCGGAAACGCCTCTCAAAACACATTTTCAGCGCAGGCCGGTTGTCACTTAAAGACAAGTGGCAAGAGGACCATAGGCCGCGATAGTTCTCAAGCGCTCCGCGCCGTCGACGGTCCAATCCACAACCCACCGCGTTTCGCACGCAAAACCGTATTGCGTGTACGTCGCGCTTCGATGCTCCTTAGGGAGAGTCGCGTCCACCGAAAAAGCAAGATCGCCTTCCGTGTGCGATGCCCTTCGGTACTCGGTTCGATGGGCGTCCACTTGAAAAGACTGACGCGAGAGTTCGTTAATTAAGTCGGCCTCGGGAATGCCAACAGGGAATAGTTCGCTAACTCGTTTGTTGAGTTCATCATTTGCGGCGCTGAGCTTGGCAGGTAGGTTCCTAATGAGCGCGGGCGTTGACATGTAGAACCATAGGATTGTGAACCCGCAAGCGACGACCGCAAATGCTGCTGCAAGTCGGCGGGGGCTTCTAGTCATGTTTGTGCGCAGCGCGCCAGATTGGCCCTGACCACCAGGTGATGAAAGGGCCTGATCGCGTTGAGATAGGCGAAGCCCAAGGCATTGTGGGAATGCACGACGGTCGTCGCGATGAGCGACGCGCCGGTCGGAGAGGGGCGTCGCAGCAGCGACAAGCGGAAGTCCAGGTGTCGGTCATCGGCGCCCAGCACGATTTCGTTCTCGCCCTCCCATTGCACCGGGAAGAACTCCACGCGCTCATTGCTGTCCCGGGACGCCTTGACCGCACCCGACGTTTTGAGGCCAAAGGGTGTAACCATGGCGTCGCGCAGCGCGATCAACGCCTTCTGCCACAGCGGTGGGTTGCCGACCGTCAGCGTCGCCAGCGCGCGCATGCTGGAGCGTTCCGATGCGCTCAAATCGATGCTGTAGCTATCGAGCAGGCTGGCGTCTTTGTACCAGCTCGCAACGACGCTTTCCGATGGCGGCGTCGTCCGGCGCACCGGCGTGCCCTTATTCCCGGTTGGATCGCTTGGGGTCTTGTGCGGTGTCATGTCCAACCGCACTCAATGTTTCGTGGTCACCCAGGCCAGGAATGCACCGGTGGCGTCTGCCCCAATGGCGACCCGTCCAAACTCGGGTATATCGAACGGGGGCCGAACGACCTTGCCGCCGTGATTTTTGATGTCGGCAAGTCGTCGATCGATGTCGTCAACTTCGAGATAGCTCAGCCAGTGCGGCGGATCGGAATCGGGCAGCATTCCGCGCATGTCGAGGATGCCGGCGACGGGCTTGCCGCCTGCCTTGGCCAGCCAATAGGTTCGGTTTTGATGCGGCATCGGCATGCCCTCGAAGGTCCAGCCGGTGGTGGCGGCGTAGAACGCCTTGGCGGCCTCGACATCGCGCGTATAAAGTTCGCTCCAGACAAAAGTTCCGTGTGTCATAGCGTCCTCCGTCCTGCCGCAAGTCCTTCTGGGGTTCAGAAGGCATTCGTTCGCGTCTCGCGAAAAACTGTCAATCCCGCGATCTGTTCATG
>SSMV01000088.1 GCA_004799435.1 Bradyrhizobium sp.
AGCGAGCCAAGCCCGCCTGCCGTCCGCTGCTTCGGCAGATGAAAGGAGACGTGCTGGCGCTCGGAGCGGCTGGGCACCATCTTCAGCGACCGCTTCTTGTGTGAATCGAATCGGAACTCGACCCCGCTGGTTGCAGACAATTCAATGCGTTGCCTCGCCTGATCGGCGTTCGGATCCCGCACCGATCGATAAGGAACGGCGCGAGGGGTCGCGCCGGAGTGCGGAGACCCTAACAAATTAACGCGCGTCGGCGCAGGGGCGCAGTCCTGCCTCTCCCCGTGAATCCTGTCATTCAAGCGCGCCCGTCTCACGGGGCTGTTGAATTCCGGAACTGATTTCCGCCCAACCAATCGTGCACGGTTTTCAGTACGCAGCTATTGTCGCGAACCATTTGGATGGTCCCCTGGGCGTTGCACTGCTTCGCATCACCCAACATCCAATTCACCAATCCCAAGCTCGTCTTCGAGAGCTCCCATCCGAGCGCCAGACCATATTTTTGCGGGTCGATTCTGACGATTTGCAGTGGGGAGTCGGACTCTGTCCCCGTTTCATCGCATCCCTTGCCAGAATTGAAGAAATCGCACAGGCGGGCGATCGCCTCATTGCTGAGGCCGTCTCTGACTTTCAGGACGGCGTCCAACGGCGCGAGGGTGTCGTGAAATTTGGTGCCGTTGATCTCGCCGCTCTCGGGACTGAGATTCGGTTTCACGTAGGAGTTCGTCAGGGCGATGATCTTGAGGTCAATGTTTTGAGGCGTGACGGGAAGAAGCGCGCGGTAAAGGGCGAGCGCGGTGGCCGTGCCGGAATTATCCGAATATCCGCCGTCGACGAAATTCCATAATTCCCCTTTGTCTGTCGAAGCCGCCTGCATCATCATCACCGACTCGGCGGGGAGGATTCCCGGAAATCGGGCACTGTCCACGGCGGCTTCGATGAGCGAGACCCGCCTGACGCCTTTTTGCCCACGGAGGTCCTCGAATAGATCTCCTGGCATGTCTTTGTCGGAAAACGAGTATAACGACCTGTCGCCGATGTCATCACGCGTGAACGGGGCGAAGATGACGCGAAAACCGGTCTCGACCCATGTCGTGTTCAGGACCAGCGCCGGCGCCCGGCTGGTCTCCAACCAGTGACAGTCGAAGGGATCCTTGAGCTCCTTTGCCGCTTTGCGGTCTACCGCCTCTACCGACTCCCTAAAGCTTTCGGCGAGCGTCAGAGCGCGCCGCGTCGAAGCGCCGAAGAAATCGCCGTAAATCGAGGCGACGATCGGCGATAGGTGATCGCCTTTCATTATCTCCGATACTTTTTCCTCGAAATAGCGAGGCTCTATCGATTGTCCGCCGCCGACCGGCGTCACAGCGCAAGTCTCAGGCCCCTGAGAATTGACCGATTCGATCGACCGTCCGCTCGGCTTTTCCGCCAGACCGGAATTCTTGTCGGCCGGTTCGAGGAGTTCGCCAAAGGCCGAACGATCCAGCGACTGGAAAATCGTCGCTCCGATGGCGCCTCCCGACACGCCGCTGATGGCGAATACATGTTGGGAAAATTGCGGATCGTCGTCTTGCAGCTTCGCAAGAAGAAGGGATGCGGCGGCGGACGCATATATGCCGCCCCCTTCGACAGCAACAAGGATGACCGGCTGCTGGCGGGGTGTTCCCTCGTGGCCGAGACGAGGAGCCACGGCGGTCGGCAGAGGACACTTTGAAGGAAAGTCTGTGCCGATCCGCTCGAACCAAGTTCGCTGTTCGAGCCAAGTCTCGAATCGCATGCACAATGGTCTGCCAGTCACCGTCGCATCCATCGCGGGGAGGGGCTTGACGTCGGGGTCCCACTGTAAGTTGCGCCATCCTGGGATCAGCATGAGCATCGCCAATGCGCCTACCAAGGGAAGGCGCGACAGGAAAGCGACGGCAGCCAGGACCAGGCACGCGATGACGAGCGCCGTGACCGTAATCCAGATCGGCACCGGGAAGATTGTGGTGACGGCTAGCGCTAGGACGGCCAGCGTAAATGCCGGAAAGCCGGACTTCAGCGACAGCCAAGCGACCATCGTCAGAGTGCCGACCACCAATAATAATTCGATCGCGATCGAAGCGAGTGGACCGAGCCATCGATAGAGCGAGACGATACTGGCGACGGGTCGAATGGCTTCGTATTCATTGACGGCGAATAGCGACAAGATCGATAGGATGATCGCCCATTTTAGCGCCGGGTTTTCCCTGAACTGGTCGAGCTTGCATACCGTCACCAGTCCCAAGGCGATCGCCAAAGCCATCGCGAGTGGGATCATCGCCGACGAGTTCGAACCCGGCGAAATGTCGTCGCAAAGAAGGGCGCAATACAGCGTGATTGCCGCCCAAGGCAAGAGCACAAGAATAAAGGTGAATATCCGTCGCCGCACCTGCCGGTTGAAGCCTGTGCTCGGGTAAAGTGTGTAGGAAAAGAGGAGCCGCGGCCTCATCCGATCGATGAGAACGTTGACCAGGACGTAACCCGCGGCGAGGAAGATCAAAACCGCGCGGAGGTCGCGGGAAACCCTGATCTTCGCGTCCGGATGTGAATTCGTAAGCAGAACGAACAAACCGATCGCCACCAGGGGGACGAGCAATGCGCCGGCCGCACAAATGATCCGGCGCTTTCGGTAGTGGTCGAGGAAATAGGCGATCGCGATTCCAAGGGCCGAAAAACAACCGGCGATCATCCAGGCGTTGGGCGCATACGTGAACAGAAACATCTGGGGGGCGAACTGAGAACCGGTCAATTTCGAATTGAAGATTAGCCCGAGATGGTTCCTGAGTCCGTATAGCCCCACGACTATGCCAAGCCACGGCGCCAGCGCCAGGCAGGCCCCAGCCGTCCGTTGCAGAGCGCGAATTCTCGATCTTTCGTAGGGATCGGAATAGCTAGAATAGATGACATTGATCCGCATCGAGCTGAGCCCAAAATGGGCCGCGTAGAGAAGCGCGCTCAGCAACACAAGTCCGATGAGCGCCGCGGAGAAATTGACCGTGAGCAAAGACAATTGCGTGAGGTCGGGCCCAGTCGCGTTCTCAAGGTACGAGAGATAGACTTCTGAAAGTTGTGAAACGTCGGCAAAGAGAAAAAAGACGAACACCGCCGCTGCCAGTGGCAAGACGTGGAATATCTGCATCGTCAGCCGTAGCGGCTGCCAGAACCGCCGCCGCAGCTGCGCGTCAAGTTCGTAATACTTGTCCTTCAGGATCGCCGAAATCGGCATCTAGCTCCGCTCCGGGCGAACGAGCGCTCCCTCCTCACACAAATTCCTCAACGCTTGTTCGCAAGCGTTTCGGTCTGCGGCGCGATACGCAAGAAAATAGATGTCCTTGAGAGTCGGGAACTGGACGCTGCTGATATGCTCGACCGCCGCCCCGATAATCGTTTGCGCCGCCTCTTCGACCGGCAGTCCACCGTCTCCACATCCGATCATCGGAACCAAGATCGAGTCCAGGTCGCTTGGGTGACGCCACGTCCTCAGCAAGATTTTCCACAATCGATTGTTTTCGCGCTCAGCCCGCGCCAGCACCCCTTTCACGCATTCCTTGAGTTTGGCTGGATCGGCCCGCACGCCTTCGCCCGGACCGCCTTCTACGCTCGCTACGTGAAGAACCTGTCGGACCTGATGCGTGCTTCTGAGCATGCCCGACCGGGTGCTCAGGACGGTGCCAATTTTGACGTGCCCACGTAGGCCGACGGCGCTCCTCAACTCGTCGGCGATCGTGTCTTCGACGACGTTGCCGCTCTCGTCCTTGTTGGCCCCGAGAAGGCGAATCTTCGCCGAGATGGTCTTGCCGATGAAACGGTCCATCATCATGTCGGTGTTTTCGGAATTGACCCATATGCTGACCCCGGTAATTCCGTCGATCGGGCCGGTCTTGTATCCGACAATCAGATCCTCCCTGCCTTTGATGGCGTAACGGCGGGTGGAGGGCGGGAGCGGCCCGGAAGCAGCTTCGCTCGCCGTCGCCGTCGGGTGAACGCGCTGCTGCAGGCCTTCAATGAGAAGCTCGCGAGCTTGCAGCGCCGGCAAGTGCGCCTGTAGCCAGTAAGCCGCGATGAGGAGCTTCGGGTCTTCGATCGAGTGGTTGTCCACTCGGTCGAACAACTCATGCAGGGTCATCCGCACGACCTCGACGTCTTCGTCGTCAACCCCGCCGGCGCCGCCAAGGTTGTCGGCCCCGCGCACCTGGGCGAAATAGAGAAAGACGCGCTCAGAGGCGCCGCCCGGCGAAGAGAAGAACCTCGCGATGAGGGTGGGATTGCGGATCCGGCAGCCGGTCTCCTCCATCGTTTCTCGAATGGCCGCAGATTCCGCCTTCTCGTTCGGCTCGATCATGCCGGCCACCGCCTCGGTGATCCATCCGTCCGCGCTCGCAGGATCGGTGCGTCTGCGGCCGACGAGAGCTGGGATCCTGAACTGCGAGGTCAAGACGACGCTCTTCGCCGCGAGATCGAGCAGCAACACCGCGACTGAATCGCCCCTCTCAAATATCAGCCGGCGTTCGGGTGGGCTCATTTTGCCGTCGCGCCGCTCGTGCGCGACCACAACTTCGTCGACCTTGAAGAAGTCTTCGAATAGACGCGTTTGCTTGACGATTTCGACGCGGCGGGGCTCTTCCATGAAATATCTCGCGAGTGGAAACGATCGGAGCGCCGACAGACGGAATTGTCTGTGTTTGCGAGTTTTACTTGTCAACAACGAATGTGGATTGGCACGCGGTCCTGACGCCGATCGGCGTCGCAATCTCTTTGTCAGGCTTGCTTCGGTGGGGTCAATCCTCGGCGCTTGTTTACACGCTGACCGCGTGATCCGGCCGCGACTGCAATTGCGAGAGCGTCGTTTCCCCGACCAGCGACAAACCAGCCGGCGCGAGGGGGTCGAGAGCCACAAGTTCGTGGAGTAGGAAACCGCTGCTCATGCCAACACTTTTATGGGTCTGGACCCTAAGCTTGTGTCACGCCTGCGGCTGCCTCCTACGAAATCTCTAGCTGCGGCTTGGGACGCCTTGCCGACCGCATGGAAGAACTCGGCCGAGATCGGTACGCGTCGGAGTGGTTTTGCAACGGAGTTTACGTCAGCGAGCCGGATGGATTCGACAAATGGTTTCCGAGCCATTTGTTCTTCGCCAAGCCTCTGGCGCCTAACAGCCCCGCCATGATCGGCCCGCGCGTGCTCACCGTGAGGCTGCTGCGAACGATGTCGGCTGAAGCCTTTGACAGGGTCATTGTTGGACGCGTTTTTGCACCGGGAGCGGGGCCGTTCACCCCATCAAGTGTGGTTCCCCTGTGGTTACCTGCAGATCGTTTGAGCAAATTGATATGGCTCTGTAGAAAGGAAAAGTATCAATATTATCAATGTGGTGCCCCTGGCCGGAATCGAACCAGCACTCCTTGCGGAACTCGATTTTGAGTCGAGCGCGTCTACCAGTTCCGCCACAGGGGCTCCGCGTCCAAGCGGACGGCGCGCGATATAGAACGGCCATGGGCGGCCGGTCAATGCGCCGAAGATTGCTTTGAGGACGTGGCCGCGCTGGCCGAGATGGCGGGCGGCAGGGTTGCCAAGGAAGTGCGGCCTCTGTAGAGCGGCCGTCACCGCAGTCCAATCGCAACGAGCTTCGCAAAGGGCGAGGAGCCGCGCACGGCGTGGCTGAAGAGGAGACGCGCCATTGCAGTGGCCTCTCCCAATCGCGGCCGGGAGCATAGCCCCGGCCGCGATCATCTCGCGAAATTCAAACCAGCCCACCGCCATATTCGTTCTTGTGCAGCCTCCCCACCGCTCCCGCTCAAGCGTTGGACTTCGCCCCCATGCCCGGCTATGCCTCGCCCGCCTCGCCGCCCCGGGTCTCATGTCCAATCGCCTCTACGACCGGATCATCGCGCTCTCCGAGAGTTCGCGCGCCCCTTATGCGCTGGCGGCGATCGCCTTTGCCGAGAGTTCGTTCTTTCCCATTCCGCCCGACGTCATGCTGGCGCCGATGTCGCTCGCCAGGCCGCGGCTTGCCTGGCGCTATGCGCTGATCGCGACGCTCGGCTCGGTGATCGGCGGCATGGCGGGCTATGCGATCGGCGCGCTGCTCTATGACACGCTCGGGCAATGGCTGATCGGCCTCTATGGCTATGGCGACCGGGTCGCGGCGCTACGCGAGGCCTATGCGCGCTGGGGCGCGCTGGTGATCCTGCTCAAGGGTCTGACGCCGATTCCCTTCAAGCTGGTGACGATCGTCAGCGGCTTGCTCGGCTATAATTTCGGCCTGTTCGTGATGCTATCGCTGCTGACGCGCGGCGCGCGCTTCTTCCTGCTCGCCGCTGCGCTCAATCGTTTCGGCGATCCGCTGCGCGTCGCGCTCGAACGCCATTTCGTCGCCTTTCTCGTGACGCTCGCCGTCATCGTCGTGTTCGGCTTCGTCATCGCCGCCAAGGTGTTGTGATGCTCCAGACGCTTGCCGCCTTCGCCTTTCCGCCCACGCAGCTCGGCCGCGCGCTGCGCATTCTGTTGGCAACGCTGGCGATCCTGGCGACTGTGTGGATATTGGAGTTGGCAGGCTATCGCCCCTGCGAATTGTGCCTCGCCGAGCGCTACGCCTTCTATGTCGGCGCGCCGCTGGCGGCGCTGACGGCCTACGCCGCCGCGCGCGGCTCAGCCCTTGCGCGGCTCGGTTTCCTCGCGCTGGCGCTCGTCTTTCTCGCCAACGCCGGCTACGCGCTTTATCACGCCGGCGTCGAATATCATTTCTGGCAAGGCCCGACCGCCTGCACCGGCGCGCTCAGCGGGCCGCTCAAGGTCGAGGATCTGATCAAACAGGCGCAGGCGGCGCAGCCGGTGCGCTGCGACGAGCCGGCGATGGTCGTGCTCGGCCTGTCGCTCGCCGGCTGGGATCTCATCGCCAGCGCGGCGATTGCGCTCTACGCCGCTTTCGCGCTGCGCCTGAAGCGTTGAGGCTTCTGAAGCCTTACAGCGGTGATTTGCCGAGCGGCAGTCCGTTGACCTTCATGACGCCATCGGGGCCCAGTTCGCCGACCCAGGTCAGCGTCCCGTCGGGGTCGGTCTTGGCGAGGCCCTTGACCATGGCGAGCATCGGGACGATCTTTTTTTCCGCCTCGGGGCCGAGCGCTTTCAGCGCCGCCTGGGTCTTGTCGAAATTATGCATATGCACGGTGAAAGAGCCGGTCGGCTTGCCGTCCTTGTAGACAACATGGCCCTCGAAAGCGATGTCGAGCTGCGGCGCGAGAATATGCGAGGGCGCGATGTCGACGACGATCCCATCCGGCCCGATCAGCTTGGCGCGGATCTTGGCCTGATCGTCGGCGGAAATCGCCGGTCCGTCGCCGGCGAGATGCATGTCGGCGATCGCCTCGGCGCCGGCTGCGGCGACGTTGAAGCCGCTGGCGCGAAAGCCGATCGCAAAGGAAGTCGGCGCGAAATCGCGGAACTGCGCCGGGATCAGCGTCGCCGGCAGCGACAGCCCGTCGGCGGAAAAATGCTCTTCGAACGCGCCAGCCGCGCCAGCCATCCCGCCGACGCCGATCTTGGCCGCGTCCGTGGTCACCGGGCCTTGCGGCGTGTCGACCGTGAGCTTGGCGAGCGTCACCGATTCGTCGATTTTGGCCGGGCTCGACAACGCCGCCGTCAGCAGGCTCTTCAGCGCGCCTTCGTTGCTGGCCATCTCCGGGCGCGTCGGATGGGCGACGAGAAAGGCCCAGACGTCGAGCAGCGCGCGCGATTTGACGCCGTCAAGCGCGACGTCGACGGCGAGCGCGTCGCTATGGAGGTCGATCGTCGTCGGCTTGGCGTCGTCCGCCTTGCCGGCGGCGACGACCGTCCCTTTAAATCCGCCGAAGGTCTGATGCATCGTCGCCGAGGCAAGACCGTCGCCCGAGGCCTTGCCCTCGCCGCTCATCTGCAACGCGTCGAATTCAATGTTCTCGTCGACGCCCGGCGCATGAACCTGCACGGTCATCTTGTCGACCGTCCCGGCGACGCTGCGAAACCAGGCGATCGCCGGATCGACGATCGCCGTGTTCTTCACCCCTGAGAAGGCGATGGCCGCGCTGCCGTCTTTGACGTGCTCGGTTATCGGCGGGATGTCGGTCTGTTCGACGCGCCAGGTCCCATCGTTCTGTTCGACGATGTGATATTTGAACAAGGCGGGGTCATAGGAGATGCCTTCCGTCGCGAGCCACGCCAGCGCCGCGCCGAGATCATAGACGACGTCATAGCCGGGATTGGCCGGCGTCACCGTCGTCTTCGCCTGTTTGCCGAAATAGGTTGCGAAGAAGGAGGTCAGCTTCTGCGCCCCGTCGGGGCTCGCGGGCAGATCGCCGGCCGAGGCCCCGCTGCACATCGCGGCGCTTGCGCTCAGCGCGACTGTCGCCGAGGCGACCAGCATGGCGTTTCGGGACAGGCGAATTCGACGAAACGTCATGACAATCCCTCGCTCGAGATGCGCGCACCGTGCGGGCGGCGCGCTCAAGTGTAAAGGAAACGCCGTCCCTCGTCAGCGCGGGCGTGCTGAACGAGGGCGGCGTTCCTCAAAAGAGGGTTACGGTATGACGAATGTCAGGCGGGCGGCAGAGCCGCCGCGGCGGCGCGGCGGCCGGGAATCTGGGCCGTCGCGACGTTGGATTTGACCGCGGCCTGCACTTTTTCGAAGGCGCGCACCTCGATCTGGCGCACCCGCTCGCGCGAGACGCCAAATTCGGTCGAGAGCTGCTCCAGCGTCACCGGGTCTTCGGCGAGCCGTCGCGCCTCGAAAATGCGGCGTTCGCGCGGGTTGAGCACGCGCAGCGCCGTTTTCAGGGCGGCGAGCCGGTCGTTGCTTTCCTCGCGATCGACCAGCAGCGTCTCCTGATCGGGGCTGTCGTCGACCAGCCAGTCCTGCCACTCGCCTTCGCCGCCGTCGCGCAACGGCGCGTTCAGCGAGGCGTCGCCGCCGAGCCGGCGGTTCATGTCGATGACTTCCTGCTTGGCGACGCCAAGTCGCGTGGCGATCGTGGTCGCCTGATCGTCGCGCAGATCGCCGTCGTCGAGCGCCGAGATGCGGCTCTTGGCCTTGCGCAGATTGAAGAACAGCTTCTTCTGGCTGGCGGTGGTGCCCATTTTCACCAGCGACCACGAGCGCAGGATATATTCCTGGATCGAGGCGCGAATCCACCACATCGCATAGGTCGCGAGCTTGAAGCCCTTGTCCGGCTCGAAGCGGCGCACCGCCTGCATCAAGCCGACATTGCCTTCCGACATGACTTCGCCGATCGGCAAGCCATAGCCGCGATAGCCCATGGCGATCTTGGCGACGAGGCGAAGATGCGAGGTCACGAGCTTATGGGCCGCCTCGCGGTCGCCATGCTCGCGCCAGCGCTTGGCAAGCATATATTCCTCTTGCGGCTCCAGCATCGGAAACCGCTTGATCTCGGACAGATAACGAGAGAGGCCGGATTCCCCGGCCATAATCGGCAGAGCGGCGGCCATAAGGACCTCCTGAGGGGAGCGCGCGGAAACGCGGCGCTCCTGCGGCGCTTGGAATCACCGCAGTGCACAATATAGGTCGCTCCACCATGGCCGAAAGAGGGCGGCGCGGAAGAGTTTTCGCGGCCTGGCGATGACAAATCGTTTATTCCACATTCATCGACCGACCATCTGCGCCGTCATCCTTCTCGCAAAGCTTTGACAAGGCGCATGAAATCATCGGGTGGCGGGCTCTCGAAATGGAGCGCTTGGCTGGTGACGGGATGTTCGAAGCCCAGCGTCGCCGCATGCAGGGCCTGGCGGCCGAGCCCTGTCAGCGCCGCCTGCGCCGCCGGCGGCAAGCGGCTCGCCTTGGTCTTGAACCCGGCTCCATAGACCGAATCGCCCAGCAAGGGATGGCCGATATGGGCGAGATGAACGCGAATCTGATGGGTGCGGCCGGTCTCGAGGCGACAGAGGATCAGGCTGGCGGCGCCAAGCGCCTCCTCAAGGCGCCAATGGGTGACGGCGTGGCGTCCGCGCTGGGCGGGTACGACCGCCATTTTCTCGCGGTGATGAGGATGACGGCCGAGCGGCGCATCGACAATTCCCGAAGCCGCGTCGAACCCGCCCCAGGCAAGGGCGCGATATTCGCGGATGAGCGAGCCCGAACGGCCATGGTCGGCGAACAGGGCCGCGAGGCCCTGATGGGCCGCATCGGTCTTGGCGACCGCCAGCAGGCCGGAGGTGTCCTTGTCGAGGCGATGAACGACGCCGGGCCGTTTCACGCCGCCGATCCCCGAAAGGCTGGCGCCGCAATGGCGGATCAGCGCATTGACCAAAGTACCCGAAGCGTGTCCCGGCGCCGGATGGACAACGAGGCCGGCCGGCTTGTTCAGCACCAGCAGATGTTCGTCCTCGAAGACAATGTCGAGTGCGACATCCTCGCCGACGATCGCCGTTTCCTGCGCCGCCGGCACGAAGAGATCGATCGTCGCGCCTGCAACGACCTTGGCGGCCGGGTCGCGCCGCGCCGCCCCGCCGACATTCGCCGCGCCGGCTTCGATCAGCGCCTTCAGCCTTGTGCGCGAAAGCGCCAGCCCGCGCGTCTCGGCGCTACGGCTGAGGAAACGGTCGAGCCGTTCGCCGCCCTCGTCCGCGCCGACGACAAACCGATGCGCCGCCGCCGCCGCGCCGTCGCTCGCGTGTTCATTTTTTGACTTCGTCATTCCAGGCCATGACTTAGGAGGCGGGGCCGCCGCGGGCAAGGCGTCGCTGTCTCAGCGCCGCCGCGGCGAGAGACAAGCGGAATGCTTTCGCCTATCTTGCCGCCGCTTGAAAACGAGGCGTCAACGCCCGGGGGGAAAGACATGGCTGACGGCAAGCGGGCGGACACGAGTTTTCTTGGTCTCGACATCGGCACATCGTCGATCAAGGCGCTGCTGGTCGACGCCGATCAGAACGCGATCGCCGATTTCTCCGTGCCTCTGTCACTCTCGCGCCCCGAGCCGCTGTGGAGCGAACAGAAGGCCGACGACTGGGTCGAGGGCGTTCACGCCGCGGTGGCGGGCCTGCGTCGCCTGGCGCCCGACGCCTTCGCGCGGCTCGCCGGCGTCGGCCTGTCGGGCCAGATGCATGGGGCGACCTTCCTCGACGCCGCTGGCCGACCGCTGCGTCCGGCGATCCTGTGGAACGATGGACGCGCCTTCGCCGAATGCGACGAACTCGAACGCCGCGTTCCCGATCTGCGCCGGCGCGCCGGCAATATCGCGATGCCGGGCTTCACCGCGCCCAAGGCGCTGTGGGTCGCCAAGCATGAACCGAAGGTCTTCGCCGCCACGCAGCGCATTCTTCTGCCCAAGGACTATGTCCGCCTGCGTCTGACCGGCGAAGCGGTTTCGGAAATGTCGGACGCATCGGGCACGCTATGGCTCGATGTCGGCAAGCGCGCCTGGGACGACGAATTGCTCGCCGCGACCGGGCTCAAGCGCGTGCATATGCCTGGTCTCGTCGAAGGCTCGGCGATCTCCGCCTATCTGTCGGCCGAGACCGCCGCCGCCTGGGGTTTGGCCGGGCGGCGCATTCCGGTCGCCGGCGGAGCGGGCGACAACGCCGCCGCGGCGGTCGGGGTCGGGGCGATCGCGCCTGGCGCCGGCTTCGTTTCGGTCGGCACGTCGGGCGTCGTCTTTTCGGTCACCGACCGCTTCGTCTGTCTGCCCGAGCGCACTTTGCACGCCTTTTGTCATGCGCTGCCCAATCGCTGGCACGGCATGGCGGTGATGCTGTCGGCGGCGGCGGCGCTGTCTTGGATCGCCAGCGCGCTCGGGCGCGGCGAGGATGTCGGCGGCTGCGTCGCCGAGGCCGAGGCCTTCGCCAAATCGGCCAAGGCGGTCGAGACGGCGCCAATTTTCTTGCCCTATCTCAGCGGCGAACGCACGCCGCATAATGACGCCGCGGCGACCGGCCTCTTCGCCGGCCTGCGCGCCGAACATGGCTCGCCGGCGTTGATTTACGCGGTGCTCGAAGGCGTCGCTTTCGCTTTCGCCGATGGCGTCGACGTGCTCAGCGAAGCCGGCGCGCGGCCAAAGGTCTCGATGCTGGTCGGCGGCGGCGCGCGATCGAGCCTCTGGGGTCAGATGATCGCCGACGCCACCGGCCTGACGATCGATCTCGCCGCCGGCGCCGAAGCGGGCGCGGCGCTCGGCGCGGCGCGTCTCGCCATGCTCGCGGCGGGGGCGGGCGACGAGGCGAGTGTCTGCGCCCGCCCGCCGGCGCAGCGGCAATTCGCGCCCGATGCGGCGCGCGCCGGTCTGCTCGCCCCGCGCCTGCTTCGCTTCCGTGCGCTTTATGGCGCGGAAAAGGCGACGCGCTGAGGCGGATCGCGAGGTCTTTTCCGCCGCGGTTTAACCCTTCCTGAAGGCCGAGCGCCTAGCCTTGGCGCCCTGAATTTCCCTCTTTGGGAGAATGGGTTTTGGCCTTTCTCGCTTGGCTGTGGTCGGCGGCGCTGAACCGTCTCGATCTGACTTTTGGCGTCGCCGCCGCCTACGGGCCGCCGGCTCTGGCGGGCGCGCTTGCCTGCTCGTTCGCCTATTATCTCTGGCGCCGGCGCTCGCGCGGCCGGTCGGTCAGCGCGCGCGGCTTCATCCGTTCGATCTTCCCGCGCCGCATTGTCTGGAGCGCGTCATCGCGCATCGACATGACGATGTGGGCGCTCAACGGATTGTTGTTTGCTGGCGGCTACGGCTACCTCGCCTTCGGGAATGTCTTCTGCCGCGACGCGACGCTGGCGGCGCTCGACGCAGGGTTCGGCGCGCGACAACCCGCGCATTGGCCGGGATGGACGGTGTTGCTGCTGGCGACCCTGGTCGAATTGCTCGCCTATGAACTCGCCTATTGGTTCGGACATTTTCTGTTCCACCGCATTCCCGCCTTGTGGGAATTTCACAAGGTGCATCACTCGGCAGAGGAGCTGACCGCTCTTACCGAGTTGCGCCAGCACCCCGTCGAGATCCTTGTCTTCATGAATCTGATCGCCATCGCCACCGGTTCGGTGTTCGGGATCATGACCTATGTTTTCGGACCCGGCGTGCAGCCCTTCACCCTGCTCAACGGCAATATTCTGCTGATGCTCTTTCTCATCAGCTACGGCCATCTGCGACACAGCCACATGTGGATCGCCTTCACCGGCCTCGCCGGCCGCATCCTGCAGAGCCCGGCCCATCATCAGATCCACCATTCCGACAATCCGGCGCATTTCGAAAAGAATCTCGGCTTCGCGCTGGCGCTGTGGGACTGGATCTTCGGCACGCTTTATGTGCCCAAGCCGGAGCGGGAATCGGTCCATTTTGGCGTCGGCGCGACCGAGGGCGAATATTCCAGCGTGACCGGCAATTATTTCCGGCCATTCCTGCGCTTCGGCGAGCATGCGGTGCGGTGGCTGCGCGAGATTGCGCCGCGCCTACGCGGCCTCGACGCCCTGCGACGGTGACGCGCGACGCGTTTCGCGGATAGGATCGCGGCGCTTTCAGGAGACGCCGCATGAATCCCGACAGGTTTGCGTTGGTCACCGGCGGCGGTCGCGGCATCGGTCGCGCTGTCGCCCTGGCGCTGGCCGGCGCCGGCTGGCATGTGGCGATCGCCGGCCGCAACGCCGCGCCGCTCGCCGCAGTGGCGCAGGAGATCGAAGGGCTCGGCCGGCGCGCGCTTGCCCAAGTCTGCGATGTCGCCGATCCGCAATCGGTCGATC